>CAYWKM010000001.1:0-50778 GCA_964459165.1 uncultured Clostridia bacterium
TCTCCGAGACAAAAGGGAATCCCGCCCGTTTCGAAAGAGCGCCTTCCTCTCATTTAGGAGTGGACAAAAAAAGATTTCTTGATAAAATAGAGATGTGAGGACAGCAGAGAAAATAGAGGCAGGAAACGCCCGTGTCGCAGAAGTGTAGAACAACAGATAAAATTCGGGACGACCAAAGCTGGATCGGCAAGATATCAGTGTAAAATATGTGGAAATATATGAAACGTTTCGTTTGAGGAACTGACCGAAGATATTACCGACGACGCGGATTCGTAGAATCAATCGAAATCGTGGGTTTTCGAAGAATATTTTAGAGGATTGATAAAAGCCTCCTATGCCGTTCGGCATAGGAGCTTTTATTCTATCAAGCAAGCTTCGCTTCGTTTGACAAGTTTTTTTATAACATATTTTCGAGAATGAGCTTATCGGCGACAAGAGCGATAAATTCGCTATTCGTCGGCTTCTCGGTTCCGATATAGACTCTGGCTCCGAACACGGAATTGATCGCATCGATTCTTCCCCTATTCCAAGCCACTTCGATCGCGTGTCGGATCGCTCGTTCGACCTTGCTTGCGCTCGTATCGAATTTTTCTCCGATCTTCGGATACAATTCCTTCGTTACGTTATTGATGATGGAGGGCTTCAATACCGTCATCTTAATCCCCTCCCGCAAATAACTGTATCCTTTGATGTGGGGAGGAATTCCGATAGAAATGAATATGGAGCTGATCTCCTCGTCCATCGCCCTCCTTCTAACGGAGGAAAGCTTCGACCGACCTTCGGCGTTCGATTCGATACTTTCAAGAATCCTCCTCTCGGCGACCTCGGGCGAAAAGGGCTTTACAATGTAATAGTCCGCTCCTTTGCTCATGACGCGATTGATGATGCTGTCGTCGGAAAAGGCGCCCATGACGACGCTTGCGCATTGAATTTTCTTCTCTTTAATCTTTTCGAGAACTCCGATGCCGTCGATTCCCTTCAACACAAGTCCAAGTAATACGGCGTCGGGCGAAAATCTTTGAATAAGATCAACGCCCTCCGAGCCGTCGTCGCTATCTCCTACCAATTCAAACTTTTCATTTCTCCCGAAGTATTCCTTTAATTGACTGAGAAAATCCGCATTGCTCTCCAATATCAAAATTGAAACTTTATTCATAAAAAATCTCCGACTCTCCTTACCTTATTGATAAATATTATAACAACATTTTACCATCTTGTAAAGAAAAGTCAAGAGATTATTTTACGATATTTTTGTTTTATTTGTCGAAAAACGTAAAAAATTATGTTAAATAATCAGTTTTTTCGATCTCTTATGCCGTCTTCGATTTGATATATTCGTCAATCGATTTGGCGGCAATTTTACCCGCGCCCATAGCCTTGATCACCGTGGCCGCGCCGGTTGCGGCGTCGCCGCCGCAGAACACACCCTCAATGGAGGTCTTCCCGGTTTCGGGGTCCGTCGTGATTTCGCCGTGGGGCTGTGTTTCGAGAGAGGGAGTCGTATTCTTCAACAGGGGATTCGGAGAGGTTCCGAGAGACATGATGACCGCGTCGACCGGCATAGAAAATTCACTTCCGGGAATTTCAACGGGTCTTCTTCTTCCCTTTGCATCGGGTTCGCCGAGCTGCATCCTGATGCACTTCATTCCGGCGACGTATCCGTAAGCGGGATCCCTCGGATCCTTTGTATCGGTAGCGAAAATTTCAATCGGGTTGGTGAGAATATCGAAGACGATACCCTCTTCCTCCGCGTGTTCGACCTCTTCCTTTCTCGCGGGGAGCTCGTCCATCGATCTGCGGTACACGATATGTACTTCGGCGCCGAGACGCTTTGCCGTTCTCGCCGCGTCCATGGCGACGTTGCCGCCGCCTACGACAGCGACAACCTTGCCGCGATAAATAGGCGTCGTGGAGTCCTCGTTATACGCTTTCATGAGGTTGGAGCGCGTGAGGAATTCATTTGCGGAAAATACGGTTTTAAGATTTTCTCCCGGAATATTCATAAATTTAGGCAAGCCCGCGCCGGATCCGATGAATACCGCCTCAAAGTGATATTCTTCCATCAGCTCCTGAATCGTAATGACGCGACCGATGACCATATCGGTAAGCACTTCCACGCCCATTGCTTTTAAGTTGTCTACTTCCTTTTGCACGATCGCTTTGGGAAGTCTGAATTCGGGAATACCGTAGACGAGCACGCCTCCGGCGAGATGGAGCGCCTCGAAAACGGTTACCTTGTAACCGAGCTTTGCGAGATCGCCCGCGCAGGTAAGACCGGAAGGACCCGAACCGACGACGGCGACCTTATGCCCGTTGGAGGGAATTTCGACCGGTTTCACCTCGGCGTTGGCGTTATGGTAGTCGGCGACGAATCTTTCGAGACGTCCGATACCGACGGATTCGCATCCTGCCTTAATGCCTCTGGTACATTTTCCCTCGCATTGGGTTTCCTGAGGACATACGCGCCCGCATACGGCGGGAAGAGAAGAGGACTGCGCGATAATCTGATAAGCCGCTTCAAAATCTCCGACAGCCACCTGAGCGATGAACTCCGGAATAGCGATGTTGACGGGACAGCCCTGAACGCAAGGTCTGTTTCGGCAATTTAAGCATCTCTTCGCTTCGTCGATTGCCATTTCGGGCGTATAGCCCAAAGTTACCTCTTTAAAATTCTTATTTCTTACGTCGGGTTCCTGAGAAGGCATCGGATTCTTCAAAGGATTCATATTAAATTTAGGCATATTATTTTACCTCCTTGGAAAAGAGATTACAAGCTTCTTCTCTCGCTTTCTTTTCGAAATCGCAATAGATTCTGGAACGGAACATCGCCTCGTCGAAATCCACCTCGTGTCCGTCGAAATCGGGACCGTCGACGCAGGCGAATTTCATCTTGCCTCCGACGGTGAGACGACAGCCGCCGCACATACCGGTACCGTCGATCATGATCGGATTCATGGAGACGACCGTTTTAATCCCCTTAGGCTTTGTGGCGAGGCATACGAACTTCATCATGACGAGCGGGCCGATGGCGATGACCTCGTCGAACGTTTCGCCCGCTTCAAGCATTTCATTCAAGGGGACGCAAACGTTTCCCTTTCTGCCGTAGCTTCCGTCGTCCGTCATCATAAAGAAACGGCCGGACGCGGCTTTAAATTCCTCTTCGAGAATAACGATATCCTTACTTCTGAAGCCGATAATGGAGGTAACGTCCGCGCCCTCCTCCTTCAGCTTCCGAGCGATGGGCAGAGCGATCGCACAGCCGACGCCGCCGCCGACGACGCATACTTTTTTCAGCCCTTTCGTCTCGGTGGGATTGCCCAAGGGTCCGACGAAATCCTGGAGATAATCGCCTTCGTTCATGTGATTCAATCTCTCCGTCGCTCCGCCGACGATCTGAAAAATAATCGTAACGGTTCCCTTTTCTCTGTCGTACCCCGCCACCGTCAAAGGAATGCGCTCGCCTTCCGCATCGGTACGTAAAATGATAAACTGACCGGGCTCCGCTTTTTTTGCAACATACTTCGCTTCGATCTCCATCAATGTTACGGTAGGATTCAAAGACTGTTTCCTTACAATTTTAAACATAGAAACTCTCCTTACATATTAAAATTTACGTTTCAAATAGCATTTAAAACATAACCGTTCATTACAAATTATTATACAATAAACCTTATTTTTTGTCAATAGACTAACAACGTCAAATTCGATATAAAAATATTTTTTCGTTCAAAAATACTTTTTCATTTACATTTCACAGAAAAGCAATTATAATAAGTATTAGATGTTTTATCTGAAAATCGCTGTTATCTCGTTATCAGGAGAATTTGGCACATGATGGAATTTGAAGCGTTTGAAATCTTTCTTCCGTTGGCGTTAATATTGATATTATCGAAGCTTCTCGGACTCGTTTCCAAAAAGATAACGCTACCCGCCGTCGTCGGAATGTTGATCGCGGGGATTTTAATAGGACTCGTTCAATTTATTCCCGGCGTGGAAGAGAACGGAACGGGCGCGGGCGGTTTTATCTATCACGCGCTGTTTTGCGACGAAGCGAAAGCTATCTATCAGACGCTCGCAAAAATCGGCGTCGTCCTCATCATGTTCTCCGCAGGTCTCGGGACGAATTTAAAGCAGATTCGAGCGACCGGCGCGGCTTCCGTCGTCATCACATTGCTCGGCGTGATCGTCCCTATGGCGCTCGGATTCGGCGTCGCCGTGCTGTTTGATTATTTCAGCGATATCGCGCTTCTCCCCGACGCAGAGGGGGCGAAGGGCTCGGTAAATCTCCTTTCCGATCTGTTCTACGGAGCCATTTTAACGGCGACTTCCGTATCGATCACCGTCGCCACGCTAAAAGAGCTCGACAAGCTGAATACGAAGGAGGGCGCCTCCATCGTCTCCGCCGCCGTTCTCGACGACGTCGTCGGCATTATCATCCTTTCCGTTCTCACGGGATTAAATCCGTCCGCAACGGCGACCGAAACGACCGGCGTAACTTGGTTTACGCCGAACGCGATCCTCGTGGCGGTCAAAATTCTTCTCTTCTTCCTGTTCGCCATAGTAATGGGAATCCTCGCAAGAAAGCTCTTCGCTTGGATGGATAAGAGATATCCCCACCACAGAAGGCTGCCCATATTTTCCATCGCTTTCGCTTTTCTGTACGCCTATCTTGCGGAAAAAATATTCGGCGTGGCGGAAATAACGGGCGCCTATCTCGCCGGCGTTATGCTTTGCGGAATGCACGACAGCGATTATTCGGAAAAAAAGGCGGATAGTCTCGGATATCTCATCTTTACGCCCGTGTTCTTCGCCAATATCGGCATCAGCTCCTTTCGGTTCGACGCGTTCAAAGGCATATGGATCGCCTTCGGTCTTTGTTACATCGCCGTAGGACTTTTAGGAAAGCTGATCGGCTGCGGCGCGGGAGGATTGATAACCGGATTCGGCAGGAAGGATTCCGCGAAGATCGGATTCGGCATGATGGTGAGAGCGGAGGTCATTCTGGTTTGCGCGCAAACGGGCGAAAACGCGGGACTGGTAAGCTCGAATATCATAACCTACGTCTGTTTCATCATTATTATTTCTTCTCTTCTCGCCCCCCTCTTCATCAAAATGCTTTATAAAGAAGAAAAACCTTCGAATATTCCCGTTGAAAATCAAATCTAATCATTAAAGGAGATTGTTTATGAAATATCGCAATTTAGGCAAATGGGGACTGAAAGTGAGCGAAGTCGCCTTGGGCTCCTGGGTAACAAATTTAAACGGAACCGCAGCCGAGGAAACTGCCAAAAAGACGGTGAACGTCGCCTTCGACAACGGCGTAAATTTCTTCGATTGCGCCGACGGCTATTCCGGCGGAGCGGCGGAGCGTTTCTTGGGCAAAGTTCTTTCGGATCATGCGAGAAACGAATACGTCGTCTCGACGAAGGTGTTCTTCCCCATGGGACCGGGAGCGAACGACTTCGGACTTTCCCGCAAGCACATTATCGAACAGCTCGATAAATCCTTAAAAAATCTGAGAGTGGATTACGTAGATATGTACTTCTGTCACAGATTTGACCCCACGACGCCCATAGAAGAAACCATGCAGGTCTTGTCCGATCTGGTACAAGCGGGGAAAGTACTCTATTACGGCGTTTCGGAATGGTCGCCCGTTCAGATCACGGAAGCCCTCGCCGTCATCAGGGAGAACCATTTGCACCCGATGAGCGTCATTCAGCCTCAATATAACATGATGGACAGATATATCGAGGATGAAATTATGGGGATTGCGGAGAAAAACGGGCTGGGAATCGTCCCCTTCTCTCCCCTTGCGCAGGGATTGCTTACGGGAAAATATCGGAAGGGACAGCCTCTCCCCGAAGGAAGCCGCGCCACCTGGCAGGCGGATAAGCAGATCAACAGACTGCTGACCGACGAGAACTTGGATAAAGTGGAAAAGCTTATTCCCATAGCCGATTCGCTCGGCGTTCCCCTCTCCGTTCTCGCTTTGGCTTGGATTTTACGCAAGAAACAAATCTCTTCCGTCATCACGGGCGCGAGCAAGCCCGAACAGCTTTTAAGCAACGTCCGTGCGAGCGGGCTCAAGCTCTCCAACGAAACGATCGCCGAAATCGACAGCATTCTCGATTATCATCCTTTTATAAGAAGGATCGGATGACGCTTTTTCCTGATACGTGAGAATGAATAGCTTTTCAAGATCCTTTTAAAATTATGGATATCTGTATTCTCGAGGACAACCGTATACAGGCGGAAGAGCTGAAAAAACGGATAAAGGAAGCTTCGCCCGCCGCCGTCTTTACCGAGTACCGCTCGGCGGAAGAGATGCTTTTTGAATGCGGAAACGCTTTCCCGTTCGACGCGATCTTCCTCGATATCGAATTGAAGGGGATGAACGGCATGGAGGTCGCCCGCAAAATACGGCGGGCGGACGAAAACGCCGTCATCGTATTCGTGACAAACGCCCCCGCCTATGCGCTCGAAGGATACGAGGTGCAAGCTCTGCGCTATTTGCTGAAGCCCGCGACGGCGGAAAAGATAAAAGAAATTTTTTCCTCGCTGTCAAAAAGAATAAAAAGGAGCGTTCCCCTCATCCTCGAAGCGGACGGCGAAAAAATAAAGATAGAGAGCGATTCTCTCCTGTTTATAGAATCCGTCGGGCACCACCTCAGATTCGTCACGGAAACGGGGGAATATCTTACACGAGGGACGTTTAAAGATTTTTCGGACAAATTGAAGGAATCTTTTGCGTTTTCTCACAGAAGCTACCTCGTCAACGTCGGAAAGGTTGAAAGGATTGGAAAAAACGACGTATATTTTCAATCGGGAAGCGTGCCTTTGAGCCGCAGAGCCGCCGACGAATTCTGCAAACGGTTTATTTCGATCAACAAGGAGGAGCAATCGTGAAGCCCGTCGCCTATATTTCCCTGATCGCCGCCATCATTCTTATCCTCGCCGTCGGTTTTTTTCTTCTGCTCCGTCGCACGGAAAAAAAGATCGCCGGAGAGCAAAATAAGATATTCATGAAACAGGTGGAGGAGGTGCACACCCTCTACGCGCAGATGCGCGGTTGGCGGCACGATTACCATAACCACCTGCAAACCCTGAAGGCCTATCTCTCGGAAGGCAACGTTTTGGCGGCTCAAACGTACCTTTCCTCCTTGGAAAGCGATTTGTCCTCCGTCCGCCTCCTTTCGGAGACGGGAAACGTGCCCGTGGACGCCATCCTCAATTCCAAGCTTTCCCTCGCGATTGAAAATAAGATCAAAGTGGATTATACGTTGAACGTACCCAAAACCATTTCGGCGAGCGATCTCGATCTCTGTATTATCTTGGGAAACCTTTTAGACAACGCCGTCGAATCCGCCGTAAAAACGGAGGATAAATTTATCCGTCTGTACCTCGGCGTATTCAAGCGTCAGTTTTATATATCCTGCGTCAATTCCACTGCGGAAAAAGCGAGAAAGATCGACGAAGCGTATATTTCAAACAAACGAGGCAATCACGGTCACGGCTTGAAGCGCATCGACGGCGCGGTAAAAAAATACGGCGGGCACGTCAACCGCCAGAACGAACCGGGCGTATTCGCCACGGAAATTTTACTTCCCCTTTAACCGTTCGTGACAAATTGAAAGCCTTTTGCGCCATTCCCCGATTTTTTCGGGGAATTTTGCTAAAATACAGTCATTCCGACAACAAGGAGAATAAGCTATGAAAAAATATTCGGTATGGCAAAATGCGAAATACGTTTATTCCGAGGAAGTAAAATACGATCAATTCATCACCGTAAAAACGGTTCTCTATGTCTTCGTAAGTCTTCTGATTCCGGTAATCGCGACCATGATTCCCGCGATCGCCGTGCGGTTTTTAACCGGCGCGAATACCGTGACAAAATACGCGCTCGTCATTTTATCCGTATGCCTGATGTATGCGGCTCTGCTGTTTTTTCAGGCGTATGAAAAGAATGTCCTCTTTTCGAAAAGGCTCTTAACGAGGGTCCTCCGTTTTCACACCGTTATCGCCGATAAATGTATACGGACGGATTACGGGGCGTTTGAAAGCAACGAGGGACAAAGAAGCAAGGCGGAGGCTATACAGGTCACGATGGGCAATTCTACGGGGATCGAAAATATGATGCGATGCATTCCCGAATGGATCGTCAATTTGATCGGAGTGATCGTCTACGCCGTTCTGGCGGCGTTCGCAAGCCCGTTTATCTTCGTCGTTTTCGCCGCCATGATTGCGGCGAACTACGTCCTTTACTTTTTAGCCCTCCGCTTTGAAAAAAAGCAAGCGCGCTTTTTCTCCGATCATTGGATGAAGAGCGAGAATCTGTTTAATCAGGCAAGAGATATCTCTTACGGAAAAGATATTCGGCTCTATAAGATGGAAAAATGGCTATACGGCTACGCAAAAAAGCTGACGGACGAACGGACGCAAGCGTTAGACGGAATCCACAGGCGTTATTTTTACCCGAAGCTTTCCAACTCCTTATTGGGAGCCGTGCGGGATATCGTCGCCTACGCCGTTCTCATTTTCTCCTTTTCCGCGGGGAAAATCGATATTACGACCTTTACGTTTATGATCGGCGTCATCGCGGGATTTTCCACATGGCTTTCCGGTCTTATCGTCGCCTCCGGAGAGATGAGGCGGGAGAGCCTTTCGACCAATAAATTGCGCGCGTTTCTGGAAAAGGAGGACGCTTACAACTACGGCGAGGGCGAAGATATCCGTTCCTTATCCCTCCCTTTGACGGTAGCCTTCCGAAACGTAACGTTTACCTATCCGGAATGCGAAACGCCGACGATAAAAAACCTGTCCTTCACCCTTCGCGCGGGCGAGAAGCTTGCATTGATCGGAATAAACGGCGCAGGCAAGACGACGATCGTAAAGCTTCTATGCGGTCTGTACGTGCCGACGGAGGGCGAAATCCTCGTAAACGGAGTAAACGTTAAAAATTTTAACATCGACGAATACCACAAGCTGATCGGCTGTATCTTTCAGGACGTGCGCATATTCCCCTTTTCCGTCTCGGAAAATATTGCCTGCGTTCCGGACGGAGAAGAGGATAACGAAAAGCTATGGAGGTGTCTCGCCCTGTCCGGTTTAGACGAAAAGATAGCCTCGCTCCCCAAAAAGGAAAGAACTCCCCTTACCAAGGAAATCGATGAGGACGGATTGACGTTCTCGGGCGGAGAGATGCAAAAGCTTATGTTTGCACGGGTTCTGTATAAAGACGCGCCCCTGCTCGTCCTCGACGAGCCCACCGCCGCCCTCGATCCCTTGGCGGAGGCGGATATGTATGAAAAATATCGTTCCCTGATGAAAGACAAGACGTCCGTCTTTATCTCTCATCGGTTAGCCTCCACAAAATTTTGCGACCGCATTCTGCTCTTTGAACGGGGTAAAATCGTAGAGGAGGGCACGCACGAAGAGCTTTTGGCTCTCGGCGGAAAATATGCGGAAATGTTCGCCATGCAAAGTCAATATTATAAGGAGAATTCCCATGAAGCTTAAAGAGATATTTTCGCTCGTTCGTCTTGGCGATAAGCTGGCAAAGGGACTTCTTATTCTTACTCTTCTCGGCTCCTTCCTTACGGCGACTAAGCCGTTTATCAATATTGTTTTCGGGGCGCTCATTTTGGACGGACTCGTTTCGTCGCTCTCCTTCCGTTCGCTGATATTTTGGTACGTCGTTCCCATGATCGTCTCCAATTTGGTTTTGACCGTTCTCGGAGATTTATTATCGTCAAAAATCGATAGCAAAACGGGAAGGCTGGACACTGCGGTAAAAGACGAAATTGCAAAAAAATGTATGGTAATGGATTACGAACAGCTCGAACGAACGGAGTATCATCAAAGGCTGCAGGCGGCTCTTGACGGCAGCAACGGCAGCGGCGGCTTCCCTACTCTCTACCGTTACATCGGCGCCGTTTTGAGCGGAAGCATCGCGCTTATCTATTCTGTCGTCCTGATCGTCAGAATGTTTCTTATCACTTCCTCGGAAAAAGGCTCCGGCTTCTTCTATTCCCCATGGTCGTACGTTTTACTCATCGTCGCCAACGCGATCGGCATCGCCCTTATGATCCTGATCGGAAAAATATCCGCAAAGGATCAATATCGCTTTTATCAAATGAACGTACAAGCAAACCGGGAAGGCGGCGCTTTGATGAATCTCTGTATCGATTATCATTTCGTCAAGGATATTAAATTATTCGCGCTAAATCAATTATTTCATAAAAAATTATCCGCGTTCCACAAGACGTGTGAAGGCTCTCTCGGAAAGATGCAGAAAAAGGGCGGAATCTATACGGGACTTTCCAACGCGGCGCTGCAAATCGGCGTTATCGTCTCCTACGTGTTCGTCGGCGTAAAGGCGATTTTGGGACTTATTTCCGCAGGCTCTATCATCTCCATGGTCGGCGCGATTACGCAATTTAACGCCTCCTTCGTATCCATTATCAATTCCGTTACTTATATTCGCTTGCAAACCTCCTATTTAAAACACTTCACGGATTTCTTAGCCATTCCGTCTGAAAAATACAACGGAACTCTCCCCGTCGAAAAGCGGACGGATTGCAGATACGAGCTGGAATTTAAAGACGTTTCCTTCCGTTATCCCAATACGGAAAATATGATTCTGAATCACGTTTCCTTCCGATTCACGGTCGGCGAAAAGCTCGCCGTCGTCGGAAGAAACGGCGCGGGCAAGACAACCTTCATCAAACTTTTATGCAGGCTGTACGACCCGACGGAAGGAGAAATTTTATTGAACGGAATAAACATCAAAAAATACGACTATGCCGAGTATCTGAGCGTCTTCTCCGTCGTCTTTCAGGATTTCAAGCTCTTCGCCATGAGCGTCGCGGAAAACGTTGCCGCCGGCAAGGATTATGACGAAGAAAAAGTACGCTCCTCTCTCGATAAAGCGGGAATTCTTCCATACGTGGACAAAATGCCCGACGGCGTTCGAACCGCCATCTATAAGCAAAACGACGACGGCATTGAAATTTCGGGCGGCGAAGCGCAAAAAATCGCCCTCGCGCGGGCGATATACAAAGATTCCCCTATCGTTATCCTCGACGAGCCGACCTCCGCGCTCGATCCCATCGGCGAATACGAGGTCTATTCCAAATTCAACGAGCTCGTCGGCGAAAAAACCTCCGTCTTTATCTCGCACAGGATGTCCTCCTGCCGCTTCTGTGATAAAATTCTCGTCTTCGACGCGGGGCGAATCGTTCAATCGGGAACCCATGAACGTCTGTTGGAGGAAACCGACGGGCTGTACTATAAACTTTGGTCGGCGCAGGAGCAATATTATCAATCGTAATTAAGCTTTTGAGCAATGATAACCGTTAAGCGAACGACCGACTATTCCCGCGATCGCTTCCCTAATCGGAATCGCACGGCCCCCTTGCTCGAACTCGAAAAATCTGCATACATAAAATAAGGAGTCGCCGCATTCGGCGACTCCTTATTGTCGTAAAACGAAGTCTTATTCTATTTAACCTTTTATTCCATTCGTCGGAATATAAATTTGAACGACGACAACGTTTTTTTGAATTTTCGGCTTATTTTTTTCTTGTAAAAAGCGACGAAAACGAAACAAATCCCGATCGATTGTTGAAGGAACGCCTATAAATATTTTACGATATCGTTCAGCGAATCCAATACGGCCTCCGCCCGATCGGGAGAGGAAGCTCTTATTTCCTCCGTCGTCTCGCCGCTCATAACGAGAACGGTATGAAATCCGTTGTTTACGCCGAAACGGATATCCGTATGCAGCCGATCTCCCACCATGGCGATCTTGTCGGCGGAAACGCCCAATTTCCGTTTGATGCAGTCGCCCATCGTCGTATAGGGTTTTCCGCAGACGACGTCAGGTCTTCTTCCGCTCGAAACCTCTAAGAGGGCGATAAACGAACCCACGTCGGGGGGAAAAACGTCTTTCGACGGACAAACCGCATCGGGATGCGTAGCAAGATACAACGCCCCCTCGACGATATATTGATTGATCTTCCTCAGCTTTTCAAACGTAAGAGAGGTGTCGTAAGCGAGCACGCAGATATCGGGTTTTTCCTCGACGAGATGAATTCCGTATCTTTTGAAATCTTCTTTCAGCGCGTCCGTCCCGACGAGATAAACTTTTTTTTCGGGGTAAAACTCCTTGATATATTCCGCCGTGGCCATACCGGACGTGTAGACGAGATCTCTCTCGTCCCAAAAGCCGATCCTCTTCAACTTGCTCACATATTCCTCGGGCGTCTTCGAGGAATTGTTGGTAAAATATACCAATTTCTTCCCCGCCTCGCGCATACGCTTCAACGTATCGATCATATCGCCGATAGGCGTTTCGTCGAAATAGATGGTTCCGTCCATATCGAGAAGAAACACTTTTGTCTGTTCTGTCAGCTGTCGTATATCCATTCTTCCTAACCTCTAAACAGCCTTGCCCCGTTCGAGCAATCCGAAATCCCTCATCAGCGAAAAAATTCCGTAACAACCGGAAAGCTCCGGCAAAGCGCATATTTTCCGACGGATATCCGCCGGCTTCTGTATTCCGCCGAAAAAAGAATAGGAATCTAAAATTCCCTGCTTTCGGCTCTTCAATTCTCCGGCTCTAAGGGCGAACAGCCTCCTATTCCTTTCAAAGGAAGAAGAGAGCTCTTCCAATTCCTTGACCGTAGGGATTCGACACTTCTCCGAAACGTCGAATTCGCTCTTATGTAACATCGACGCGGCGGCGCGTATTCTCGCCATATAATCGGGGACGGAGAACTTACGCAAGCCGCCGTAATAGAAAAACGCCTCGTAAACGTCGAGTACCTTCGCGTACGCGGAATATTTTTCGTCGTTCTCGAGAGAGGAAAACAAATAACCGCATTCCGTATCCCCTAATCCTTCCCTTTTGCAAAAGTTCCAGCGCAGACTCTCCTCAAACAGCGTGCTTTCCGCGTCGAAACATTTACGGATATTACTCAGATGCAGAAACACATCGTAAGCAATCTCATAGATTTCGCGGCAGCTTTCCTTTTTCCCCAATACGAGCTCGCCAAAGCGCAGCTCGTAGAGAGAAAGCGTATCTACCGCAAGCGAGATGAAAGCGTCTTTCGCCGTTTTTTTATCTAAATTCTGATGGTTAAAGAAAATCAAATCGGGGATTTTTATGGGAAGAAGATGCTTTTTGTCCAACAAACGGAGCCCCGCGCTCCGACTGATCAGCCCTTCCGCATCCGCTTCGGCGCAGACGCATACGCACTTGATCCCTCTGACGGTGGCAAAATATCTCGCGTCCGTCACGACGCGTTTCCCGCCGTAAGCCACGACGAGATGAATCGTTTCGGGAAAGGCAAACAACTGCCGAACGTCCTTATCCTCCCCTTCCAGCAAAATCATCGTATCGGAAGGAAGAAAGGAGGAGAAAAACGTCCTCTCCGGTCTGTCCGTCACGAAAAGCGTTTTATGGAGCGGAAACTTTTCCGCGATTACTTCTTTTACTCTCTGATTCGGACAAAAAAGGATCTGCGTCCGCATTTCGTGAGTCCTGCCGCATTCACATTTGTACGTCGTTGCCGCCAGCTTCTGTGCGGATAAATCGGCAAGCCGCATAACTACCTCGCTAAAAAATCAACCTAAAATATTTTTCAGCTTTTGTAGAAGAATATCGTTCTGTTCTTTCGTTCCTACGGTAATACGGCAAAAATCCTTCAGCTTCGGACTATCCCAAAACCGAACGAGAACGCCGTTTTCCTTCAATTTCTCGTAAATATACTTCCCGCCCTTTTCTTTGTTTCCGGCGAAAAGAAAATTGGCTCGACTCTCGGGTACGAGAAAGCCCATAGCCGTCAATTCTTTTCTTACTCTCGCCCTTTCGCCGATAATCAACCTCGCGTTTTCCGCGTAATATTCCGCGTCGGAAACGGCGGCGGCGCAAATCGTTTGGCATACGGTATCGATCGGATAAGAATTGAAACAATCCTTAGCGCGGAAAAGTCCGTCAATCAGATATTTGTTTCCTATCGCATACCCGCAACGGATTCCGGCGAGGGAATAATATTTGGAGAACGTTTTTACGACGAGAAGATTCTCATATTTTTTTGTGAGCGTCGCGCAAGATTCTCCGAAGAATCCCATGTAGGCTTCGTCCGCAACGACGATCCTTTCGCGAACGGAAGAAATAAACGCTTCCATCTCCCCTTTCAATAGGCCGACGCCCGTAGGCGCGTTGGGATTCGCTATGAAATATCCCTGACAATCCGTTTTCGAGAAGGCGTCGAGATTCATCGTATAATCCTCGTTCAAAGGAACGATTTTTTGCGGAATCTTAAAGAATTCCGAAAATACGGGATAAAAGGAATAGGTGACGTCGGCAAAGCACGCTCCCTTCCCGTCGCCGTCGAAAAAGGCGGGAAAGCAAAGCGCGAGAACCTCGTCGCTCCCGTTCCCGCAAAAGACGTTTTCGATCTCCACGCCCTCCGCCTTCGCGATCGCGGCGCGCAAAACGTCCGCATTGGGCGAGGGATACAGCTTCAATCTTTCCGGATCGATAGAGGAAAGCGCCTCCTTCACCTTCGGCGAAGGAGGATAAGGATTTTCGTTGGTATTCAGCTTTACGTATCTCTTGTCGTTCAGCTGCTCGCCCGCCGTATAAGGCCGAATGCCGCTTGTAAGCTTACTCAAAAAATTCATAGGTCCTTCTCTCTATAAAATAAACCATAGCAACCCGTTAACCAAGCTTCCGATGAGAGCGCCGAACACATACATCAAAAAGACGATAAACAGATTTCTCTTCCACATTTTCGTATTCTTCAAAAGGACGACAAGTCCCAAACCGGCGTTGGTGCAAAGTCCCGCCAACATACTGCCGAAGCGAATGCCTCCGATCAGATACGTCTCGGTGACGACGACGCTGCTCGCGCAATTGGGAATCAATCCGACCAGAGCCGTAATAAAGGGCTGTACCCATACGCTCTTTTCGAGAAACGCCGAAATTCTCTCTTCCCCGATAAAATAGATCAGCGTTCCGAATACAACGTTGACGGCAAGGACGTAGGCCGCGATCTTCAACGAATGGAGCAAGGGGCTCCACAAATACGTCTTGACGGGATGCTCCTCGCTATGCGAACGACCGCAGGAGGTGTACTCGAATTTCTTTTCGTAAACCTTGCTGCGGTAGTCCTTTGCCTTCTCTCTTTGATAGTCGGCGACGGTGGAAACCCGCAGATTGCCGTTACCGCGGAAGAGGGCGTTCAAAAGATATCCGATCGACACGCCGAAAAAAATCTTTGCCACGATGATATATAAGATCGTCATGGCGTCCCCTTCCGACAATAAAATGATAAACGCCTCGTCGCTTGTGGAGATAAAGATGGAGACGAGCGTTCCGAGCTCAATAAAACCGCCTTCGTACAGTTTTGCCGCCATAACGGAAAATCCGCACTGCGGAATAAGTCCCGTAGCGGAGCCGATCAGCGGTCCCAATTTGCCGTTGAGGCGATTTTTTGAACCTATGATTTCCGTTTTGTGCTCGATGAGCTCTATCAGTTCGTAAAGAATAAACAGGAAGGGAAAAATCTTCAGCGTATCGAGCAACGCGTCCAATAGTACGTCTGCCATACTGTAAGTTTATAACTTTCCCTTTTTTTTGTCAATTAAAATCAAGCGACTTGCCCGCAACTTCCGTTCGCCGCCCCAAAGGAAAAGACAAACAAAAGAAGCCCTTAACGATTTAAGGACTTCTTCTGTGTTATGATAGCTTACTTATTGAAAAAGGTAAGTAATCGATTGTCTTTGATCAGTTCTGATCCTTATTGGCTTTCGCCTTTGCCATCTTCTCGTCTCTCTTAGCCTGAGCCTTCATTTCCTTGGTTACGACTCTGGCGGCGTCGATCTGAGCTTTCATTTCCTGAGGCGTAGGAGGTACGAACGCCGCGCCCTCCGCATTTTCGGGAATATCGTCATAATGCTCGTCTCTTTCGAGAAGCGTATATTCGGCTTCTCCGTCGAACAGATGAATATGCTTTGCGTCGAGAGCTACGTCGATAATTTCTCCGAGCTTCACGTCCGCACGGCTGGAAATCTTAGCGACCATCTGAGATTGAGAATCGACGATGCTGTTTTTATCGCTGTTGAAATCAACGTCGCAATAAATCTGTTTCTCGGCGCCGAGCTGTTCGATAACCTCGAGCTTTGCTTTGATAACGGTGTCGGGAGAGTTGGAAATAAAGAGCTCGTCCTGATGAATATCTTCGGGTCTTACGCCGAGGGTAACCGTCTTGCCGGTGTTCTTATATTCGTCGAGATTCTTAATCTTGGAAACGACCGTCTTAGGGAGTAAAATTTTATTGTCGCCTACAAAGTTGACGTAAACCTTACCGTCTTCTTCCGTGATGGTAGCGTTTTTGAAGAAGTTCATTTGAGGCGTTCCGATAAATCCCGCAACGAAGAGGTTAATAGGATAGTCGTAAAGATTCTGAGGCGTATCAACCTGCTGCATGAATCCGTCTTTCATAACGACGATTCTCGTACCCATCGTCATAGCTTCGATCTGGTCGTGAGTAACGTAAATGAAGGTGGTTTGAAGTCTGGTATGGAGCTTGGAGATTTCCGTTCTCATGGAAGCGCGGAGCTTAGCGTCCAAGTTGGACAGAGGCTCGTCGAGTAAGAATACCTTAGGCTCGCGAACGATCGTTCTACCTAATGCGACACGCTGTCTCTGACCGCCGGACAAAGCCTTCGGCTTTCTGGAAAGATAGTCGGTGATGCCGAGGATTTCAGCCGCCTGATGAACCTTATCGTCGATCACTTCCTTAGGCACTTTTCTGAGCTTCAGACCAAACGCCATGTTGTCGTATACGGACATATGAGGATACAACGCGTAGTTCTGGAAAACCATTGCGATATCTCTGTCCTTGGGGACGACGTCGTTTACGAGCTTTCCGTCGATATAGAGTTCGCCGGAGGTAATTTCTTCGAGTCCCGCGATCATACGGAGAGTCGTAGATTTACCGCAGCCGGAAGGTCCTACGAATACGATAAATTCCTTGTCTCTGATGTCCAAGCAGAAATCAAAAACCGCTTGGTTGCCACCGGGATACACTTTGTTGATGTGTTTAAGTAAAAGTCCTGACATTTCTTTTCCTCCCTAATTCGGAAATTGTTTTTTATTTTTATAGCGTTATTTTACTACAAATAAGCCTGTTTTTCAATGGACAAATATAACAAAAACGAACGAGCTTTTTGTATAATCTATCCAAAATATCTTTCAGTTTTTTGTCCGATGGAACAACGCTATAAATTTCTTAACGGTAAATATGAAATATAAATGTGAATTTTAAACAATTATGACGGATCCCGTCGATTTTCCCCCGTTATTTGACGCTTGCAAGGAGCGCGGCCACCGCCTGCTTCATCTCTTCCAATTCGACTTTCGCGGCGGCTTCGTCCTTCGCTTTTACGGAATAGTAAACCTTGAGCTTCGGTTCCGTTCCGGAAGGACGCACGCAGATAAAGGAGCCCCCCTCGAGTTCGTAATAAACGCAGTTGCATTTGGGAATATTCAAAGCTTCCGTCTTGCCGGTCGCATAATCGATCCTCTTATCGGCGGAGTAATCTCTGAATCCTACCACGTTATAGGAGGCAAACTTATCCACTCTCACATTTTTGAGCGCGTCTACCACGGCGTTCATTTCTTTCATGGCGTTCAGTCCGGAGTATTGCGTGGAAACGTTCGTATCGAGGACATAGCCGTACGTCGAATAAATTTCCTGCAATCTCTTATACACGGTCGTGCCGATATACGTATAATAACAAACCATTTCGGCGCACAGCATGGAAGCGACGACGGCGTCTTTATCCCTTGCGTGGGTACCTCTCAGGTATCCGCAGGATTCTTCAAACCCAAAGACATACGTGTAAGCGCCGTCCTTTTCCCATTGTTTAATCTTCTCGCCGATAAACTTGAAGCCCACGGGCACCTCAAAGAGCTTTACCCCGTAGCTGTCGCAAATGAGCTTCGCCATGCCGGTGGTGACAAAAGACTTTACGACCGCAGCGTTGGCGGGAAGCTTCCCGTCCTTCTTTAATTTCGCGAGGATATAATCGAGGAGGAGAATCCCTACCTGATTGCCGGAGAGCGCGATAAATTCTCCCCGATCGTCTTTGACGGCGACCCCCAAGCGATCGGAATCGGGATCCGTTCCGAAAACGACGTCCGCATGAATCTTGTTGGCGAGATCGACGCCCATGGAAAGCGTCTCCTTAAATTCGGGATTGGGCACCTTTACCGTAGAGAATTCGGGATCCTTCGTCGTCTGTTCCTCGACGACGGTGACGTTGATGCCGAGCTTTTTTAAAATCGTCATGACGGGAACGTAACCGCTTCCGTGGACGGGCGTATAGACGAGCTTTAAATCCTTTCCGCACGCCTGAACGGCTTCCGGCGAAAGGGTGAGCTTGGAAATCTCTTCGATATAAGTTTTGTCCACTTCCTCGGGAACGGGAAGAATGAGCGCGCTTTCCGGATCTCCGGAAACGGACAGATAATCGGTGATTTTATTGATATAGCTTACGACGACCGCGGTATCTTCGGGCGACATCTGCGCGCCGTCCGCGCCGTACACCTTATAGCCGTTGTATTCCTTGGGATTGTGCGAAGCCGTCACCATAATACCCGCGATCGCGCCGAGGTATCTTACGGAATAGCTGAGCATGGGGACGGGATGAACGTCGTCGAAAAGATACGCCTTGACGCCGTTCTTTGCGAGGACGGAAGCCGCCGCCTCGGCGAATACGCGCGATTTTCTTCTCGTGTCGTAAGAAATTACGACTCCCCTTGCCGCCGCTTCGTCTCCGAGCGTTTTGATGAACTCGGAAAGTCCCTGCGTGGCGCGCATGACGGTATAGACGTTCATTTTGTTCATACCGTAGCCGATGATCCCCCTCATGCCGGCCGTGCCGAATTCGAGCTCTCCGCCGAAAGCGTATTCGATCGCTTTTTCATCGTCGGCGATCGCGCGAAGCTCCGCTCTTCCCTCGTCGTTTAATCTTTCGTCGTTCAACCAGCTCAAATAATTTGCCTTATAATCCATTCTACTCCCTCCGTGAATTTTTTATATGATATCGCACCGCCTTGAAAGACGGATTTTTCTTTGTTAAAAATTTTCTTCCTTGATATCCGATTCGTCTACGAACTTCGACCGCATCCCCTTATCTTTATTGTCGGCGATCTTATAGTAATTGACAAAATACTTCTTGCCCTCTATCGTGTAATAGTTGACGAATTGCAGACAAAGCAAGAATAAAAAAGAGGCGGGGACCGTGAGAAGAAGCGCGCTGAACACCGTACAAACGGCAAACACGATGTTGACCACCACGATTAAATAAAGGGCGATCAGATAATTGGAGAACATTCTCGCCCGGTAAGGAACTCTCGTTCGGAAGCAGCTTCCGAACGCTTTTACGACGGGCATATGACCTTCGATGATAGAAGGCATCCAATTGGAAATTATCGTCAATTTCAACGCCTCGCAGACAAAGACGCCCGTAACCGAAAAGAACAACGTCACAAGGAGCGGCGTCGCCGATAAAAGGGCGAAGAAAATGAGATAACACAGAAAGAGAAGCAATCCGTCGTACACAAAAGACATGAGAACGTACAAAACAGCGTAGACGCTTGCCTCGCCGAGCGTTTTGACAAGACTGGCGAAGAAAGAGATATCCGCGTAGGAATTCATTTTATCGTCTAACATACTGCCGAAAGCGAAATTCCCCACCGTATCGAGAAAGCGAAACAAAATATAAGTAAACACGACGCCGATGACCGCGCCCACGATATGCGAAATTTTGGAAGAAACCAACACGACGAGCGCATGAAACGCGTCGGCGATGCTCGTCTGAAATCCCGCGAGATATTCCGTATTGCCGGAAACGAGCGCACGGAAAAATTCCCGAATCGTTTCGATACAGTTCTGTAATTCCGCGCTCCCGAAAATATAAGAGAGACTCGGAATGACGAACGCGAGGGCGATACTTACCGTAACGATCATGACGACAAGCTTATATAAGAGCATTTTATAGATAATGCCGAAATTATCGATCAATAAATGTAAACTGTTGCGAAAGCGCATCTTTATCTATTTCCCCCTTTTTCAATCGGTTTATATTGATAAGGAGGATGCAAATCGGCTCTCTCCATCTGATCCTGTTCAAAGTACGCCACTTCCTGTCCGACGGTAAACATCGTAAACAAAATCGTATATACGAAAAAGACGACGACGTAAGCGAGCGCGCCGTTTTTAATCGCGAGGCTGCACAGCGTCGTAAAGCCTGCGACGACAAGCACGGTTCCCCCCGTAAAGACGGCATACGTGCCAATGAGCTCCTTTTTGATACCGGAGAGAAGCTGATACGCATATTTGAGCGATTCGTAAAAGCGGAATCCCGTTATCTGCAAACAAGGAAGCCATAAATAGAACATATGTACCGCATACAGGAGCGCAAAAACCATCACGGCGAATACGATGACGACGAAGATGTATTGAGCCGGCGCAATTCCGGAAAAAATTTGAATAAATCCGAAGAGAATCGCGCTCGTCAGAACCGCCCATATTTCGTACAGCGCGGTATACATGACGAGGATTCCGAGCGTCGAAGTAAAATTATCGTTGATTTTTCTCCATATGCCGTTTAACGTTCTCTTTCCTATTCTCATATGCTTTTCAATAAAGGCAAACTGCATCGAAAGAAGAATCGCAAGCAGGATGAGAATCGCGAAGGAGACGAGGGTATACGCCCAATGCGAAAAATTCATGACGGAGACGGAGCCGAAAATTTCCGCAAAAGTCGCATCTCCGATTTCTCCGGTAAAAAATTTTCTCAGAAATTCGCCGAAATCGGCATAATCGAACATCACGGTCAGAAGAGCCCCGCCCACGAAAGCAAACGGCAATATCTGAATGCAATTTTTTCGCACATAATAAAACGTTTTCTTCAAAATCAGCATGACAATACCCCTGACGTTTTTCTCTTACTATTATATTACAAAATATCGATTCTGTAAAGGGTTTCGGAGAAAAAAATTTTTCATCCCGACGAGAAAGCCGATCGTTTTTTTTAAACGATCGGCCCGCGCGCCCGAAGGAATCTCTTGCCTTCCGCTTCAAATAAATGCTTTTACAGGAAAGATTCCAGATAATATTTCATGGTGGAATAATATTCCCCGAGATAATCTTCCGCAACCGAATCCCCTAAAAACGCCGCATATCTCTGAGCGGGATCTTCGATCTGCATATAGTATTCCTTTACGAGACGAAATCTGTCCGCGTACGACAGGGACTCGTCCGGATCCGACGGATTGTAGACGATCTCGCTCGTTTCCACGGAAGAATCCTCCTCCGTATCGCCGCCCGACGAATCGGAGGGATCCGTCGCGTTTACGACGGCGTCGAGCGTAACCGTTCTGAGGTCGCTCACCGCCCGATCGTATTCCTCCCCGAGCGCCAGATAAAGGAGCGAGAGCATATTCGATCGCGCCGTACCGTTCGCTATCAATTGAAGCTTGGCGTTCTCTCTGTCCGTATCCAATTGCTTTTGCAAAGCGTTCTTCTTTTCCTGCGCCGCGTACAGAATCTTCCGTTGCTCGTAATTCAACGTCGCGTACTGCTCCTCGGTGAAAGCAATGATATCAATATTCATCGACCGTCGCCTCCAATCCGTATAAAGTCGCGTTGCTCCCGCATATCTTCACATTGAAAGTTCTTCCGCACAGCCGAGGGTGCAAGAGAACGCTCCCCTCCGCGTTCGCCCCGAACGAACGAGATTCATCCGAAACGACGACGCTGTATTTTCCCTCCGCGCGGATAAAGAGATCCTTCAAGATCTTCCGCTTTCCGCCCAAAAAGAAATCCGTCGGGCCGCTCTCCCACAGGCAATCGTACGCGTCGCCCTCTTCTCTTTCCCTTACGTAATATAAATCGGCCCCCTCGAAAAAATACAGCTTATCCGAAAAGGAGAAAAAGCTATCCCCGTGAAAGGGAAGCAGATATCCCTCTTTCTCGCTCGCGTCGATGCAGAGCGACGCCTTCGTTTCGTCCTTCAAGACGACTCCCGCATAATATTTCTCCCCGTGCGCGCAGGGAATCCCGAAGTCTCCCTTTTTCAATAGGGCGAAAAGCTCGCCGCACATCCTTTCGGCTTTCGTTCCGTCAAAGCGGTAAATCCCCTCGTCCGTCAGAAATACGACGTATCCCCCGCATACGGCGACGCTCTCCTTTACGATGTTTCCGCAGGAGACGTCGAGGGCGGAGACGTAAAAGTTTCTATTATCCCCCATGGCGCGCAATCGGGTGATTCCCCTCTCGCGAATCAGATACAGCCTGCCGTCGTAACCGATCAGCCGAAGGATCTTTCCCTTGTC
The DNA here is from genome assembly GCA_964459165.1 of uncultured Clostridia bacterium. Lineage (GTDB taxonomy): Bacteria > Bacillota > Clostridia > Christensenellales > Borkfalkiaceae > RGIG4074. The sequence continues at coordinate 22,415 of CAYWKM010000001.1, forward strand.
CTCGGGGATCTCGATATATCCCGCCCCCTGTACGTTCTCGGTAAAATCATTGACGTCGAGCGCTCTCGAAAAGGTTATTTTACAGTCGGACTCCTCGTTTGATAGAAACAACCGCTCGTAATGCACCGCCGCGCACGAGGAAGAGGGAACGGAGGCGAGCTGCGCGAACGCGTTTTCGCTCCCGCTGAAAAGATACGCTCCCTCCTTCCCCGCGAAGAGGAAACGCTCCTCTCGATCCGTCGTCATATAAAACATTCCCTCGGGCGGAGAGGAAAACGCGATCCCCGAGGCAGTCGCGCTTCCGTCCGTTTCCAAGCGGTAAAGCTTCCCGTCCGCCCCGTACGCGAAGAGAATTTCCTCGTGCGAATCGCCGCTGCGATAGCGGTAAACGTACGCCCGCTTCATTTCAACGGGGAAGGAGACTTCCGCGCCGTCCGCCGTCGCCCGCTCCGCCGCAGGTCCGCTCGTCAGCGAGCCGCCTTCGCCTTGAAAGCCGACGCAGGTTCGGGCGAACAATTTTTCTCCCGCGTCCTCTCCGCGATAGGAATATATCCCGTCGAAATATTTCTTTTTCGTCGAGAAGGAAGACTGCCCTTCGATCGTTTTTTCCAAAAATATCATACCCAACTCCTGCAAGAAATCCTTCCCGCTCTCTCCCTCGCGACCAAGGCGGCGTGCAATTCCTCGTAAAAAGTTCTGTTCCAGACCGCGCTCTCGTTCAACAGATCCCGCGTGAGAAAATAATGTTTCAGGATTCCCGCGACCAAAGCGATCTCCGAAACCCCTCGATCGACCTCGCAGAAATCGTCCGCCGCCTTTTCCCTCGGACGGGAGGCGTATTCGATGCAAACCCGCCCCTTTTCCGTTTGAAGGTAAGAGGCAAAGCTGCGGTAGCCGAGCCTCTTCCCCTTGTCGTCCGTCAGCTTCTTCACGTAGGCGAAGGGGTACGCGAAGGAATCATAGCGGATCTTCCCCGTCTGCGTCTCGCAGATTTTTCGGTGCAGGAGGGGAAAATATTCCCCCGCGATTTCCGTTTCGACCTCGTTGTAATAGACGAGCAGCTCCTCCGCCTCCCCGTTGAGAGACGCGTCCTCCTTGATCCCGCTCAAATGCTCAAACAGATCTCTCCTCCCCAAGTGCACCGCCGCCTTAGCTAAAATTTCTTTTACTATCATGAACAACTCCTATGTTAAAAACAGGGCGGTCGCGCCTTCAACCGTTTCAAGGCAAGCGGCGCGCCCTATCGCTTGTCGGTTTACGCTTCGGTAATGCCGGTGAGCATCGCCTGACCGCAGGGTCTGACGCAAAGGAGATTCGCATACTTGGCGAGCGTCGCTTCAAACAGGGGCTTTCCTGCGACCTGCTTCAAGATTTTTCCGTCCTCCCCTCTGAGCCAATCCCATTCGCCGAGCTGATGCAGGCAGAAATCGTCTGTGTTTAACAGATACATCGTCCCCTTGGGACAGAACCTGTCGGTCACGACGGGAATGCCGTTGAAGCTCATGGCGAGATATCCGCCCGCGAGCTCCATTACGTCGATATTTCTCTTGTATTGGGAAAGCACGTCGGCGAGCGCCCTCTTTACGCCCCACGAACACATGATGAAATTAACCTTGGAGCCGGAAACCTCGTCGAGATAATCGATGACCTTCTGAATGGTATTCTCGCTGATCGACCCGACGGAAGAGAGCTTATACGGCTGCATACAGCTGCTGACGCTTCTTTCCACGCCGTAGAGCTTTTCGCTGTCCGAAAAGAGGGCGGCGAGTCCCGTAATTTCCAAACCGTAGGAATTTTGCACCGTAACGAAGCTGTCCGCGGGAAGGTCCGTAGCGGTAACGGTATCGCCGCTCACTTGGATATATTTTCCCGTTCTGTCGACGTAGGTAATCGTCCTGCCGGTATCGATCACCGTACCCGTTTCCGAATAAAAATCGAGTTTCATCCCCTCGAAGCAGGCCAAAACGGTATCGAGGTAAATTTTACCGGCGGCCACCCCGGCTACCGTGCCGACCTTGCCGGAACCGTCGCCGAACGTCATTCTGGCGAGATTGAACGACGCGCTTTTGACCAAAGACTCCATTTCCTCGTTCAAGAGATTGACGAACGCCCCCTCGTCGTTCCGCGAAGCCTTGATCGCCTTATCGGAAATACAAATGGTTCCGAATAAATTTTTCAATTCGCCGGTGAAGCAAAGGTACTTGCTTCCGCCGTACGCGGGAAGATTTCCGTCCTCCGTTCCCGCCCCGACGCCTCCGTTGACGCCGTATCTGACGACCTTTTTCACGTCCTTTCCGTACACGTCGGCGGTCGACTGTTTGATCGCGGCGAGAAAAGGATTCGCCTTCATATTCAGCTGATCCGTCACCGCGTCGAGATAAAAGGATTTCAATGCGTTGTCCGCTGTTTCCAAAGTAATCATATCGTTATTTTCTCCTTGCATTCTGATTTTTTTGTTCGGGGAACAGGCAAAGCCCTTCTTTTGAAGCGGTTCAAAAACGCAGCTCTTTTCCGCCCCGCAGAAAGAATCGGGCTGTTTGCCCCTTTATTCCCCCTTGAAATATCGCAAAGCCAGATTTCCGGCTTCGCCGACCGTTTTCGGTCTTCGTTTTTCGGCGGGCACGCTCACGCCGCCGCCCCTCATTAAGGGGATTTTCTTCCCCGCGACGGAATCGAGATACTCTCTTATGACGCTCTCCTTCAACTCGTCGCTCAAAGAAACTTTGTCCGAAGCTTCCTCTTTTTTTCGCTCCGCTCCTCTCGGTTCTTCTCTTTCGGGGGAAGCCTCCTCCCTCGCGGTTTCGTCGGCGTTTGTCGCCTCCGCCGAAACGTCCTTCTCCGTTCCGCCGTCCCTTCCGGAGGAGGACTTCGTCGCCGTTTCGGACTCTTCTCCCTTATCCGTAAAAGAAATCCCCTTGCTTTCGCAGAGCTCCTTCAACCTTTTGAGCTGTTGACTCCTCTTCGTAAATTCCGCCTCCAGCTCGACATATGAACGATAAAGGGCATCGGGGCTTTTGAATTTTCCGAACGCCGCCGTGCCCGTTTCCTTCCTTTCGCCCTCCGGCGAACGCACCGCGTTCTCCTCCTTACAATCGTTCTCCCGAATGTTATCCTGTCCTTCCATTTTTTATTGCTCCTTTTTTTCTTTATGTTCGCGAAGGTGCTTTAAAAATCTCTCCTTCGCCTCTCCGCTCTCGTATTTCTTAAATTCGTCCGAGAGCAAGAACCTCGTGTGTTCTCTGATATGAATTTCATGATCGTCGTATTCGTCCGCTTCCACATCCTTTTTAAGGAGGGAAACGTTTTCGTCATGCGCCTTGTCCTCATGCAAAGCAGATAAATCTTTGCTCCATTCAAAGGAGGAAAATCCCAACGCGTTCAATACTCTGTTCTTATTTCCGTCCGGAATTTTTCCGTCCTCGCCGGTTAAGAGTCCCAGCTCGATCAACTGCATCATTTCCGTCCTCACGTTCGCGGGCGAAGTCTTATCGTCCGTCTCCAAGACGACGTCGTCGGCGCAGATATCGCTGGCGGAAAAATAAAACAACTTCGCCTTTTTTCCGTTCCCCGTCATGCGCACGATCCTGCGCGAACCGGCAAACTGCCTGTAAAGCCTCAAAATATGACTGCCGATGCTCTTTAACGCGTTGTCGATATTCCCTTCCGTCGAAGACAGGCGCTCGTTGTACTGTTCCAACAGAATTTTCAATCCCGTCGCGCTCGTCACGTTGGTGGGATTCGTCGAATTTCTCGATATTTCGCTCGTCTCTCCGATCAGAAGAAACTCCTCTTCCAGCCGTTTTTCCTCCTCGGCGAGCTCCGGGGGAACGCTCCCCGCGCTCATTACCTGAGGAGGAACGCTCCCCTGTCGGTATACGAGAATCTTTCCGGGAGGAAGTCCCTCTTGTTCGAGCTCGTCCATATCCACCGAACCGTCCTCCACCGTCACGACTCCCATGGAAAGCCTGTTCAGAAATTCATGCTTTCTGTTCCGCACGGCGTTATACGCCCTCTGCAAGGGAATGAGCCTCTCCACGATGCTCGCCCCGTAAAACGCGCCCGGCATATCGACGCATTTCTGCATGACGAAGGGAAAATCCCTTCCGCCGAACTTGGCGTTTCGATAAGGAAGGACGCCGGTATAGAGCAGCTTCCCGCCTGCGGCGATCTCCACTTTCCCTTCGGGAAACTCCTTCGTCGGTCTCGTATACCGTTCGACGACGACCTCGTAATCGTGCAGCGTCGTACTGTTTCCGCCCGACGCCGTCTGCTCGAGCTCGGACGAAGCGGAATAGGGCGCGAGCGAAAACTCCGCGATGTCCCTGCCCGCCACCCATACGCCGTACATCTCGTGAATTTTTCCGCACGGCATGGCCTTCGCGTGAATGAGCGAATGAACGCTTTCGAGACTTTCCGCCGCCAAATTATCGGGATAGACCTCGTAGGGGGAAAGCGGAATAATCTCCACGTTTCCTTCGTAAATCTTCCCTTCCTCCGACGATCCGATCTCCATTCCGAGATCGCCGTTCCATATAACCTTGTAAAACGCCGTGCCGCACACCTCCGACCACATCGTTGCGCGGGTGACGGCTTCGTCCAGCTTGCAGTCTTCCTTAACCGTGTCGATGATCCCTTTGGCGAGAGAGGCGGCGTATAAATCCCCCTCCTCGTCGGAAGCGGGACGCGCATAAATTTGCGGCCTCATCTTGATGAGCTTCGCGATTCTCGTATCGACGACGGGAGCGATGTGATTGAAAACTCTTCGACTCTGCCAGTAAAACTGCTTGTCCTCCGTATAAATATCTCCGTCCGGACCGATATCGCAGTATTGCATGCCGTTTATAAAATTCATATTCAATTGCCAACCGCGTTCAATCGAAAGTCTCTGCAGCTTTCTGTTCTCGTAATCCTCTAAAATATCTTGCGCAAGTCCTTTCTCTTCCTTCTCATCCATTGTTTTCCGCCTCCTTCAAAAGATTCTCCAACATCTCTCTTTCTCTTTCCAATTCCTCCTCGCTCTTGCCCGATAGATCCTCGTTCTCCAAAAGGAACATGATCGCTTTCATATCGGGGGGAATCTCTTTCTTCGTCCTTCGCTTTTTTACGACGTGAAATTCTCCGTCCTCCACGGCAAAATCCTCCGTCACCTCCGAAACGCTGTATCCCGAAGCGAGTTTTTTAATAGCCTTGGTTATCTTTGGATCTGTCATTTTTCAGTTTCCTCATCCTCCTTTCCTTGTCCCTCTGCACCTCCGTCTTTTCCACGATCTGTTTGGGAGGCTGAGGTCTCGACATGATATAGTATCTCAGCTCGTCCATGGAATGGTCGTCCCTCTTCACGGGCGTATCGTTGCTCCCCCAGAAATATCCCTTCATCTCGCGGATCATGTTCACGCAACAGCTGAAAATATATAAATTGGGGAAAGAATTGTTTCTGTTTAAATAGCTCTTTACCCTCGAAATCCCCGAGAAAACGTCCTTGTCGACGTGGGTATTGACGAGAATCCCCCTTTCATAAAAGAGCTCCGATACGCTCTTGGCGTACGCCAACGTCTTTTGATTCGCCGCGCTGTCGATGAGCGCTTCTATCCTCCCCTTCGCGTCCGTATGCCATCCGATTTTCTTGCAGATCTCTTTGATCTTCGCCGAGTGATAATCGACGTCCTTTCCCGATTCGTAATGCTCGTAAACCACGTATACGTTTCCGTCGTAATCTACGGCGTACCAATGCGCGGAAAGGGGGTTGTTCAGTCCGGGATCGATCGAAATGTTGTCCTGCCATTCAAACGGTACGGAAAAAGGCTCTATCACGTGTACGCTCTCGTCAAAGGAGGGATAGACCAATCCCGCGTTAGAGGCGAATCGCCCGTATCTCCTGCTTTGCAGCTCGCTTTCGTCCATACTGCTTTCAAGCAGCTGAATTTCCTTTTTGTCGAGATAGGGATTATCCGACCATTCCATAAATTCATACCAGACCTCGGGATTGTTCTTTCGGTTCATGTAGATTTCGTCGTACACGTACGTAAGTCCCTTCAAAGGAGTCATCGTCGCAAACAGATCCCCCTTGCGATCGATCACCCTCATGCGACATTCCTCATAAACGTCCTTAGGAGGCTCCTCGTCGAACCAAACGTAGTCGAGCGAGCTTCCCTGAAATTTTTCTCTCCCCTGATCGCAGCTTTTAAAACCGATCACCGAAATTCCCCCGAACACGTTTTTCACGCGGATAAAATCGATGATCCCGTTTTCCGGACTTCCCTTTCTCCCGCTTATCATCACGATCTCGTCTATCCAATCCTTCCTGAGATAATAAAGAATCTTTTTTTGCGCGACGTCTCTCTGTACCTGTTGCGATAAGGACACTACCCATCCCTCCGTATTTCTTCTGTTTTTTCGGTAAGGATGAATTCCCCTCGCAAAATAAACGCATTCGACCGCGCCGCACTCCGTCTTGCCCGAACGATTTCCCCCGAAGACGAAACGAATCCTCTTTTTGCTTTTATGGAAGGCGATCTGCTTCCTGTGCCTCTTCTTTCCGGTATTGTATTGAGCGAGCTTGTCCGATTTTTTTCTCCTCTCTATCTCCTTTTCAATCTCGGCCAATCTTTCTTTGATATTATTCATATTTCGTCAATAATACTTTCACAACCTCCTTTTTTGAAATCTATAATAAAGCCATGAAAATAAAACGTTTCCTTCTTCCGTTGACAGCTCTGCTCGTCATGATTTTTCTGTTCCCTTCAAAAGCTAAAAATGCGAACGCGGAAACCGGCGTCTATGCGTGCATCGTCAACGGCGACACCTATTTATACGAGACGCAGAGCGAAGAAAACGGCATATTTATTCTGCCGCAATCCTATTATGTGAAGGTTCTGAGCAAAGGAAGCTCCTTCTGTTACGTGCAATATCTTGAAAACGTCGCCGAATTTAAAAGCGTCTTCGGCTACTGCAAGACGGACGAGCTCCTCTTTGTCGATTATACGCCCCTGCGCCCCTATCTTTACCTCACGTTCGACGTCAAATATTACATCGACGGCTCTTCGGATCTGTTTTCGACGGAAAACATTCTCTCCTCCTTCTCCTATCAGTGCGTTTATTACGGCGATTATATCGTCGGATCCGCCCGATATTCCTATGTATTGGTCAACGGAGCCTACGGCTACATTCCTCAGGCGCAACCCGTTTCCTATGAAATGAATACGGATTATCTCTCCTACATCGTGTCGTTAGACCCGCCCGAAGAGGACGAGGACCTCTCGGAAGACGCGAAAAATACGGAAGATTTGACCGACGGGCAAGAAGAAAGCGACAATCGGGGAATTATCGTCGTCTGCGTCGCCGGACTCGTCGTCATAGCCGCGACTGCTCTGGTCGTCATTTTGAAATCCGGCAGGAAGAAACAATATTATTACGACGACTGACGAACGCATCCTCCTTCGGGATAAACCGAAAGCTGCAGCCCTTTCCTCGAAGAAAGCATTCGTCCTTTCCCTCCGTCACGTTGCAATAGACGCGCATGACGATATCGCTCGAAGAAAACTCCGTCAGAAAGACCTTCTCGTCGTAACCCGCCGCATGAAGCCGCACGGAAATTTTTTTGGTGACGCTCCGTATTTTCCGAAAAAAGCTGCTGTATGAAAAGGGAAATTCGTAATTTTCATATTTTCCGTAAAGCAGCCGCTTCCTTCGGAAATATTTATATTCGATCAGACATTTTTCGTCCTCCGAAAGCCCCGCGAGAATCCCTTCCATCGTCTGTCGAAGCTTTTCAAGCGCGCCGACGAGAAACGTATCGTCGATGATTTCGTCAATATATTGCAGCGTTCGGGAATCGGCGGACGAGCTTTTGATCATCGCGTCCGCAAGACGGTAATACATCTTCTTCAAATATCCGATTTTCGGATACAGGTATAAAACCGTCTTCTCGTATTCAAACATCTCCACACCTCCTTTATTCGAGATAAAATCCGAACATTTGTTCGTGCTTACAAATATATTATAGCTTGATATTTGGAAATTTGCACGGGTATTTGTCAAAAATTTTGATTTGTTTTTTATTTTTTTTGATTTTAAGGGAAAATCGGAGAAGTCTTACGAGCTTTCGCGAAAAATCGTTCACGGATTCAACGCCGCGCTCCTTAGAGCGTTTGAAACATCCGCTGAAAGCGAAATAAAAAATCTTGTAATTTATTCAGGAGTATGTTATAATGTTTTATATGAAAAGAATAAAATCGATTACGCCAATCTTTTTATCGATCCTCGCCGTAGCCGCAGGGTTTTTCGCCTTGCGCTTTTCCGACGAAGGACAGACGGGATCCGCCGCGTCTTATACGGAAGTGACCGCCTCCTCTTCCTTTTTGTCGATTCCCGACGGGTACGAGCAATACCTCGATCTTCAAAATCCGACCTCCGTCGCTCACAGCGAGGCTTACTTTGCTATATCGGACGCCAATATCGTCTATCTCTACGATCAGGAAAAAGGCGTATATACCGCCTACGAACACACGTATAATACCGATTCGCGCATGAACGAGATCTCGCAGATCAGCTTCGCCTCCGACGGAAATCTTTATTTCACCGATTCGTCCTCCTATCTTTTCCGTCTCGATTGCTCTACGCTCCTATCGACGCGCACCGCTATTTCCTGCAACGTCTTTGCCGTCGACGGAGACGTCGTCTACTATTCCACGATTGCAAGAGGAAAAACCTATATTTCCTCCGTTCCGATTTCCTCGCCCGACCCCGAACAGGCGAAAAGCTGCGCCTCCTATCCGGGATCGACGTTACCGGCGATCGTCGTCGACGACGGAACGCTTCTCTATGTGAATATGTTCTATCTTACGAACGTTCTTCTCGACGAAACGATCGCTCTTTCCATCGACGAAACCGTCGTTTCCGCGGCGTCCGACGACGGCGTTCTCTATCTCTGCGGAGCCGAAGGCTCCTTCGTCGTATACGATTACTATAACTCGAAGGTTCTTCGGCAATACGAAGGCGAATATTATTACGCGGAAAATTACGAAGACTACGTCTACGTCGTCGACAGCCGTTCCGTCTCCCGTTTCGATAAGCGGACCAATGAATTTACCTCCTATCGGATATGCTCTTCCTCTTCGGCGGAGAACAGACTTTCCAACGCAGTCGACGCCGTTGTATGCGGCAATGCGCTCTATATCGCCGACGCCGACAATAGCCGCGTTCTCCTATACGACACAGAAAAAAATTCTTATCAAACAATCGCAACGGCCGCCACTCCTTTGGAGCTCTCGGCGGATGACTCCACCGTCCTCGTCAACAGCGGAAACGAGTGCGCCGTCTACAACTTAAAGGGAGAGCTTCTGTTCAGCTATTCCGATCTCTCGGGCGGAGAGCTCTTTCTCTCCTCCGTCAACGTGTACGGAACGTACTACGTCGTCACCTCCAACAATTATTTTTGCAAAATTTACCGGGACGAAAACGGGGAATATAAGGCGGAAAAAGCGTCGAAAACCCTACGATCCGTCGCGCAGGAAGTTTCTTCCGATCTTTACGGGAATATTTACGTTTATTTTTCAGACAATACCGTTTACCGCTTCACCGAGAATAACTTTACGCGAACAAACGAAGCCGGCGCCTATTGTTATCTGTTTCCTTCGAACGTCTCTCACTTTTGCGCGGATTACGCAGGCAACGTATACGGCATGAGCGGAAACAATCTTTTTTCCAGCTCCGGAGATTATACCGCGTTGAATTGTTCGGACAGCGTATACGCCTCCGAAAGCGCGCCGATTAAGACCGTCGTCGGCTTTTCCTCCAACCGCGTTTATATTCTCTATCGCAATTACGTTCTCTATACCGATATTCTTTCTATTCCCGCTCTCAACAATATTCCCTCGCAGAATGTTTCTTCCGGAATTTTCGGCAGCGCCGATACGACGCTCCAAGTATTGAACGTAAAAGCCGGATCCATTCTCATCGCCTTCGATTTGGATTCCTTAAAGGGCTCGACCGTATTTCCCTATCTGAATTACGATCGGACGACGGAGGACAAGCAGTGCGTCAAGCTCGGAGAAACGGACAATTATTACGTCGTGTCCGTATTCGATAACGACACGAAAAAATATACGGCGAGCATCGTTTTGAAATCCTCTTGCGAATCCGTCGATTCCTCCTATCTTTTCACCGAGGCGACGGGATTTGAAAACGGACAAGGCTATGCCTCGAACGACGTCGCATTATTCCGTTACCCCTTCTTATCCGAATCGCTCTCAATCGTTACGATAGAGAAGGGAAGCGCCGTCAATGTCTTTGGAACGGTTACCCTTAACGAGGGGGCTGATTATCGCTATTATTACGTCGGCGTGGAGACGAAAGACGCAAGCTATATGGGCTACGTTCCCGTTTCGTATATTTTGCCCATACAGATCTCCTCCGCCGATAAAACCATTCTTTCTTACGGCTATATTTCGACAACCGATCCGACCTTCCTTATGACGGCGGAAGACGGAAGCACGATAGAAGTATCGACTTCCGAAAAATTCAGCATATACGACGACCCCTATTCCTCCCCGACGGTGACGATCGGATATACCGACGAAAACGGAAAAGTGTACTATACGACCGTTTCGTCCTCCCTTTTAACGGCGACCGATACCGGGCAGCTGAGGACCTTTATCATCATCGTCATTATCGTCGTCGCGCTGATTATTTTAACGGATTACTTCATTCTCCGCAAACGCCGAAACGAAGACGACGATTACGATTAAAAGCAGCAAAGCGCAGGCTTTCACGCCTGCGCTTCCGTTTTGCTCTTTTCTCTGTGAATAGAAAATCTCTTAAAAGCTGCCGCTCGCGCAGCTTCGCCCTCCCCTAACGGGTCGGTAAAATTCAATCGACAGAAACAAAAATACCGCTGCGAATCGACGAGGACCCGCAACGGCTTTTTTTATTTTTTATTAAGATTGCGTGCTTACGTTGTTCATAAACATCGCGTAACCGTACTGTTGACCCATTGCCGTAACGGTGAAACCGAAGCAATCCTGATCGTCGAGCCAAGAAGGCGTTACAACGCCGTAATAGGTATCTCCGCCGGTGATCATTACCTTGATGTAATTATCGCCGAACATACTCCAGGTTCCCTCCGCGTCGCCGGAAATCGTGTGATCGGAGTTTAGCTTGACGGATTGAGAATAGCATACGGCGGAACCAAGCTTTCCTTCCAAACAAATCATCTTAAATTCGTTGTTCTTCGTATAAGCCAAAAGCTCCTCTTCGCTTACGCTTCTGTTCGTTTCGCCGCCGTACCGGTTGGCGTTGATACAAATATCTCCTTTGCTGTTTAAATAGTATTGATGCGTCTGAACGAGGAAATCAATGCTGGTATGATTTTCGATCCACTTTTGGAAGGATTGCGTCCTCGTGATATAGGCGGCGATATTCTTTCCGTTATCCGTCGTGAACAGATCGTTGTGTCCGGGGAGAATAATATCCATATTATATTCGACCACTTCGCCGTCCGTCTCCACGCCGTCCGTCCAATCCCGCCAAACAAACGCGCTCATATACTGATTGCCCTTTCTCGTACCCGTACCGTCGTTCCAAATGAAATCGCCCTTTACGGAACGATAAATTCCCTCGACGCTCTCGCTTCTGCCGCCCCACATCGCGTAAGCGGTAGCGAGCCCGTCATAAGAATGCATACTGTAATAATAGGTGGGAATCGTCTCGGTAATCTCCCCGTTATCGTCGTAAATGTTTACGTTGTCATGACGCGCAATCACGGGAGCCTCCATCGACTGTCTCGAAATATTCTTTCCGTAGAAATCCGTAGACCAGCCGATTTTTTCGCCGTCCTCATCCTCGTCGGTATTTTTGTAATTATTGTAAAGCTCGACCGCCTCGTCGGAATAAGCCCTGATCGTCTCATAATCGAGGAATTTTCCATCCTTATACACGCCGTCTTTTCTGAGCCCCGTTTCGGGATTGAGTTCGAGAATGTAATCGCCCGTTCCAAAGGAACCGTACGCCATATACATCCTTCCGTCCGGCGTATAGATAATTTGGGGATCGATCGAATTGACGTCGAGTCCGCCGCGGGCGTCGGTATAAATGACGCTCTGCATCAGGATCCCCTTAAACGAAAAGCTTTCCGCTTCCAGCGTATCCGAATAGAAGAGCATAATCGCCGCAGTGGAAAAAGTCGTCTTCTCGCCGCCTACCGTGAGAGTAACCCCGTCGTCCGTTCCGTCTACGACGCAAGTGTACAGCCAATAGCCGCCGCCGTATGCGGGAACGATATCGGGAGCCCACCAGGAAGCCGTCGAAGCGGCCGAACTGATCAGCGCCTTATCTCCGTCGTAAAGCCATTCGTACAAATCGGCGAGGTCGCTTTGTTTGCCGTTCGTCGCCTTGCCTTGATAAGCCCAATGAATCAGATCGTAGGATTTTCTGATTTCGTTGCCGTCGTTCCAACCGGTGGAGAAAATATAGTATGCCTTTTGCCCGTCTTCCTCGGTCACTTCGATGAGCGAAGGATCGTGCGTGCCGCCCAAAAGCGCGCCGCTCTGCGAATAATCGGCTGCCGTCATAGAAAATTGATTGTGGGGATCTTCTACATAAGCGGGCGCCACGTCAACCGTGACGGTATCGAGCACGTTGCCCGAGCTCGCCAAGAGCGTGAGCGTAACGGTTCCCTCGCTTACCGCCGTCAACGTCATCGTATCGGCGTCCCACGTAGCGACCTGAGAGACGTCCACCGTCTGATAGTTTCTCTGAATGCTCGCTTTGCCCTTATCGGAATATCCGCCGGGATAGACGGGCGTGCTGGTCGTCGCGGTTACCTCGATATCGGCGGATACGCCTTCGGCGAGAACCAATTGATATTGCGTGTCCTTTTCCGAAATAAAACCGGATTCGTAATTGTCATAGCAAATCGTCGCCCCGTGCGCGCTGGCGACGTAAACGGTTTCCTGCTTTACTTTTTCCTTACAGGCGGAAAGCAGTCCGGCAGCCGTAACCGTCATCAATGCGGACAAGCCGATAGCCAAAACCTTCGATTTTTTCATAAAGTTTTCCCCTTTATAAAATATTTTTTATTATTCTAACATAAAATTCCCTTATTTGCAATACAATTTTTCCATTTTTTATCAAATTTTTCATATTCGCGTCTCGATAGAAAATCAAAAAAGCGCAAATCGGATTCAAGCTTTTCGACCATTGGAAAGAAATCCGCGAAAAGCCCCCTTCCGCTTCCGTATTTTTCGCCTTGTTCCCGATAAAAAAAGGCCCGGAAGGATTTCCGGACCCCAGACTTTTCGTCTATGTTGATCATTACGCTACAAAGAAACTGATTTTTCCGCTGAGAACCGTCGTAATGAGATCGACGACCCACGCAATGGTATTGCCGATACCGGTGATAAGGACGAGAATTCCCACGACCAAGGTGACGACGTTCCTGTCTTCGACGAATCTGACGATTCTGTATACGCCGCCGATCAACCATCCGAGAAAAATCTGGAGAAGAACCTTGGCGATATAGGGAAGAGCGTCGTATTGTCCGGTATAAGGTTTGTTTGCCATAATATGATATCTCCTTGCATTATTTTTTTATAAGAAAACCGCCGACTTCCGCAAAACGAGAAAAGCCGCTCGCTTTCTCATAATTTTATACGATTATATCATAACAAAACGAAATACTCAATACTTTTTTCGATATTTTTTATTTCTCCCTTCTTTTTTCCGATTTCCTCACGCCTTTTTCGCACCCGTGATCGGACGGAGCGTAGAAGACCTCTCCTTATCGCCGTAGGAAATATCCTTCCAATAGGGGGAATCTCATCGCCGCGCGTTTGGAGCCGAAAAAAATCAAACAACCCCGTACTTATCCCTTTTTCCCGAGCAAACGCCCGATCCTTTCACGGCTCTCTCGCCCGCTTTCATACCCGCGCTCATATGCGAGCGCGAAGCTTTTCAGCGAATACTGACTGATATCTCCCAAAGAGGGCTCGATCCATAAATGATAGCTCTCTTTTCTCTTTTCCTTTAAAAGAGCCGTCTGCCCCGCGTCCATCACGTCGATCGCCCGCAGGAGCGCCTCGACCGTATTTTGGGGCGGTTCCTTTATTTCGGATAGCGTCGCGAGAACGTCCACCGCCACAATGATATCGGCGTCCCCCTCCAAGAGAGCGACGGGTACGCGATCGACGACGCCGCCGTCCGCCAGCAACTCCCCTTGATCCGTCAGAACGGGCTGAAAGATCGCCGGCATGGCGCAGGAAGCCGCGACCGCGTCCGCGACGAATCCGCGTTCGAATACGCGGCTCTTCCCCTTTAATAAATCGGCGGCGACGCACCGAAAGGGAACTTTCAGTTCGTCGAAGGTGAGACAGCCGAGGTATTTTTTTAGAAGCTCCCTCAATTTGTCCGTACGGAAGAAGCCGCTGCTTTTCCACAGGCGGAAATCGGGAGAGATAAAGTCGGTCAATTTTAACGAAAAGACGATATCCTTCAATTCCGCCATGCGAACGCCCGCCGCATACGCCGCTCCGACGACCGCGCCCATGGAGCATCCCGCGACGCAGTCGGGAAAAATCCCCTCCTCCTCCAACGCCTGCAAAAAACCGATGTGCGCCGCGCCGCGCGCGCCTCCCGCCCCGAGACAGACGCCTAATCTTTTACTCATAAATCCTCCTTTCCCCGTCATATATTGCGATATGAAAACAAAACTTTTTCGAAGAATCCCGCGTATCTCGCTGTTCCTTCTGTTCATTATTATTTCCCTTTTGCTGATAACGATACCGGAAAGATATATCGAAGAATGTCGTACGGGAATTTCCCTCTGGGCGGTCTGCGTCCTGCCCGCGACTTTTCCCTTTTTATTTATCACCGCGCTCTTAACGCGTCTCGGATACGTAAATAAACTTTCCTCTCTGCTTGCGCCCCTCACGAAAAGGCTGTTTCGCTTGTCGGGCGTTTCCGGCTATGTGCTCGTCATGAGCATGATCTCCGGATATCCCGTAGGCGCGAAAATTTTATGCGATTTGAGGGAAGGGGACCTCCTCTCTCCCGCCGAAGCGGAAAAAATGAGCGTAATCGCCTCCACCTCCGGTCCGCTCTTTATCATAGGAAGCGTGGGAAACAATATGTTCCGCAGCTTCAAAGCGGGCGTCTTTATCTTACTCGCCCATTTCCTCGCAACCGTCCTTACGGGCGTATTTTTCCGCGGCGTTCCCTGCCCCTCCGGCTTCGATCGCCTGCGCCCGCCGAAGCGGGAGGACGACGTCCTCTATGCGAGCATGTATTCCTCCGTCGTTTCCGTTTTATGCGTGGGGGGATTTATCGTCGTCTTTTACGTCCTTTCCTGCATGACGAGCGATCTTCGCGTCCTCGCCCCCTTCGCCTTTCTGCTCGAAAAAATACCCCCTTTTCAAGGGCTCGGCGACGCTTTTTGCCGCGGTCTCATCGAAATGACGGGCGGATGCAAAGCTTTGAGCGCGTCTCCGTCCGCCTATTCCGCCGCCCTCTGCGCCTTTTTGATCACGCTCGGCGGATGCAGCATTCTCATGCAGCAGATCGCCTATTTCAAAAAAGCGAGAATAAAGATTCGACTCTTTATTCTCGCAAAATTGATACAAGCCGCGCTTTCCTTCGTCTTTTGCCTCGCGCTTTGCCTGATCTTCGGCTTCTAAAAAGCGGAGAATCCGCTTAATATGCGCCCAAAATTTTAAAGGAGCTGCACTCCGAACGAATATCTTCGATCGCCTTCTTTACCTTCCAATCGGAATAATCTCCTTCGAATTCGATAAAAAAGCTGTATTCCCCCGGGCTCGTCCGTATGGGACGACTCTCGATCTTCGTCATATTCAGATCGTATACATAGATCACCTGCAAAAGCTTTAAGAGCGCGCCCGGACGGTGACGGCAGCTGGCGTGAAAAAATACTCTCTTCGTATGCTCGGCGATGTTCTCCTTTCCCCGTTTCAAAAGAAGAAAATGCGTAAAATTGCTCGCTTCGTTGGAAATGCTCTTTTCCGATAAAACGATTCCCTCCCTTTTGACGTGCGAGCCGACGATGCCCGCGCACGTTTCGTCGACGATCTTTTCAAGGCCTTCCGCCGTGGAATCGACCGCCTCCCGTTTCGCGTTCGGAAGATATTCGTTTAAGAAATCCGAGCACTGTCCGAGCGCCTGCGGATGGGAATAGACCGTTCGGATCTTATCGAGCGAAGATCCGCTCAAATAAGCGAGCCGATGCTCGATCTTCAAAACATACTCCTTCACGGCGTATAAATCCTCCGTCCTTTGCAGGAGATCGAGATTTTGCAGAACGCCTCCCTGAATGCTGTTTTCAATGGGAAGAACGACCGCGTCCGATTCCCCCTTACAAAGGCTGGCGATCGCCTGTAAAAAGGTGGAACAGGGAACGATCTCCGCCTCGGGGGATAATTCGCGCGCCGCAAGGCAGGAATAACTGCCGTCGGGACCTAAACAGGAAACTTTCATCGTGAGAATTCCGACCTCCTTCTCCTCTTTCAAAATTTTTTCCGAATAAAAAATTGCTTATACCTTTTCCGCGATATCCAAAATCAGCCTTTCGGTATCCTCCCAGCCGAGGCAAGGATCGGTGATCGATTTGCCGTAAACTTCGTCTCTCGGCTGACAGCCCTCTACGAGAAAGCTCTCGATCATGAAGCCCTTGACGATCCTTTTGAAATCGGCGTCGTAAAGACGGTTCTGCAAAACCTCCTCCACGATACGGATCTGCTGCTTGAATTTTTTGTTTGAATTGGAATGATTGCTGTCTATAATGATGGCGGGATTGCTTAGTATATCGCTCGACTTCGCGTAATGCTCGTAAACCTTCATGACGGTTTCGTAATGGAAATTGGGAATATCGTTTCCGTAGGAATCCACTCTTCCCCTCAGCACGACGTGCGTATAGGGATTGCCCGTCGTTTTCACCTGATAGTGATTGTATTTGAACACCTGTCTGCTCTGCGCCGCAAAGACGGAATTCATCAACACGGGAATGCTTCCGCCCATAGGGTTCTTCATGCCGACGGGAACGTCGATGCCCGAAGCGACGAGACGATGAAATTGATTTTCGCTCGACCTTGCGCCGACGGCGACGTAAGAGAGCAGATCCTCTACGTAAGGATAATTTTCGGGGTAGAGCATCTCGTCCGCGGCGGTCAGTCCGGACGCGTGAATCGCGTCGATATGCAGCTGGCGAATGACCATCAGTCCCTTTAAAATATCTTCTTCGCCGTTCGGATCGGGCTGAGAAAACATCCCCTTATATCCGACGCCCTTGGTGCGCGGCTTATTGGTGTAAATTCTCGGAACGATGACGATTTTATCCTTTACCTTTTCGTTGAGCTTGCCGAGACGCTCGATATATTCGAGGACGGGAGCGGGCTCGTGCGCCGAACAGGGACCTATGATGAGGAGAAGCTTATCGACCGAACCGTCGATGACGGCTTTCACCAAAGCGTCCCTCTCCCGCTTAATCTTTTTCGCTTCCGCAGAGAGAGGTCTCTGCTGCAAGATATATTCCGGCTCCGGAATAAGAATTTGTTTTTCAAACATAATCGCCATCCTTTGTTTTCTGTAAAAATTTTTCGACGATGTAATCTTTTACTTTCGGCGAAACATAGCCGTCGATGGGCTTGCCGAACAGCAATGAATTTTTGACCGTGGAAGAGCTGATGTGCAAATATTCCTGACGGCAGGGAAGATAGATTTCAATCAGATCCCCGTAAAGCCGTTTGCTGGCGTAAAAATCGGAATTTTCGTAATCGAAATCGATGGCGTTGCGCAAGCCTCTCACGTAAAAGGGAACGCCTTCCTTTTGGAGCAAATCCACTGCGATTCCCTCCCAGCTCAGCGTCCTGACGCGCTTATTTCCGCCGTAAAGCCTATCGATGATTTCCATTCTTTCGTCGATCGTAAACATAGGCTTCTTGCTTTTATTGATCATGACGGCGACGACGACCTCGTCGAAAATTTTTAACGCCTCGTTTACCGTCTGCTCGTGTCCGAGCGTAAAGGGGTCGAACGTACCCGCAAACACGCACTTCTTCCTTGTATCCTTCCCTCCGAGAAGGTAATCCGTCGAGACGGAGTAATATTCGGAAAGCTTAAGAAGGGAAGTCGCGTCGAGTTCCCTTTTGCCCGACTCGTAATAAGAGACGGCAGACGACGTAACGCCTAAAACGGAGGCGACCTCCTGCTGCGTTTTGCCGAACTTTATTCTCAATTCTTTTAATCTGTTCATATATGCTTTATCTTTCTGAAAAAACTCAAATAGGTCTTTCCGTATCCCCTCGCGTCGAAACGTTCCAAGCCCTCTATCCTCTCCTCTATGAGACGATCCTTTTCACAGACGGCGACGCCGCCGTCGGACAAGAGTCCCCTCCGAGCGATTTTTTCGAGCGCGGAAGCCTCCAACGCCTCCTTATAGGGAGGATCGAGAAAAATAATATCAAACGTTCCGCTCACTCTGTCGAGAGCCGACATATAATCGTAATTTAAAATTTCCTGTCCTTCGATTTTCAGCGCCCGCAGGTTCCTTTTTAAAATTTCGACGCTCGCTTTCGCCGAATCGTTGAAGACGACTTCCTTCGCCCCGCGGCTGAGCGCCTCGATTCCCAAATTTCCGCTGCCGCAGAACAAATCGAGGACGCGGCTGCCGTATATCCGCGGCGATAAAATGCCGAACAACGATTCCTTCACCCGATCGGAAGTGGGGCGCAGGCCTTCGCTGTCAAATCCGACGAGAACGCGGCTTCTGTATTTACCGGCGATAATTCTCATCGTTCAATACCTGTTTTCCCGTTCTCTCTTCTTCTTCGCGCGGTTGGATTCCTTTCCGGCGTTCTTGATTGCTTCCATTCTGGATTCCTTTGCCAAAGCGTCGTTTCGTTCCTTCCTCGCCCCGAGGAGATAACTAATTCCCGTCACGCAGATGGGAAGAACGCAGCTTGCCAACGAAAAATACAGACTGATTTCGCCCTCGATCAATTCCCACGGAATAATCGCCCAGCCGCTGATCAGGAGGAGCGCCAATTTTCCGTAATACGCCGCATCCGAGACCGTCGTGTCGAATCCGCCGATGACGTAAATGAGGCAGATGGCGACGACGGGAATGCAGATGCACGCGCCGATGATAAAGCCTTTATACCGGCGGTATTCCATCTCGTAACGGTAGGACTTCTTGTCCTTGTTGGAAAAGGTCTCCATATTGTTTCTTCTTCTGATATTGCCGGTCATGAGCATCTGATAATGCTTTTTCCCCACGGCGAACGAAAGATCCGCGTCGAGCACGACGGCGAGAAGGATGCACCCCGCAATGAGTATGACCTGCAAGGCGTAAACGCTGATGCTTAAACACGCGACCGCAACCATGCTGCACATAAGATACATCAAAAAGGGCGTCACCGCTCTCCTTAAACATTCGCGCGCGACACGCCAAAAAAGGATCCATTTATTTTTCATAACTTCCTCCGTTTTTTCGTTAAATTTTTATCGTCCGTTTATCCGTAACGATATATTGTACTTTTACGTCAAGGGGTTCGTTCTCCACCCGCTCAATCACCTGAAAATCGTAACAATAGCCGATTCGCAGACAAGCGTTCTCCCTTAAAAATTTGTCGTAATAGCCTCCGCCGTAGCCGAGGCGGTTTCCTTCCTTGTCCACCGCCAGAAGCGGAAGAACGCACA
This sequence comes from uncultured Clostridia bacterium, assembly GCA_964459165.1. Taxonomy (GTDB): domain Bacteria; phylum Bacillota; class Clostridia; order Christensenellales; family Borkfalkiaceae; genus RGIG4074. The sequence goes on from CAYWKM010000001.1 coordinate 42,113, forward strand.
CGTCGATCTTCCCCCGATATCTTTCCCCGACGGGTTCCTCTATCCCGTACGCGCCGATCGAAAACCTTCCGGAAACCTTTACGGGATACATATTTCCTTCCTCCGTCTTGGGAAGATAAACGTCCTTTCCCCGTTCCGACAGATAGGCTATCAGCTTTTTCGTCCCCGCTTCGCCGCCGAAGCTGTTGTAGATGAAATAGGAATGAAAGCGAGCGAAGCCGCCTGCTATAAAACGGGAAAGCAGCTCCTCTTCCCGCCGATCGGAGGCGGGGATCTTCGCGCGAAGCCGCTTCATTTCCCTTCTGAGAAGTTCCTTCCTTTCATTCATACACGTACCTCTTTTCTACCCGTTCGGAAAAGGAACAAAGAATTTCATAGGGAATCGTGCGCAGCCTCTTCGCCTCCTTCCACGCGTCGTCGAAGACGAGAAATTTACTCCCTTCGATCGATTGATCGGTCACGAAAGCGTCCATGCAAAGTCCGTTTACGCCGAGAGGGCTGTTTTTCGTCAATCCGTCGGCATACCCGAAACGCACGGTGGCGTAATCCCCTTCGCGTCCCCTGCCGTAGCCGCACCCGTAGGGAAGGTATTCCTCCCTCGCGGAGACGGGCGCATAGCATTTCATGGCGGGACGCAAAATCGCCTTCTCTTGGGGGAAGGGCGCGTATCCGTAAATCCCAAGCCCGACGCGCACCATATCGAGATGATATCTTTCATCCTTAAAAAGCCCGCCCGTCGAGCTGATATGCTTGATAAGCGGACGGCAAAAGACCTTCTCCGCTCTTTTCGAAGCGTCGAGAAAACGACGAAATTGCATTTCGTCGGCTTCCGTGTCCGCGCTGTCAAAAAAATGAGAATATATCCCTTCGACGCGCAGCCGACCGAACGATTTCCTCTCCGCGAGGTTTTTTGTGAACGCGCGGGGAGAAAAGCCGTAGCGGTTCATCCCCGTATTTATTTTGATATGTACCCTCGCGCCGTCCGCTCCGCCCGCCTCCTTCGCGAAGGAAAGAGAGGAATCATCGGCTACGGTCATAATCAGAGAATGACCGACGGCGTCAAACGCGTCCTCTTCGCTCAAAGGCGGCGTGAGGACGAGAATATCCTTCGTTACGCCGACCGATCGCAGAGCGACGCCTTCGCTCGTCAGCGATACGGCGAAGCAATCCGCTTCCTCTTCGATGAAGAGGGAAACCTCCTCCGCCCCGTGTCCGTAAGCGTCCGCCTTGACGACGGCGCAGAATTTTTTCGCCTTCGACGCCCCTTTGAGCTCTTTGACGTTGTGCAAAATGCGATTCAGGTTTATTTCTTTGACAGCCGCCTGCATACCGATATTATATGCGAAGCGTCCGACGAGAGGTTCCTCTCTTTTGAAAGAAAAATTACTCCGTATAGATAAATCTGTGACAGTTGTCGCATTCGATCACGCCGCCGCCCGAAAGCTTGTTGCGCGCCGCCAAGGGCAACTCCATGCCGCACATGGAACATCGATCGTTTTTCAAAGGACAGAGAATGGGGAAGACGCTCTCCTTTCTCTTCGTCTTGTATTTTGCGAGAATTTCGGAAGAAATCGACTTTTCGATCTCGGAAAGCTCGGCGTTGATCTTATCCGTTTCCGCCCTCCTCGCCTCCTTCACCGAAGCGAATTTCTCCCGGTATTCGTTATATTGTTTTTGCATCTTGATCGTCTGCGCTTTCAGCTTTTTATATTCCTCCGCCGCGGCGTTGATTCTGCCTATCAGCATATTGATATCGGCTTTCAGCGCTTTGAGTCCTTCGGAGAGAGCCTGCGCGTTCTTCACGTAGAAAGTGACGTCCGCTCCGCTCGCGATCAGCTCGTCGATTCCGGAAAAATCCTTTAAAATTTCATTCATTTCGAGATATTTTTTCGTGAGGAGCTGCGCGATATGCTTGAGCTCCAAAGCTTTCGCGTCGATCGCGTCGAGCTTATCGCCGGCGCTTTCCAAAAATTTTCTCGCCTGAGAAAGCTTCTTTCTCTCGTCGCAGGTAGCGATTTCCTGCTCGACCTTTTTCAGCTTCGCGTCGACTTCCTGATAGCGTAATAAAGATTGTAAATTTGACATTATATATACTCCTGTCTCAGAGCAGATGCGTATCCGTATGATAAAGGAAAGGCAACCCTGCCCGATTCATAATTTTTTCTGTTATTTTTCGAAAACCGTAATTTTCCGAAGCGTAGTGCGTGAGGCAAATTACGTTTAAATGAAGTTCCGTCGCCAGAGCGAGGATATGATGTTTAAAATCGGAGGAAACGACGACGTCCGCTCCGCTCTCATAAGCGTTGCGAATCGCCTTTTCGTCCGCGCCCGCGCCGCAGAAGGAGGCGCATTTTTTTACGATTTTCTCCTCCCCGTACGCGACGATCCGGTCGGAAGAAAAGGTCTTTTTCATATTGTTCACGAGCGAAGAAAACGAGACGCCGTTCAAAAAATAGCTTCTTCCGTAACCCGTCTTTTCTTCGGACAACGGCTCGAAAATTTCATAGTCCTTCGCCTTCTCCCCTGCGGAGGAAAGAACGCCCTCCATGAGGTAATAATCGATTCCCTCTCTCGCGCAATCCATATTCAGATGCATGGAGACGACGGAAACGCCGCTCTCGATCGCGGCGAGCAACTTTTTCCCCAACGGATCGCCGATGCAAAGGTCGGAAATCTTCCCGTAAATCGCAGGGTGGTGCGTCACGATCAACTGCGCCCCTTCCCGTATCGCCCGATCGACGGCGCCGCAGGAAAAATCCAGCGAGCAGACGGCTTTCTCGACGCGCTTGCCGCTGTCTATGAGAATACCGCTGTTATCGTACGCGCCGTATTTTGCGCAATATTCGTCGCTGAGCGATTTCGGCGCATAGTCGTCGATCGCTCGATAGATATCATTCAAGCAAGTCATTCAGGATCTCCTTCAAATGCGCGAGACGGGCAAGGAGCGCGTTCCGACTCTCTTCGGACATTTTGTCAAACATATACGTATGTATCTTGTCGATAGAAATCTGAATATACGCCTTAAAATCGGGAATCCGCAAACGCATATTGTCGCGGCCGAACTCGAATTCGTCGGGCGTATATTCCTCGCTTCCCCCTTGCCGTTCTCCTTTGATAACGTCGTAAAACTTGCCGTCGCGGAAGGTATAATCGGAAATGATTCTGCAGCCCGAAGATACGAGGTAACGGCGAAGCTCCTCCGAATTTTTCATGGGTTGAAAAACGAATTTTTCGGGAATAAAATCCCGCTTTAAAATCTCGGTGATCTCATGCCCTCCCATTCCTGCAATCAACACGAGAGAGGTATCCTTCGGAATCTCTTTCAGCCCGTCGCAGCAGACGGACGTAAGAATCCCTTCGATGAGATACGTCCGCAACAGCGTCTCCGCTTTTTTCAGACTCGCGGGACTGATATCCGAAACGACGGCGCGGCGGCACAGGCGTCTCTCGAGCATATATTGCGCGCAATAGCCGTGATCGCAACCCACGTCGGCAAAGCTCTCGCACTCTTCGAGTTCCTCGCAGAGCGTCCTGATTCTCTTAGAAACCGCCATAAACCCTCCTTCTTTTTATTTCCGTATCGATTTGCTCCCGTTTTCTATTATAAAAAATCCTTTAAAAGCTTACTTCTGGACGGATGGCGCAATTTTCTCAACGCTTTGGCTTCGATCTGGCGGATCCGTTCGCGCGTGACGTTAAATTCCTTTCCGACCTCTTCGAGCGTCCTGGGCTTGCCGTCGTCGATCCCGTATCTTAAACGGAGAACCTTTTCTTCCCTCGGCGTCAGCGTATCGAGTACGTTTACGAGCTTTTCTTTCAGCATGGAAAAGGACGCGGCTTCGGAGGGCGTCTGCGTTTTATTGTCCTCAATGAAGTCACCGAGGTGCGAATCTTCCTCTTCGCCGATCGGCGTTTCCAAAGAGACGGGATCCTGCGCGATGCGCTGAATTTCGCAGACGCGTTCCACGGTGATCCCCATTTCCCTTGCGATCTCTTCGGGCGTGGGTTCCCGTCCCGTCGTCTGTAAAAGAAGGCGGGAGACGCGGGTGAGCTTATTGATCGTCTCCACCATGTGTACGGGGATGCGGATCGTCCTCGCCTGATCGGCGATGGCGCGGGTAATCGACTGCCGAATCCACCACGTGGCGTAGGTAGAGAACTTGAATCCCTTTTGATAGTCGAATTTTTCGACCGCCTTCATGAGCCCGAGATTTCCCTCCTGTATGAGATCGAGGAAAAGCATCCCCCTGCCCACGTACCTCTTGGCTATGGAGACGACCAAACGAAGATTGGCTTCGGAGAGACGCTTCTTTGCCTCCTCGTCGCCCGCCTGCATTTTTTTTGCGAGCTCGATTTCATCCTCCGGCGACAAAAGAGGCACTCTGCCGATATCCTTTAAGTACATTTTTACGGGATCGTCGAGATTCGTTTCAAGGAGAGCCTGTTCGAATAGCTCTTTGTCTCTTTCGTTTTCGTCGATGATCTGGATACCGGCTTCGGCGAGGGAACGGTAAATATAATCAATCTGATTGGGATTGGTATCGTACTTTTCCATAATATCGCAGAGCGTATCTGTGGAAATATTCCCTTTTATTCTGTAATTGTTGATAATTCCGGCTAAAATTTCGTTTAATTTCTGATCGGATATCATTTTATTTCTTCGTCCTCCGTTTTGTTTTCGTAAATTGCTTCCTTCTTTTTATACCCGCTATTCGCCTTTTTTTAGCGAAAGCGTGAGCTCCGACATCTTTTCGAGCAGGAGCTTTTTTTCGTCCTCGTTCGCACAGTTATTCAACTGCTCCGTAAGAATATGCAGGCGGTTTTTTATCATGTACGTCTCGAACGTCGCCACGCAATCCTTAAAGTAATCCGCCGCGTCCGCTCCGAGAAGCTTGTCCTCGGTATACAAATCGAGAATCTTTCCGAGCTCCGCATCCTCCTCGTCGATCATTTCGAAAATCCGGCTGGGTCGGATGCGCTCGCCCGTGCGCTCGCATTCATTGACGTATTCGACGATCCCGATATGCGCCTCGCTCGTAAAAAATTCGCTTTTCAAGGGATACCCGCGCGAGTATTCCCTGTCGAACAGTTTAGAGGCGAGAATAAACCGAGAAGCCTCGACGACCTTGTTGGGGACGCCCTTTGTCCATGCGATTTCCTTCTCCTTTTTCTCTTCGGGAGGATCGCCGATTAAATCGGGCTCCTCGTTCCTCTTCGCGTTCGCCATATCGGCGTTTAAGGAAAAAACGGAAAGCCCCGTCTTTTTGCTCAAATTCCCGATAAGCTCCTCCCTCACGGTACTTTCCGGCTCGTTTCCGATGATTTTTAACGCCTGCGAAACATACGTCCTCTTTTCCTCCGCTTTGCTCAAATCATACTTTTGTTCGAGCGCGTAGAGCTTGTAATCGACGAGCGGCATCGCTCGATCGAGGCACGCCCGATAGGCTTCGGCCCCGCCCGCTTTGATGACCTCGTCGGGATCCTTGCCCCCTGTGATGGGAACGACCTTCACGTGGAGCCCTTCGTTTTTTAAAATTTCCATACCGCGCAAATCCGCCTGCTGTCCCGCCGAATCCCCGTCGAAACTGACGAGAATACGATCGGTATAGCGCTTCAACAGCCTCGCCTGATCCAGCGTGAGAGCGGTACCCATGCTCGCGACCACGTTATGAAACCCCGCCTGATAGACGGTGACCGCGTCCATATATCCCTCTACGACGATGACGTTATTCACGGACTGAGATTTTTTCAGTTTCTTTAATAAATTGACGTTATAGAGCGTCTTGCTCTTATTGAAAAGGATTGTCTCCTTCGTATTTTTATATTTGGCGAAATCCGCTTTTTCGAGGAGTCTGCCGCCGAAAGCGATAACCTCGTCGAAGGCATTGATGATGGGAATGATGAGCCGTCCGCCCTGAGCGTCGTAAAGAGTATTGTTTTTGCCCTCCGCGCATACGCCGGAAGCCAAGAGATCCTCTTTGGAAAAGCCCTTATCCTGTAAATAGACGGGGAGCGTTCTGAAATCGAGCGACGCGCCGAAACCGAATTTTTTAATCGTGCTCGGCTGAATCTTTCTGCGCGTGAGATACTCCACGTGCGCGCCGGCTCTGTCGCCGTAAAGGTTATTGCGGTAAAATTTAGCCGTTTCAAGCATAATTTTAAGGAGCGTATCTTTATGCTTTTTTCTTTTGATCATTTCCTCCGTGTTGAAGTCCGCTTCCGGAACGGTCATTTTTACGCGATTCGCCAGCAGCTTTACCGCGTCGATAAATTCGATCGACTCGATTTCCTGCACAAACTTAATCACGTCGCCCGAAACGCCGCAGCCGAAACAATGATAGAACTGATCGTTTGCGCTCACCGAAAAAGACGGCGTTTTTTCGTGATGAAAGGGACAGCACGCCCAATAGTTGGCGCCCTTCCTTTCAAGAGACACGTAACCGGAAATCACTTCCACGATGTTGTTTCTTGCTTTCAATTCGTTCATAAAAGCGGGATCGAATCCTCGCACGGCAACGCGCCTCCTTTTTTATTTTTTTGAAACAGAACGTTATCCCTGTTTCCTCTCGCCGTCCCTTCCCGTCAGACAGTCGCCCCGTCGAAGCTGAAATTTTTGGGGACGAAGAGATCTTCAAACACGTTGATCGCGTACCGATCGGTCATCGAGGACAGATAGTCGCAGACGACGACCTCCAAGGGAAAGTCTTCGAGCAGAATTTTATAATTTTGCGGAATTTTATCCTTATGGTGCAAAAAGTAAGCGAACATCGCCGAAAGCATTCTTTCGGCGCTCTTCTGCGTCTTTTCGTTTACCTTTGCATAAACCTCTTCAAACATAAACCGGCGGAGGTTATCCGACGCCGTCTGTATGCGCTCCGACATACGGACGAAATTCTTGCCGGCGGAAAAGGCGACGACGTCCTTTATCGCCGTATCGATGCGCGCGCCCGTGCTTCTGCCGAGAATGGAAATTTCTTCCTTGGGCAAATCGCTCTCTTTAATGACTCCCCCGCGCACCGCGTCGGCAATATCATGATTGATGTAGGCGATTCTGTCCGCCAGAGAAACGCAATAGCCTTCCAGCGTGGAAGGCGTTCCCTTTGAAGTGTGATGAAGGATTCCGTCGCGAACTTCGTACGTCAGATTAAGCCCCTTACATTCGTTTTCGAGAATATCCACGACGCGCAGAGATTGCTCGTTGTGGCGAAATCCGTAGGGAGAAAGCTCGTTCAACACCCTTTCGCCGATGTGCCCGCAAGGCGTATGTCCGAGATCGTGACCGAGCGCGATCGCCTCGGCGAGATCTTCGTTTAAACAAAGACAGCGCGCGATGCTTCGCGCGATCTGGCAAACGTCGAGCGTGTGCGTGAGACGAGTAATGTAGTGATCGCCGTCGGGCGAAAAAAAGACCTGCGTCTTATTTTTCAGACGCATGAAGGCCTTGCTGTAAATAATCCTGTCGCGATCGCGCTGAAAATCGGTGCGCAGGGCGCAGGGTTCTTCCTGCCGCGCGCGACCCGCCGTTTCGCAGGATTTCTTTGCAAACGGAGACAAAAACAAGCTCTCTTTTTCGTATGTCTTTTCTTTCATGGATATTCCCGATAAAAGGTTCCCCTTCAAACCTTTCTTTCAAAAAGATTCCTATTCGTTCTTTATAATTAAATATACGACGAAGAAAGGCTTTTTTCCTCTCTTTTATGAAAAATTTTTCTCTTTTTTCAACCTTACACGGCGAATCCGCCGTTGACGGAAAGCACGGCTCCGTTGACGTAATCGTTTTCGATGAGATAGAGGAGCGCCTTTGCAATATCTTCCCCCCTTCCGAACCTTCCCGCAGGAATCTCTTCCTTTAAATTTTCCTTCTCTTCGTCGGAAAGGTGACCGTTCATCGCCGTATCGATGACGCCGGGCGCGATGCAGTTTACGCGAATTCCCGAATAACCGACCTCTTTCGATAAAGCCTTCGTAAATCCTATTATTGCCGATTTGCTCGCCGAATATGCAACCTCGCACGAAGCGCCGACTTCTCCCCATACGGAAGAGATGTTTACGATAATCCCTCCGCCGAGAGGGAGCATCTTTTTAACCGCCTCCCTGCTGCAAAGAAAAGTTCCCCCGACGTTGACGGAAAAGAGTTTATTCCATTCCTCCAAAGAGGTATCCTGTATCTGCCCTATGAGGCTAACGCCTGCGTTGTTGACGAGCACGTCCGCTCTATTCAGAGAGGCGAAAAAAGCTTCTACCTCCTTCTCGTCGGCTACGTCGCATTTTACGAACCGCACGTAAGGAAGCGCGCTCTCCGCCCTCTTCGCCGCCTCGTCGTCCCTTGAATAGAGCGCGTACACGACGTATCCCTCGTCGAACAACGCCTTTGCCAAAGAAAATCCGATTCCTCTCGTTCCGCCCGTAACGATCGCCGTCTTCATCTTATCGATCGCCTTGAGGACCTGCCCCCGCCGTATTTTCGGACGCGGGCGCGGCGGCTCCCGCCGTATTTTCTGGCGCGGGCGCAGCGGCCTCCGCCGTGTTTTCTGGCGCGGGCGCGGCGGCCTCCGCCGTATTTTCTGGCGCTGGCGCGGCGACCTCCGCCGTGTTTTCGGGCGCGGGCGCGGCGACCTCCGCCGTGTTTTCTGCCGATTTCTTAAAAATGCTTCCGGGAACGTTGA
>CAYWKM010000002.1:0-23573 GCA_964459165.1 uncultured Clostridia bacterium
CTCGGCGGATTTTTCCTTGATTTTAGAAAACTTTAAAACAAAAATCTATTCTCCTATTGACAGAAAGCGAGAAAAGTTTTAAAATAGAAATATAGATTTATATAAATTTTCGGAGGAAAATTGAAAATGGCAAACTTTGACGAATCGTTGAAAATTTCAATCGATTACAACAACATGATGGATAAATTTCTCGGCGATAAGGGTTTTACGGATGAAAAGCTGGATTCCTACCGCGCGAAAGCGGACGCGGCGTACGATTACGTAGCCGAAAACAGAGGCAGAGACGATTTGTTTATGGGTTGGACGGAGCTTCCCTATAATCAAGACGAGATCGTAGCCGATATCCTCGAGACGGCGGCTTCCATCAGAAAGAATTTCGACAATTTCGTCGTCCTCGGCATCGGCGGAAGCGCGCTCGGTCCCACCATGGCGTTCACCGCGCTCTGCCACCTGCACTACAACGATCTCCCCGCCGAAAAGAGAGGCGGACCGAAATTCTTCGTGGAAGACAACGTGGATCCCGTGAGAATGCACGACCTTCTCGACGTGATCGACCCGACGAAAACCTGCTTCAACGTCATTTCCAAATCCGGCGCGACGAGCGAAACGATGACGCAATACCTGATTATTCTCGATCTGCTCGCCAAGGCGGGCGTAAATATCAAAAACAACGTCGTCTTTACGACGGACGCTTCGAGAGGAAACCTCGTCAAAATCGACAAGCAGCTCGGCGGCGTAAAAAAGTACGTTCTTCCCGACGGCGTGGGCGGAAGATTTTCCGAGCTGTGCCCCGTAGGACTCCTTCCCGCAGCGGTTCTCGGAATCGACATCAGGCGGCTGCTCGAAGGCGCGGCGTACATGGACGCGCAATGCAAGGAAAGAAATATGTATAAAAACCCCGCCCTCGTCTGCGCGGTTCTTCAATACGCCGCCATGCAGGACGGAAAGAATATCGGCGTGATGATGCCCTATTCCGACAATCTGAAATATCTCGCAGACTGGTACGCTCAGCTTTGGGCGGAATCTCTCGGAAAGAATAAGACGCTCGACGGCAAGGACTGCAACGTGGGGCAAACTCCCGTCAAGGCGCTCGGCGTGACCGATCAGCACAGTCAGGTTCAGCTTTATACCGAAGGTCCCTTCGATAAGGTCGTCACCTTTATCTCCCTCGGCAAATACAAGTACGAAATGCCTATTCCCCACGGATGCGAAGACATTCCCGACGTAGGCTTCCTCGGCGGACACACCATGCAGGAGCTCATTCAGGCGGAGAACAAAGCCACCGCGTATGCGCTCGTGAAACAGGGCAGAATGAATTATACCATTACCCTTCCCGAGCTCAACGAATATACGTTAGGTCAGCTTTTATTCCTCTTGGAAATGCAGACCGCTTATGCGGGGCATATGTTGAACGTCAACACCTTCAACCAGCCCGGCGTAGAAAACGGCAAAAAAGCGACGTTTGCTCTCCTCGGCAAAAAGGGTTATGAGGAGAAGAAAGCGGAGCTCGATTCCGCTCCCGCGCTCGAAAGCAAATATATCGTTTAATCGCAAGAAAGCGGTTATCTCCATGTAAAAAAAATTATGCGCCCCGCAGGTCAAACGCTTGACGAGGCGCATATTTTTATGTTCAAAGGGAATCGCGGCGCTTTTCGTTCGCCGTTTCTTATGTTCCGACCGCAAGGTCGTCTTTTTTTTAGACGCGAGAAAACGATTATTTTGAAAGTCTTTTCAAAATTTCGTTCGCGGCGTCCGCAATCTCCTTCAAAGAGCCTTCGTCGAAAGGATTGGCGACGCCCGCCTGCTTGGTAAGCTCGGAAAACGGCTTCTGACCGCCCGTTTTACAAAATTCGATATACTTCTTTAACGCGTAATCATAATCCTTTTGAGACAGCGCGAGAAAGCCCAAAGACGCCGTCTGCGCGAGGCAGTAATCGATGTAGTAGAAGGGAGATTCGTAAATGTGCATCTGATACTGCCAGCGAGTTCCCTTTTCCAAATAAGGGATCCCCTCGAAAGAGAGATAAGGGCGATACTTCTTTTCGAGCTCAAGATACGCCCGATTCCTTTCCGCGGGACTCATATCGGGATTTTCATAGACGATATGCTGAAATTCGTCTACGATGCAGCCGTAAGGAATAAAGCTCAGCGCGTCGGCAAGATGCTTATAGCGATAAGCGTCCGCTTTTTCCTTAAAGAACAACTCCATCCAAGGCCAAGCGAGAAACTCCATGCTCATGGAATGGCACTCCGCCGTCTCCATGCCGCCGATGCTCAGCTCCCAATCGCCGCCCTCGTAAACCTGATTCATGGCGAACGCGTGGCCGAATTCATGCGTGGTCACGTCCACGTCGCCGCCGGAGCCGTTGAAATTGGCGAGAATAAAGATTTGTTTATACGCGGGAAATTCCGTACAGTAGCCGCCGCCCCATTTATTTTCGCGGGAAAGCACGTCGAACGCTTCCGTCTCCCGCATCTTTTTCATGAACGCGCCGATCTCGGGATTCATCTCGTCGTACATCTTTTGCGCGGAGGCAAAGAGCTCTTCGACGGAAACGGCGCGCCTCGGCGAGCCGCCCTCGCCGTAAACGTCGTTGTCGTAGAACAGAATCCGTTCTACGCCGATCTTGTTTTTTACGCTCTCTTTCAGCTTCCCGACCGCCGGAACGAGATCGGTAACGACGTTCCTGCGGAACCGCTCCACCATTTCCCGATTATATCCCGTTCTTCCCATACGATAGTAGCCGAGTTCGACATAATTTTTGTACCCCATCTTTTTCGCCATGCGGTCGCGAATGTGAACGAGGCGGTCGTAAATGCCGTCGAGCTCCCCCGCGTGCGCTTCAAGACCCTTTCCGATGCTCTCCGCCGCGGCTTTGCGGACGCTTCTGTCTTCGTCCTCGAGGAAGCCTCTGACGAAGGCGAGCGGCTTCCTTTCCCCCCGCCAATCGCAAGAAAGGGAAGCCATCATCTTGGAATACTCCATGACGACGGCGTTTTCTTCCTGCTCGTCGGCAACCGCCTCTTCGCTATGCGCCTTTTTCGAAACCTCGTAGCTCTTGAAGACGAGCGGATTCAGCTTCTTTTCGAGCTCCTCCCGAAAGGGACAGCTCAGCATCCTATCGTAGTATTTCGTAAAGAGATTGGAAATCAACGGGGATATCTCGTTATAATATTCCACCTCGGCTACGTAAAACTCGTCGACGGTATTCAGGTTATAGCGGTTGTTGGCGAGAGAGGAAAACGTGGAAAAATCCCGCTGCATCGTACGGATATACAGCTCCCTCGCCCTCAAAACGTCGTCGGCGCATGTCGCCGACCGATAGGCGGCTTCAAATTTTTCAAAGGAAGCCTGCGCCTCCTCAAGAGTATACCTTCTGTAAGGTAAATCTTTTACTTTGATGATTTCGCTCATTTTTTTCCTCTTTTTTTCGATATTTTTTCGATCATTATAACATGATTTTATCAAGCTGTCAATCCAAACCGACCGATCGGCTCTTCGGCTTGACAGAATAAGTTTTTTGTGTTATCCTGTCAATCGTTGAAAAGAGGTGTTTTCCCATGAAAAAGAACAGCAAAACCAATCCTTTTAAAGAACGGGACAGGCGCGTTTCCTACGTCTACGCCGTAATTTTTATCCTCCTGATCGTCCTTCTGCTCGTCGCGATTCAACAGGAGACGCAAACGCTGTTTTATATATGGATCGGCGCGGCGCTGATTTTCTTCGCCGCAGGAGGAGCTTCCTTCGTCCTGTTCAACAGAAAACGGATCAGAGACGTCTACGAAACCGTCTTTTACGGCGGAAACGAAATGTGCTATGCGAGAGCGACGGGAATCGTCGGATCGGAAAATTTTTCCCTCGTCGGGATCGGCGAAAAAGGAATCGAGATCGAAGGGATCGTGTGCGGCTGGGAAATATTCGACGGCGTCCGTTTTTGTACGGATAAAACGTCCGGCGGCGCGACGGATTGGAATATTCTGCTGGAAAATAAGGAGCAAAACTTGCGGATAGCCGTGGCAAAGAATCTCGCCGTCTACTTTATGCTGAAAAAATATTGCCCTCTTGAAATAGAAAACGGCGCGGAGGTGGACGAGCTTTACAAAAAGGTAATCCCGAAAGTCAAACGAGCGCGCAAATAGATTTTTTCGTCCCTTTTCCCCTTCGTTGAAAGGCGCGGACTCTGCAAGGCCTCGCCCCGCTTTGTCCTCTGTATTTAAAAAAGCAGTCTTCCTTCGCTTTCACGCGAAGGAAGACTGCTTTTTTATACGATATTTCCATTGAAGCCGAGACTGATCAGAATGGCTTTATCCACCTTTTTCATGGTAGACACGGGAAGCTCCCCGATGCGCTCTTTCAGCCGTCTCTTGTCGATCGTCCGTATCTGTTCTAACAGAATAATGCTGTCTTTCGCCAGCCCGAAAGAGGGCGGAAGCTCGATATGAGTGGGAAGCTTTGCCTTGTTCAACCGACTGGTTACCGCCGCGGCGATAATCGTGGGAGAATATTTATTGCCGACGTCGTTCTGCACGACGAGCACGGGTCGAACGCCTCCCTGTTCGCTGCCTACGACGGGCGAAAGATCGGCATAGTAAAGCTCGCCTCTTTTTATGGTCATCACGGTTCACTCCTCATTTGCAGAATACGTCTTACTATATTTTATGTAATCTGCTCAATATAAAGTGTTGACGCTTTTCAGGCGTTTTATACCGATTCTTCTCGTTCTCTTCAAAAAAAGCGACCCGCCTCGAATCCGTCCGTCACGAAGCCCCGTGCAATTCCTCCGCGAGCTTCTCTATCTGCGACGCGCTTTCCGCGTTTAAAGCGGAGAGGATGCGGACGGAGGTATCGGCAAACGTAATCTGTTTGCTCGCTTCCAGCATAGCCTTCATCCCCTTTGCCGCCGCAGGCGCCCACGTGCCGTTTTCGATCAATCCGACGGTTCTGTTCTGATAATTTCTTTCCGTCAGACGCTGAAGGAACGCCTTCATCGGAGGGAAGATATCCCCGTTATAGGTGGACGACGCCAACGCCAGCTTTCCGTATCGGAACGCGGCGGCGACAGCCTCGGAAAGATCGCATCTCGCAAGATCGTATACGACTACGTTCTCTCCCTTTTCCTTCAACGATTTTGCGAGCAGTTCCGCCGCCCTCCTCGTGTTTCCGTAGATGGAAGCGTAGGCGACGACGGTTCCCTCCTCCTCGACGGAATAGGAAGACCACGTATGATACAGCTTTAAATAATAGCTCAGATCCCCGTCCAACACGGGACCGTGCAGCGAGCAAATCCTTGAAATTTCCAATCCGGAAACCTTTTTAAGGAGCGCCTGAACCTGCGCGCCGTATTTCCCCACAATGCCGATATAGTAGCGGCGCGCTTCGTCCGCCCAAGGTTCCTCTGCGTCCAACGCGCCGAATTTGCCGAACGCGTCCGCAGAAAAAAGCGTCTTATCATAGTCGTCGTAAGTGACGATGACCTCCGGCCAATGAACCATGGGCGCGGCGATAAAGCTAAGATTGCGCTTTCCCAAACAGAGCGTATCCTTTTCCCCGACGACGATTCCCCTCTCCTCGAACGCAACGCCGAAAAAATTTTTCATCATCTGAAAGGACTTTGAGGAGGAAACGATCTTCGCCTCCTTATATTTCTCCATGAAATTTAAAATGTTGGCGGAATGATCCGGCTCCATGTGCTGAACGATGAGATAATCGGGCTTTCTGCCGTTTAAAACCCTCTCGAGATTTTCCAACCATTCCCTTGTAAAATGAACGTCCACCGTATCGAAAACGGCGATTTTATCGTCCGTGACGACGTAGGAATTATAAGCCATGCCGTTCGGCACGCGATACTGTCCCTCAAACAAATCCACTTGACGATCGTTTACTCCGATATATTGAATGTCCTTTGAAATTTCCATTTTTTACCTCTTTTTTGGTTATATTTTCCCTTTTCAAACAGGAAAGTCGGCAATAGGCAAAAGCCTTGCCGCGATTGTTTCCGTCGTTTTTCCTCTTTGTCGCCGAAGGCCTCCGAGGCGTTCCCCGTACGACAAACATTTCCTTCAAACGCCTTTTTGCCGCGCGCTCTTCCGAACGCGAAAAAAACGTTTCGTCGCGAGAAGGAATAAAGGACGGAAACCCGCCCTTTATCTGTATAAAATCGACGACGTTCTTCTCCGATTATAAGACGGATGAGCCGAAGAACTCTTCTCTGTGGTTTCGTCGCCCGGCCCTCGAATGCAGGCGCGGGCGTCGGAACGTCGGGATATTGCCGTTATGCCCTTATCATATTCGAACATCCCTTTCTCCGATCGGATTCAAAGAATAATCCCCGAAAAATCCTTTTAAGATTTTTAATCCATTTTTTCGAGAAGCTTCAAATCGATTCCTTTTTCGCCGATCTTGATGATTTCCACCTTGACGGTATCGCCGATGGAAACGACGTCTTCCACCTTTTCCACTCTCTTGTTGGAAAGCTTGGAAATGTGAATCATACCGTCTTTTCCGGGCGCAAACTCGACGAACGCGCCGAATTGAAGGATTCTTACGACGGTTCCCACGAACATATCGCCGACCTCGGGGTCATGCACGATCGCTTCGATAATCGCCTTTGCCTTTTCCGCCTTTTCGATGCTGCCGCCAAATACCGCGACGCATACGGTGCCGTCGTCTTCGATATCGATCTTCGTATCCGTCTCTTCGATGATCTTATTGATGACCTTCCCCTGCTTGCCGACGACGTCGCCGATCTTTTCGGGATCGATCTTAAAGGTGATGATCTTGGGCGCGTAGGGAGAGAGTTCTTTATTGACTTCGGGAATGCAATCGAGCATCTTTCCGAGAATAAACTGCCTTGCGACGTTCGCCTTTGCAATCGCGTCGAGAAGAATCTGCTCGGAGATTCCCTTAATCTTAATATCCATCTGAATCGCCGTGATCCCCTTTGTGGTTCCGGCGACCTTAAAGTCCATATCGCCGAAGAAATCTTCAAGACCCTGAATATCCGTCATGATGACGTATTCGCCCGTCTCCTGATTTTTAATGAGTCCCATAGCGCAGCCCGCGACGGGAGCCTTGATGGGAACGCCCGCATCCATGAGCGCAAGCGTAGAGCCGCACACGGACGCCATGGAAGAGGATCCGTTGGAGGATTGAATGTCGTTTACGACGCGGATCGCGTAGGGAAATTCTTCTTCGGAGGGAATGACGGGGAGGAGCGCCCTTTCGGCGAGCGCGCCGTGCCCGATTTCGCGCCGACCGGGAGATTTCAGCGCTTTCGCTTCGCCCGTGCAATAGCCGGGGAAGTTATAATGGTGCATATATCTCTTTTTGTCCTCGTCGTCGAGCCCTTCGAGCTTCTGAACGTCGGAGAGCATACCGAGCGTACAGGTCGTCAACGTTTGAGTCTGCCCGCGGGTGAATACGGCGGAGCCGTGAACGCGGGGAAGAAGACCGTGCTCGCACCAAATGGGTCTGATTTCGTCGAGCTTTCTTCCGTCGGGACGAACGCCGTCGAGGAAAATTCTCGCCCTCACCTTTTCCTTGGTAAAGTAATAAAGGCAATCCTTGATTTCCCTTTCCTTATCGGGGAAAATTTCGGAAAAATGCGCAAGCGCGTCCGCTTCGACGTCGGACTCCCTCTGTTCCCTCTCCTTTCTGTCGAACGTGGAGAGCGCGTAATCGAGCTTTTCGGAAGCGTACGCTCTGACCGCCCCGTCGATTTCTTCGGGAACATGGTAAAATTCCATGACCTTTTTGGGCTTGCCGATCTCGGACTGAATCTCGGAGATGAACGCGCACACCTTTTTGATCTCTTCATGACCGAACATGATCGCGCCGACCATCTCTTCGTTCGTGACCTCGGACGCGCCCGCTTCGATCATGAGCAGAGCGTCCTTCGTTCCCGCGAGCGAAAGGGAAATTCTGCTGACCTCCCTTTGTGCGGCGTCGGGATTCACGACGTATTCGCCGTTCACGAGTCCTACTTGAACGGAGCCGGTGGGACCGTCCCAAGGGATATCGGAAATGGACAGGGCGACGGAGGAGCCGATCATGGCGATGGGCTCCGGATTGACGTCGGGATCGACGGAAAGAGCCGTCGCGACGACGACGACGTCGTTAAAGATTCCCTTGGGAAACAGGGGGCGGATCGGACGATCGATGAGACGGCTGACGAGAATCGCTTTATCGGTGGCGCGTCCCTCTCTCCTTTTGAATCCCCCGGGAATTTTCCCCACGGCGAACATCTTCTCTTCGTAATCTACGGACAGAGGGAAGAAATCCATTCCCTCTCTTGCGGAAGAGCTCATGCACACGTTCACGCTGACGACGGTATCGCCGCAACGGACGACGCACGCGCCGTTCGCCTGCTCCGTATACTTGCCCGTCTCTACGATAAGCTCTCTTCCGGCATAATTGGTTTTAAATTCTCTGTAACAATCTAATGACGGCATAAAAATACTCCTTCCTTTTCTGTTCTTTGCTCTCTGCGACCCATGCCGCATACCGCGATATTAAAACCCTACAAAAAGCGTCCCCTTGAACAAACGGCGCGCCCTTCCGTAAGGATTTTATTCGTCGTCAACCGAAGAGGCCGCGAAAGCGACGCGCTTCGTTCGAACGTTTCCCTTTCTCTTCCAAGTCGGGAACGGACGATTTTTAACGAAAAAAGAGCGGAATAATAAAAACCCCGCTCTTACTGTTCGTTATTTTCTGAGTTCCAACGCTGCGATGAGCGCTCTGTATCTTTCGATATCCACTTCTTTGAGATATTCGAGAAGCGCGCGGCGCTTCCCCACCATCTTTAAAAGTCCGCGGCGGGAGTGGTTGTCCTGCTTATGCGTGGCAAGATGCTCGTTGAGGTGGTTGATTCGGTAAGTCAAAAGAGCGACCTGAACCTCGGGAGATCCCGTATCGCCTTCGTGCGTAGCGAACTTAGCAATGATTTCGGATTTTTCCATTTTTGTTTATCCTCCTATTGGAATTTTACACGTAAAGACAAAGTGTATGACGTGGAGAATCGTCTGACTTTGTTCATCGTATTTTTTATTTTAGCATATTAAAGCTGTCTTGTAAAATATTTTCGAGGGATATTTTTATTTTTTTGAAAATTTTATTTTTCCTTCCGCAAAGAATGCGGGAGACAAACGCCCTTTGAAAGGACGACCGATAAAATCCTGCCGTCAGGCAAGGCAGGACTCCCGTTTTTTTCTCTGTCGTTCATATTTTCTCTCCCCGAACGTTTCATTTTAAGGATTTTCTTTTCGAAAAAAACGGCGACGTTAAAAAAATTTGAGAATTTCTTCCGCGTTCCGCACGAAGACCGAAGCCCCCGCGTCGATCAATTTTTTTCGATCGCGAAACCCCCATAAAACGGAAATACCATCCGCTCCCGCGTTTTTCGCCGTGAGCACGTCCACCTCGCTGTCCCCGATACAGACGCATTCCTCCCTCTTCGCGCCGAGGAGCTCCAAAGCCAGATATACCGCGTCGGGAAAGGGTTTTTTGCGAATCCCCGCCGCCTCGTTTTCGCCGACGACGACGTCGATGAGCCCGCTGAAATACCGCTCTTTTAACTGTTCGCATACGACGTGGTTTTTATTGGACGCGATCGCCGTTTTTACCCCTTTCTCCTTTAACGAAAGAAGGAGCTCCTTTACCCCGTCGTACATACGGGTATGGTCGCAGCAATGCTCTTTGTAATATTCCATGAATAAGTCGAAGGCTTCCTCTTCCTTTGCCTCCTTCTCCCCGTCGGGAAGCGCGCGCTCGATGAGACGGCGAATGCCGTTTCCGACGTAAGAGCGAACCTGATCGGACGTGACGAGAGGATAAGAGAGCCGCCGCAACATATCGTTCGTCGCGTCGGCGAGGTCCTGCAGGGTGTCGAGGAGCGTTCCGTCCAAATCGAAGATTGCACAAGTATATTTCATAATATCCGCCAATATCCGCCTTTTTTATTTTCTCCGCTAAAAGCGCCCGCCGAACCGCGCAGACCTCGCACGGTTATCCCCGCGCGAGACCGAGGCAGGCGAAAGCCGCCTCCTTATCCCCTTTCCGAAACGACGGCGCTTCCCGCGCGTAAACCAATGCCGAGGAACTTTCGCCCCCTCTATGCCGCGTATGCTGCGACGAATCATCCTTCCCCCTCGCAAAACAATTTTACGAGCCTTCCTTCAAAATCAGTCCTGCCGAGCGGACGTCTTTTTTTTGAGATACGCGCGGAAGATCCTTTTGATGTTGTCGTCCTCCATATAGGGAAAAACGCTCTCGATGTCGAAGTCTCCTGTTTCCCCGTTGACGTAATCTTCGGTCAATCGATCCATACATTCGTCCGAAACGAAAGGAAGATACGCCTGATAATCCTTCCCCTCCTTTACCTTCCGCAAAAAGATCTCGTCCACCTTATCGTCTTCCAAAAAGCAGAGAATATCGTCCATCCTTACGCCTTCGAAGCTCTCATTTTCGCTCTCTAAAATTTTATCCGCCAATTCGTTTAAATCTTCCTCATCGAGAAAAGGTATCAAATTTTTAATATTCATTTTAAATCTCCCGTAATAAAAATCTCTGTTCCGCTTTCGTCAGCCGCACCCAAAGGTCCTCGCCGACCTTCTTTCCTTTCTTTTTGACGCTGCGGAGAATCATCATTCTTTCCTCCGAAGAAAAACGGTAAAATTCTTCCGCGAGATCGACCTTGATCGTTCCCTCGCAAACGCCCTTTACCACGAACAACCGATCGTGCCCTTCAAAAATATCCTTTTTATTGACGACGGGTTCCCGATCTAAGCACAAAAGCTCTTCGAAAGAGACGGAAAACAGCTTGCACAGCTCCGCCAGGTTATCCACCGAGGGGAGCGCGAGCCCCACCTCCCAGCGGGAAACCGCTTGGCGGGAGACGAAGAGCTTTTCGCTCAAATCCTCCTGTTTGAAGCCGTTCTCTACGCGCAAATCGTGTATTTTTTGTCCTATTTGTTTACAATCAAGCATATCTTTACCTGAATAACGGATCGTCCGGGTAACGCGGACGGTTCTCTTTCAACCCTTTTTCCTCTTTCCGTTTTTTGAAATTTTCATAGCGAGAGCGCATTTCTTCCTCGCCGAAAAAAATTCCCTCCCCAAAATCGAATTCTCTCCGCTTGCCCTTCTTTCGTCTCTGAAAGCGCATTTTTTCTGTCCTCCCTGCGTTTTTTAACAAAGCCTTTCGACGCGACGATTCCGCCGTCGTCTTTCAGGCTTCGTTTCCTATATTTTAATACGCAAAGGAGGAAGTTGTCACGCAACCGACGGTTGCGCGACGCCGAGAACGCGCAAGGATCCATTTCCTCTATGAAAAAAGCTTGTCCTTCCGTGCGATGATCTCGTCGATTTTGCCGATATAGGTCTTTAAGTCCTTTGGCGAACCGTAACGCTCGATTTTTCCGAGCTCGTTATACACGCGCTTGCTCACGGCGTTCGCCCCGACGGCGGGGTTATCCGCCGTTTCTTCCATGATATCGATATTATAGACGCAGGCCTTTCCCTTTTTCGTCCAACCCGTATTCTCGCAGTTGCCCGCCATATATTTCTGGCGGTACATATAATAAGGCGCGTAGCCCGCCTCCTGCAAAAGATTGCGGGAGGATAAAATCATATCGGAGATCCCCTCGGTATCGAGGTAAGAACAATTTTCTTTGAGCTTCGCGCCGCTCTTTAAGCAAAGCGTGTGAACCGTGATATTGTCGGGACGGCAGCGAATCGCTTCCTTCACGGAATACTCGAAATCCTCCTTCTTCTCGTCGGCGAGTCCCGCGATGAGGTCGCAGTTGATATCGAAGCGATATTTCGCCGCCAAGTCGAACGCGCGGTATACGTCCGCCGCCGTGTGTCTGCGCCCGATCTTGACGAGCGTGTCGTCGAGGAAGCTCTGCGAATTGACGCAGATGCGCGTCACGCCGTAATCCTTTAAAAGCTGCAATTTCGCGTCGGTGAACACGTCGGGTCTGCCCGCCTCCACCGTATATTCGCAATCGTTTACACGGACGGAGGCTATCGCCTTTAACACCCGTTCGAGAGATTCTTCCCCTAAAACGAGGGGCGTTCCGCCGCCGACGTAGACGGAACGCAGAGAGCGAATCAGCCGAGGAGAAGCGGCGATCTCCTTTTCCAGACAGGAGAGATAATCCTCTAAAAAATCTCTCGTCCTATCGACGGGAGCGGTGATGAAGGAGCAATATTCGCATTTGCTCGGACAGAAGGGAATCGAAACGAACAAATCGGAATTTCCGTCCCTCTTCTCGTAAACGCCCTTTTGATTCTCGATGATCTGTCCGACGAGGCGGATATTCTCTTCGGAAACGAGCATACGCCTTAAAGACTGCTCGAAGTCCCTTCCCTCCTCTCTTTCGGAATAAGCGTATTTGGTCGGACGAATGCCCGTAAGGGCTCCCCACGGCATTTTTACGCCGAAGCGGTCGGATAAAACGCGGTATAGAGCGAGCTTCGCGTAACGTTTGGCATATCGCTTATACTCGATTTCGCCGCTTACCCTCTGTTCGTCGCTAAAGGAGAACGCCGCCCCGTCCAAGAGAAAGGTATTATAAAAAACGCCGTCTCGGTATTCGGCGGTGTGTTCGACGGTATAATTTTTATCCTTGAACATTCTTACGACGTCGAGCAGCTCGTTTTCAAGAAAGGATACATTCGTGGTAAGCATTTCAATCTTCCCTCACGCACATATTATACTTCCGTTCGCGATCCAGCGTAGTGTCTTCGTCGTGTCCCGCAAAGACGGCGTAATCGCCGGAAAGCGCGTAGAGCTTTTTTACGCTTTTTACGAGTTCCTCCCCGTCGCCCGTCGGAAAATCCGTCCTTCCGACGCTGCCGCGAAAGAGCGTATCTCCCGAAAAGAGATTGTTTTCAACGAGAAAGCTCGCGCTTCCCTTCGTGTGTCCGGGCGTGGCGATCACCCTTATCCTGACGCCGTTTGCCTCCCATTCTCCCTCGCCGAAGGTGAAATCCGGCCGAAAGGGTTCGATGAAAACGCCGAATTCCTCCGCGAGATTGTAATGCTCGAGGACGTCCGTTTCCTCTTTACGGCAACCGATGAGCGCGCCTTTTTTTTGCAGGGCGGAACAACCGCCGATATGATCGAAATGACCGTGCGTCAAAAGGACGTGCGTAACGAAAAGTCCCTCCCTTTCGGCGACTTTTAAAACTTTGTTTTGTCCCGCGTCGATCGCGACGGCGTTTTTGCCGTCCGCCGTCAAAAGATAACTGTTGCAGGCGAAGCCCGTCGGAGATATTTCGATTACCCTAACCATAAAAGCTCCCTTTAAGAAATAATTCTGTGAACGTCGTAAATTTCCCCGTTGCCGCGAAGCTTATTGATGAGAATCTCCACTTCCTCCTGCGTGGTGAGGAGAACGGAGATATCGACGATTGCGTCGCGGTTTTTGTCGAGTCTGCCGTTGATGGCGGAAATGGAGAAGCCGAGATCGTTGCATACGGAGGAGACTGCCGAAAGAACGACCGCTTGATCGGCGGCGCGAATCTGAATGTTTACGTTAAATTTCGCCTTTTCCGTCCTCTCTTTTACCCATTCGGCGGGAAGCAATCTTTCCTTTTCCGCATGAGCGACGTTGTTACAGTCGGCGCGGTGAATGACGACGCCCCTGCCCCGCGTGACAAATCCCATGATACGATCGCCCGGAATCGGCGAACAGCACTTTGCAAAGCTGATCAAAAGCCCTTCCTGTCCCTTTACGAGGACGCTTCCCTCCGACTTTACGGAGCTGTTGATCGGCGCGACGGCGACTTCCTGAGAAACGGCGTTATGGCAACGATTATAATAATCGATGAGTTTAAAGACGACCTGCGACGCGCTCACTCCGCCGTACCCGACGGAAGCGTACATATCTTCCTGCGTCGTAAAGGAATAGCGGTCGTAAACCTTGCGAAGACCGCCCTCGGTGAGCAATTCCGAAAGGGTAAAGCCCCTCTTTTGGGCCTCCTCTTCCAACATCGTTTTGCCTTGACGGACGTTTTCCTCCTGCATGATGCGGCGGAAGAACTGCTTGATCTTCGCTTTGGAAGAGGAAGCTTTTACAAACTTCAACCAATCTCTCGAAGGCCCCTTGGAAGAGGGGGAGGTGATGATCTCGACGACGTCGCCCGTTTTCAGTTCCGAATTGAGCGGAACGATCTTTTCGTTTACCTTAGCGCCCGTGCACTTATTGCCGACTTCCGAATGAATGCTGTAAGCGAAGTCGACGGGAGTCGCTCCCACAGGCAAGGTGATGACTTTGCCTTGCGGCGTAAATACGAGGAGCTGATCGCTGTAAAGATCCGTTTTGAGCGCGTCTAAAAATTCCTGCGAATCCTTTAAAACGCCCTGCCACTCCATGGCTTCTCTGATCCAAGAAAGGCGCTGATCGATGCTCGTCGGCTCTTCGATGTGCTCTTTATATTTCCAATGCGCGGCGATGCCGTACTCCGCCGTACGGTGCATTTCCATCGTCCTGATCTGAATCTCGAACGGCTGGCCGAAATTCGTGACGACGGTGGTATGAAGGGATTGATAATTATTCTTTTTCGGAGTCGCGATATAGTCCTTGATCCGCCCGGGAATGGGCTTCCACTTTTCATGAATCTTGCCCAGTATTTCATAGCACTCCGAAACGGTGGAAACGATGATGCGCACCGCAGTGAGGTCGTAGATCTGATCGATCGTCTTTCCCTTTTCCTTCATCTTTTTATAGATGGAATAAAAGTGCTTGGGGCGTCCGAAAACCTCGCCCGTAATGTTGCATTCCTGTAAAATCTTCTGCAATTCGCTCACGACGTAATCGACGAAATTCGTGCGTTCGTAAAGCTTTTGATGAATCGCCTCGGTGAGATATTCGTAAGCCTGCGGGTCCAAATATTTTAAGCAAAGATCGTCGAGCTCGCACTTCATCTGCGAAATGCCGAGCCGCCCTGCGAGGGGACAATAAATTTCCAACGTTTCCTTCGCCATGCGCTGTTGGCGTTCGGGACTGAGAAAATTGAGCGAACGCATATTATGGAGGCGATCGGCGAGCTTAATGATGAGGACGCGGATATCCTTCGCCATGGCGACGAACATCTTGCGGAAATTTTCCGCTTCCTCCTCCTCGTGCGATTTAAAGACGATCTTTTCGAGCTTCGTAACGCCGGAGACGAGGGTAAGGACCTCTTCGCCGAACTCGCGGCGAATATCGTCGTCGGTAACGGGCGTGTCCTCGATCACGTCGTGCAGGAGAGCGGCAGCGATCGTGGGCGCGTCGAGCCCCAATCCGATAAGAATATCGGCGACGGCGCAAGGATGGATAAAATAAGGCTCGCCGGAAGCGCGCTTTTGGTTTGCGTGCGCTTTTTCCGCATAGTCGTACGCCTTTAACAGCATATTTCTGTCTTCGCCGGCGTAATTTTCATAAATTTTCCGCAGTACGGGTTGCGCCATAAACTATTTTTTATCCTCCTTTTTCTTCTGTAACGCTCTGATCCGCGTATAAATCAGCGAATCGTTCAAATCCGTCTTGATCCCGCGGTAAATTTCCGGCTTCCCTCCCGCGAAAGAAACGAGCCCGAGCTCTTCGAACACGGAAAGAGCGAAGATAAACTCGTAGGGATCGTACCCGAGCGCGCCGCTGGAAAGGGCGGTTTCGAGAACATTCCCTCCCGCGAGCTTTCCCGCCATTTTTCTGAGAGAAGCGAAGACGTCCAAAAGCGACGCTCTGTCGGTGTCAAGCCTGCGCAGCATATTCCGATAGCCGCAAATCTCCTTGTTGACGTAAACCTTTTTCCCGACGAGCGAGCCGATGCTATAATCGCACGGTTCGTCAAGGAACACGACGCAGTCATACGGCGCGAGATCGGCGTCCGGAGAGGGGCTGACGACGATCGTATTGGAAACGTTTCTCGACGAGGGCTTGAAAATATCGATATTGTTAACGCCCAATCCCTCATAGTTCGCCAAAACCCTGCGCGAAGAAGCGATCAGGCACAGCCCGTACGCGCACGCGTCGATTCGCTCTCGAATCAGGCGGACCGTCTCCTCGCTGCCGATGGGAACGAGCTCGAAACGGGGCTCCGCTGCGGAAAGGCGGTTCATGCAATTGGCAAAGATGGCGGAAGATACGTTTCCGCTCATCGCGTCGTACTCCACGTCGCGCACGAAACCCTTGATGTATTCTCTCCCCCGGAAATGGGAGACGTTGCATTCAAAAACGATCACCTTTTCGACGTCGCTTTCGATGAGTTTTAAATTCTTCGCGCCGCCGAAGTACATCAGGTCGATATAGTCGCTGCGGATCGCAAGGTGCGGGGATTCCGGCTTGATCTCTTTCGCCTCGCAGGAGGCCGCTCTGATGGCGAACAGAGGCTTTTTATGCCCCACGCCGTAGGGTTCGAGCATTGCGAGCTCGCGGGCGAATTTTACGGAAATTTCCTTTCGGATTTCCTCCGCGACGAATATTTTCGGGATAAAATCTTCGGGAGTATACGTCTTTGCGATATAGCGGTTCAAGGCCTCTTCCAAGAGAGGAAAATTTTCCTCCGAGATATTCACGCCCGCCGCCTGAGAATGTCCGCCGAATTCGGAAATATATTCGCTGCAATTTTTCAGCGCGTCGAAAATATTGACGCAATCGATGCTTCTCGCGCTTCCCTTCATGCTGTCGCCGTTCTTGACGAAAAGAATGGCGGGACGGAAATATTCTTCCGCGAGCCGCGCGGCGACGATGCCGACGAAGCCGGCGCTCCAATTCTCGTCGTAGAGCATAATCACGTTGCCGTACGCGCCTTTTTCCTTTAATTTTTCCTTTGCGCTCTCATAAAGAAGATCGCAGCGCTTCTGTCGTTCGACGTTATATTCGTTCAATTTGACGGCGAGCGAAAAAATTTCGCTCTGCTTTTCCGCCAAAAACAGCCCGAGAGCGGCGTTTGCGTCGCCCATGCGTCCGGCGGCGTTGATTCTGGGAGCGACGGTAAAGGCGAGCGTCTGCGCCGTTATCTCGTTATCGTTTTTTCCGAGGAGACAGGAGAAGCACGTCTTCGGATTCGTCCGTATCAGATTCAGCCCCTCCGCCACGATATCTCTGTTTTCCCCTAAAAGAGGAACGCTGTCGGCGACGGTGGCGAGCGCGGCAAAATCCAAATATTCGTAAGCGCGTTCGCCGATGAGCGCGACGGCGATCTTGAAAGCGACGCCCGCGCCGCAAAGATTGTCATAGGGATAATCGTCGTCAAATTTGGGATTGATGCAGATACAATCGGGAAGGACGTCCGGCAATTCGTGATGATCGGACACGACGACGGTAACGCCCGCTTCCTGCAAATAACGAACCTGCTCCGCGTTGCTGATACCGCAATCGACCGTGATGAACAATTCGGGGAAAAAATCGTCCAGGATCTTATCGATCGCCGAGAAGCTCAGCCCGTATCCCTCGCTTCGCTCGGGAACATAGACGTACGGCTCGATTCCGAACTCCCTTAAAGCTTTATCCATAATGGCGGAAGCGCAGATACCGTCCGCGTCGTAATCGCCGAAGACGGCGACCCGCCAGCCTTCGTCGCGCGCCTGCGCGATGAGCTCGACCGCTTCCTTCATGCCGGACATCCGATAGGGCGAAAGAAAATTTTTTTTGGAGGGAGAAAGAAATTTCCCGATTTTTTCCTTCGTATCGATTCCGCGGGCGTACAAAATTTTGACCGTCGATTCGGTGAGCTTCAACGCGCGGGCAAGCGAGGAAATCGTATTCAGTTGTTCGTCCGTAAAACGGTATTCCGGAATGATTTTTTTCATAGACGTCCTCTATCGGAGAGAATGCTTTTTGAACGGCTCCTCCCCCCTTTTGCGCGAAAGGTCCGAAAACAATAAACGGCGGTAAACATACCGCCGTTTATTCTCTGCCGGATCAATCGATATCGTCCTCTTCGGACTTTTCGGCTTTTTTATCGGAAGCCTTCGACAGCTTCTTTTTGTTGGGTTTACCGGATCTCTTTTTAGCCCTCTCTTCCGCCTTTCTATCCGTGAACGCCTTTAAAGGAAGGTAGACGGAAGGGAGCATCACGCAGGAGGAATAGAGCGAAACGACGACCGCAAGGAATGCGGGAATCACAAACAACAGTATATCCGTCGTAACAAATACGGTACAGACGGCGAGAACGGCGAGCGCGATAACGGCAAAAACAGCGATCTTGACCGAACTCTTTCTCGCAGATGAGAAGACGACCTCCTCCGCTTCCTCCGCGGGAAGCGCTTTCACGTTTTCATTTTTCGCTCCCCTTCTCATATCCGCAAAGGCGAAACAGGAGTTGACGAGAGAATAAACGAGCGCGAAGGCAACCGCCGCCACAAAGGACGTAGAGACGGTCGCGCGCGTGATCAACGTGAGCGCGACGACGAGCGCGACGTCGTGCACCGCCAAAACGGCGACCGTTATGCCGGAAGCCAATTTAAAGCGAATGGCGACATAGACAAAGGAAAGTACGACTACGCCCGCGAGAGCGATGGAAGCTCTCGCAATATATTGGGAGAAATTTTGCTCCTCCATGACGTGGACGGCGCCTTCGTAGGTGGAGTTGGAAATCTTACTCTCCGAATTTTCGAGAGCGGCGAGAATGCTATCCTTCACTCCTACGAGCGTATCGTAGGGAACGGAAGAAGCAAACGTGAATTCGATCGATCCTCCGTTGGTCACCGTAGAATGTTGCGTATACTCCACTTTCAACGAATTTTCATCGATGACGTTCAGACAGGTTTCCTCCACCTCGTCGAGAAGCGCGTCGTCGATATTGATATAAGAATCGTAGGTAACGACGATCGTATGCCGATCCTTCATCCGATCGCTCAGATGAAAACCGAACAAAAAGAAGATCAAAAGTCCGACGAGCGCGATCGCCGCGCTGACAACGACCCATACGGGAAGCTTTTTCGCCACATTATTCGTCTTCATCATCGGTCACCTCCCTTTTGAAATTGCAGAATTTGAACTGATTTTTCACGTTGCCCATGAGCATGGCGAAATAGAATCTCGTAAGGAGCAGCGAGCTGACGCCGGAAACGAGCGCGGCGATGGCAAACGTGACGCCGAACATGGAAATTTCGCTGATTCCCACAAAGTACAGCACGAGGGATGCGAGAATGAGAACGACGTGCACGTCGATCACGCCGGCAAGGCATTCTTTATAGCCGGTCTTAATGGAGGTTACAATGCGTTTGCCGCTCATAAAGTGTTCTTTGATCTTTGCAAAGATATAATAATTGCTGATCGTAAGGAGGACGCCGCCCAGAATGACCGCGAGGATTCCGCCGTAGGAGAGCTGAATGCTTTCGATTAAACCGACGCACATAACCGTAACGACCATATAGCTGAGAAAGCCGTAGATATGCGCCGCGCCCATTCCTCTGAAACGGATAACGGAATAAACGAACATCGCGAGCATCGCTACGCCCACGCCGATATATACGGCGTTGACGGCGTTTTCGCCGATGATGGATTCAAAGGTATGCGTATCGCCCAAGACAAAATCGATGTCGATGATATCCTCTTCGTTCAAACAGGAATCGAACACTGCGGCGACGCTTTTTGCGAGCGTGGCGTCGGTGTAGCCGCTGATATAGAGGTTGGACTGGGAAATCGTCTCCGTGACGGACAACGAAATCAACGTGGTTTCGCCCACGTAAAAGTAAAGCGTGGAGTCGTCGTTATCCGCTATCGCAGCGGTAATATCGGTAAACTTATTCCGTCCGGTATCCGTCATGGAAAAACGGACGTAAGGAGTGGAGCCGGAGCTCTTCGAGGATACGCTCTTGAAATACGTGTTCATACCGTAAAGCTTCGTAGGACGAAGCAGAGGGAGATTTTTCGAGGAATGCCTCAGCGTAAAGTCCCCGCTCGCCGCCATAACGGAAAAGACCGTGGCGGGAGACTCTACCTCGGAAGAAACCTCGATGCGGATAGAGTAATCGTCCACCACTTCGATTTTGAGATAATCGAGCTCCAACGCCTCGTATCTTTGACAAATCACGTCGACGGCCTTGTCGAAGGACTGTATAAATTCCTCGTCCGCTCCGTCGGAAGAATCGTTCCAGACGCTTTTTTCAAGATAGATCGAACCGTACTCAATGTAGTCCGCGGCATAATCCTCCGCTTCCGATTCGGAAATATTCATTTTCGCATCGTATTCCGCTTGATATTCGCTCGAGGAAACGACCCCTTCGGGGTAATAATACGTATAATAGCCCCCTCCGAGATTGGAATCGAGGCTCATTACTTTAAGGACGGAATTGTAATCCTTTACATTGCCGCCGATAGTGAACGGAATGGTAAATTCAGGCATTACGCACAACGCGCATAATACGGCAAGTATGACGGTAAAAATAACCGTAAGCGCCGCCGCTTTGACTTTGCCCATTTATCTGACCTCCTAAAATATTAGAGAATAGTTCTTTTTCAAACGATATGCATTTATTATATTAAATTTACGTTCTTTCGTCAAGCTTTCTGAAACGCTAAAAGAAAGTTTTTGCTTGATTTCATCAAAAATACAAAAACGTAATTTCCTTTTATTTCCCTTGGCGCGCCTGAAAATTTTTCTTTTCGGCAAGAATATGCATGGCGAGCTCCACTCTTTTCCTCATCATTTCGCACGTCGTCTCGTAGGGTTCCTCGATATCGCCGTTAAAATGATAATTATTCGCGCTACAACCGCCGGAGCAGATAAATTTGGCAAAGCAGTCCTTACACTTAATACGGGTAAAAAGGCAGGAATTTTTAAATTTTTCCCTGATTTCGGGACGAAGGATTCCCTCTCTCACGTTGCCGAGATAAAATTGAGGATCTCCGGCGAACTGGTGACAGGGGTAAAGATCTCCGTTCGGAACGACGGAAAAATATTCGTTGCCGGCTCCGCAGGCGGACACGCGTTTACTGAGGCAAGGTCCTCCTTCAAGGTCGATGTTGAAGTGGAAGAAATTGAAGCCCTCCCCCCTTTCGTATCGATCGAGATACGCCTCGCAGAGGCGCTCGTACTCTTCCTTAATCCGAGGGAGATGCTCTTCCTTGATAGCGAGATCGGGAATATCGGTGACGACGGGTTCCATGGAAACGGAATGAAATCCCTGATCCGCAATAAACAGCACGTCCTTCGAAAAATCGAGATTCTTCGCCGTAAACGTTCCGCGGATATAATAGCTTTTGTCCCCTCGAAGAGAGACAAATTTTTTCATTTTATCGATGATCAGATCGAACGTTCCCTTTCCGTTTACCGATTTTCTTATCGCGTCGTGCACCTCCTTGCGCCCGTCGAGGGAAAGAACGACGTTCTCCATTTCGGCGTTAAAAAATTCAATGACCTCGTCGTTTAGCAGGAGGGCGTTGGTCGTCGTCGTAAACAGAAACCTTTTGCCCGCAGAAGCGGCTCTTTCCTTTGCGTAATATACGGTATTTTTGATAACCTTGAAGTTCATCAGCGGTTCGCCGCCGAAGAAATCCACTTCGAGAACTTTTCTGTTTCCGCTGTTCTCTATCAAAAAATCGATCGCCCGCTTCGCGGTCTCCTCGCTCATCATTTGTCTTTCGCTGTGATAAGCGCCCTCGTCCGCGAAACAGTAGCGACAACGGAAATTGCAATCGTGACAGATATGAATACAGAGGGCTTTGACTTCGTCGCTCTTTACGGGGTAAGAGGAGACTTCCTCTTTATAAAGAAGTCCCTCCTTCTTCAACGCCTCTACGTCGGAAAGAATTTCTCTTATCCGCTCCTCCGATAGGGAAGAGACGTCGACGTCCTCGCCTTGCTCCTTTCTCAAATAATCGCAGGTAGCCTTGTCCGCGCTGTGGAGCGAACCGCTGCCCACGTCGTAAATATAATAGTTATCTTTGTATTGGAATATGTGAATCATAAAAAATCCTTTGGAAATTATTCGGCGAACGGAGAATTTTTATAAGATAAAATCGGCACAGAATGAAAGAAATTCTGTGCCTGCCGCAAAATAACGTTGAGCTAAAAAAATTACTTGTTTTCTTTATCAATCTTCTGTTCTCTGGTAACTCGTTCGCAAGACTGGTTCCCGACCGTGCAGCTCGTTTTGCAGGCGGACTGACAGGTGCTTCGGCACTCTCCGCAACCGGTAACGCATCTTTCAACGGGTTTTGCAATTGTCTTTATCATAACATTCTTCTCCTGAAAAAATATATTATTTTCTCTATTATAATACGATTCTCGGCAAAAATCAAGCGGTTTTATGAATTAGCGCGTCCAATTTTAAGTTGTTTATAAAAAATCGGGCAAAGAGAGGGAAACGTCGCGGTATTTGCGCAAACGTTTATGCTCCCTGCCCGCTCCATGGACGACGAATACGCCGCCCTCCGTTTCTTCCGCTGCCTTCGTGCTTACCGATCGAAAAGACCCTTCTCCGTCCCTTATGAATTATTTGCGTACATTGACGGCTATGATGCCCCCGATTCCGCCGACGATCGCGCCGAGCAGAAGCTCGATGAAAAATTTCCGGCTAAAATTCGCGCCGCCGCCGATGGCGGCAAAGACGAGATACGTCGCCGCGACCGCGAACAATCCGAGCAGGATTCCCTTTAAAAAACCCTTGTTCCCGCGAACGAATACGAGAGACGGAAGGAGAACGGAAAGAACTTTAATCGCCTGATTGACGGGCGCGATCACCGAGGAAGGGAGCGAAAACAATTTAATGATCAAAGCGAAAAGAAGCGCCGCCGCAAGCGAAAAGACGACGGCTGCCGCGATTCCCTTTAACACGGCGAGGAAAAAGGAGAGAGCGCCGCTTTCATTCTGCATAAAAATAACCTCCGATAGCCTTTTTTATATCCTATGCGGAGGTCGTATTCTTTATGATTACTTATTTTCTTCGGCGTTCTCTTCCTCTGCGGGCTTTTCTTCCGCCTGAGGCTTTTCTTTGGTTTCTTCCGCCCGGGGTTCTTCTTTGATCTCTTCCGTCGAATCTTCCTTATCCGCCTTGGAATTCTTTTTGGGAGTTTCCTTTGCGGGAGCCTTCGCGTCCGTCTGATAAACGGCTTGCTTGTCGAACTTGATGCAGCATTTGCCGCTCTCTTCCGTTCCCGTTTCGAGGACAAACGTATTGTCTTCGGCGTTCACTTCTTTTACGATCCCGCAGATCCCGCCGATCGTCTTGACCTTGTTGCCGGGCTGAATGGCGTCGAGCATACTCTTGGTTTCCTCTTCCTTCTTCTTCTGCTTTCTGTTGCTGAAAACGAGAAATACGACGAAAGCGACGATGATGATTGCGAGGAAAATATAAGTCATGTAACTGCTGCTGCCGCTGGTTTCATCCTCCAATAAAGCAAATAACATAAATTTACTCCTTCTGTCTTTTTATCGAATTTAATTGCTTTTATCATATACTTTTTTCCGCTTTTTGGCAAGCGTTTTTTTATATAAAAGAAAGATTTCTTGCTTTTTCACGAAAAATTCATCGTTCCTTACGTGAAAAAAGCCTTTGAGCCCGCCTTTCTTCGAGCGTTTTCCCCGAGTCGAACGAAATTAACCGCCGTCAAGCTCCGTACCGGGAATCGCGTCGGGA
>CAYWKM010000002.1:23673-47345 GCA_964459165.1 uncultured Clostridia bacterium
CCGAGTCGAACGAAATTAACCGCCGTCAAGCTCCGTACCGGGAATCGCGTCGGGATCTACCCAATCGGGATCGATCGCGCCGCATCTCGCGCAGACGCCGTCTACGTAATCGTGTCCGAGGGCGGGAAGCGCGGTCATTCTCACGTCGCCGCACCTCGTGCAGACTTCGTACAGGGTTCCGTTTTCCTCGCAAGCGGCGTCCTTGGAAAGACCTTTCACCTTCACGTAATCATGACCGATAATATCCAGCCATATCACCTTACTCGCGCTGCAATATTCGCACACGTAAGACAGCGCGCCGCCATCCTCGCAGTTGGGAGAGGTATACGAGACTTCTACCCAATGATGATCGATCGTATCCACATAATCGGTTATGTAAGAGTAATCTCCTTCGTTGCACTCGTGAACGGTATATCCGCGGGCGACGCAAGTAGGCGCAACCGTCCTTACCGTATACGTGAGCGCTTCGGTATAAAAGACGCTCTCGTCCTGATCGCAGGTATAGAGGACGTAGCCGAGTCCCTCGGGATCCTGAACGGGGGAGACGAAGGTCCTCGTATACGTAGCCGTAAGAGCGGGGATCTTCTCGGAAAAGCGATCGCCGCAGCGGAAACAGGTATACGTGAGCGTACCGTCGCCGTAAATGGTCGCCTCCTCCACGCTTACGGAGTAGCTATGCCCGAGCGGCTCGATATAACGGATCACTTTATCGTGACAGATCAGACATTCCTTTTCCATATAGCCGTATTCCGTACAGGTGGCGTTAAGGGCCGTTTCCCATTCGGAATAAACGTGACAGTGATACTGCAACGGATAAAAGAAGTTATCCGAGCAGAAAACGCCGTACAGACAGACGAGGAAGGCGAAAACGTTTAAGCCGATCAAAAATTTAATCGTCCCGATTCCGAGCCCTCTTTGTTTCCTTCGAAGCTTTTTATTCTTTTTTCCCTTTGCCGAATGATTCGTTTTTTTCATATTTGGCGTAGAATTCTTTTGCATAATCTTTGACATACCCGCCTAAAATCGCTTCCCTTAACCCGTGCATGAGTTTATGAAGAAAGGTAATATTGTGCATACTTAACAGCATACCGCCCATCATTTCGCCCACGTTCACCATGTGGCGAAGATAAGCCTTCGTATAATTTTTGCAACAGTAACAGTTACACTCCTCGTCGAGCGGGGTGAAATCCGCTTTGTAAGAGCCGTTTCTGACGACGACCTTCCCGTGAGAGGTCATCGCCGTGCCGTTCCGCGCTATGCGCGTAGCCAACACGCAATCGAACATATCCACGCCTCTCAGCACGCCCTCGACGAGGCAATCGGGGGACCCTACCCCCATCAGATAACGCGGAACGTCGGCGGGCATTTTATATTGGAGAAAGGAGAGCACGTCGTACATCATATCCTTGGGTTCCCCCACGGAGAGCCCGCCGACGGCGATTCCGTGCTTTACATAGGGAAGACAACGCTTTAAACTTTCTTCCCGCAGATCCTTATATAGATTCCCCTGTATAATGGGGAACAACGCCTGCCAAGGACGATTTTGCGCCTCGTGATAACGATAACATCGTTCCAACCAATTGCCCGTGCGCTCCATCGCTTGCTTCGCCTGTTCGCGCGTATAGCCGTATTCGCTGCACTGGTCGAACGCCATAATGATATCCGCGCCGAGGTTCTCCTCCGCTTCCATCGCCTTTTCCGGCGTAAAGAAGCGTTTCGACCCGTCCACATTGGATCGAAACCATACGCCCTCGTCCGTTATCTTATTGAGTTCGGAAAGGGAAAAGACCTGAAACCCGCCGCTGTCGGTGAGAATGGGTCTGTCCCAATTCATAAATTTATGAAGTCCGCCCGCCTGCTTGACGATATCGTCGCCGGGTCGCATACAGAGGTGATAGGTATTGGATAAAATAATCTGACTGCCCGCCTCCTTCAGATCTTTGGGAAGCACGCCCTTTACGGTAGCCTGCGTTCCCACGGGCATATAGACGGGAGTCTCGATATCGCCGTGGGGCGTATGAAAGACGCCCGCCCTCGCGCCCGTTTCGGGATCCGTCTTGACGAGCTCGAAAGAAAAGTATTCGTCATTCACGCTGAGCGTCCTCCGTATAAGCGATTCGGTAATATTCTTCGACCAGTTCCTCCAAAAGCCCGAAATTACAAGGTCCGACGTCGAGAATGAGACGATGATATTCCACGAGATCGAAATTGCTTCCCGCCAACGCCCGCGCCTTCTCTCTGAGCTCGTACATGAGCATATTGCCCGCCCCGTAAGAGAGATATACGCCGGGCATTTCAACGAACGTTTGATACAGGATCCGCGCCGTCTCTTCGTCGCAGCCGAGCATTCCGATAATATCGGAAATTCCCCATCCCTCATAGTTTACGCCGATATCCATCATAGCGTATATCGCATAAGAGAGGGAAACGTTGATTTCGTTGAGCTGAGGGTAAATGGAACAGCTTGCGGGGTATTCATAGATATATTCCGCTTGATTCGCCGCATAGACCGCCCAGCCCTCGGCGTAGCCGGAAAAGGAGAAGAGCGAGCGGACGGGATCGGGATTGCCGGAAAGAAAATATACGTTTTGATAAAGATGTCCGGGATATCCTTCATGCGCAATCGTATTCATCAGTCCCGCATCGTCCGAAACATAGCCGTTAATCGTAATCGCGCCGTTGGTATAATGATCGATCTGAGGAATCAGATAATAAGCGAGCGTGTTGGGCATCGTATTCGCCACCGACTCGGACAGATATTTTACCGTATAAGTCGTATTTTCAATAGCGGGGAAATAGCCCTCGAGGTGAGAGGAGAAAAATTCGAGCGATTCGATGGGATCCGTCAAGGACTTCACATCCCCCATCGCCCATTGATAATACATATTGTAATTCTTTTCGCTGCTCTGAACGAGCCGAACCAAGCGCTCGTATTGCTCGTCATAAAAATCGGAAAGCTTTGCGTAAAGCTCTTCCGTCGCGCCGTTGAAATTCGCGTAGCTCTTGACGAGCATATCGTAATATTCCTTTCCGCCGTCGTAACCGCAGATTCCGCCGTCGTTCGTACCCCTTCCCATAAGGGAAGAAAGCTTCTCCGCCGTATCTTCGTACGCGGGGAGAACGACGTTCAATACGGCTTCCTGATTTTTCAGCCGATATTCCTGCTTTTCGCTCTCCGTGAGAAAATCGAGCGAAGAAATTCTCTCGTCGAAGGAGGAGATCAGACAGGTATCTTCACCGTCGGAGGAAATTGCGTCAAACTGCCCGATGACGTCGCTCAACACTTCGTCGGAAAAGCCGAATCCTTTTTCGACCCGATCCTCTTCCCCCTCGAACAGATATTCAAAGTATTCTCCTACCTGATTCATCATATCGAGATAGTCGACGACGTCCTGTTCGATGAAAAACTCGTACTCGACGGCATACGTGACGAAGCTCGACTGAACGCCGGAAGAATAATCGAAAGAAGAGCCGATATCGTTTAAAGAAGCCCATTCGATCGCGTCGGAAAGGTCCTCTTTGAGAATGTCGTACGTGATTCTGTTTTTGCGGGAAAGGGAATCATAGTCGATCCCTTCCAGGGAGGAAAGAAACTCCTCGTAATCGACGTCGCTTTGGGCAAACAAATCCATCGTCGGACGCTCGATCCCGTAGTTTTCCGGCTCCATGACCGTAAAATGCAGGTTAAGCATATCGTTTTTTAGCGAATCGCGGAAAAATTCGCCCGTGAGAGCGGTAAATTTTTCATTTTCGCCCTTTTCCCCTTCATCCCAAAACGTCTGTTTCGACGGCTCGCTCGCACAGGAGGCGAGGGAGACCGCCATGACGGCGCACAGCGCGAGCGCGGGAATTGCGGATTTTTTTATTTTTTTCATGATTGTCCTCGTAAATGTTTTTTTATTTCCGTTCCGTCGCACGAGCGCGAAACGGCGTTTTTTAAAAAATCGAAAGCGGAAACCTTTATACAATCAGCATCGAGCCCCCTATGGTAACGGGAAGCGGAATGAGGATTGGAGAAGCGAGCAAGACAAGAAGAACGCGGCTTTGTCCGCAGGGAGTGTACAAGACGTACACGACCAAGGCAAAAACGCAAGTTCGACGCCGTATTGCGACGCTTATACAATCATCATCGCGTCGCCGAAGCTGAAAAACCGATACTTCTCTTCCACCGCTTTTTGATATATTTCTAAAATTTCCTCCCTGCCCGTGAAACAAGCGACCAACATGATCAGCGTGCTCTCGGGGAGATGAAAGTTGGTGACGAGCGCATCCACGCACTTCATCTTATAAGGAGGATATAGGAAAATCTGCGTATCTCCCTCCTCCGCGCGGACGCAGCCGTCCTCTTCCGCCGCGCTCTCTAACGTGCGCACGGAAGTGGTTCCCACGGCGATCACCCTCCTGCCCTCTTTCTTCGCCAGATTGATGGCGGCAGCGGCCTCCTCGGATATCTTATAATGCTCCGAGTGCATTTTATGATCGGCGACCGACTCTTCCTTTACCGGGCGGAAGGTCCCCAGTCCCACGTGAAGCAAAACCTCGACGACGATAACGCCTTTGGCTTTGATGCGTTCGAGGAGCTCCCGCGTAAAATGCAGTCCCGCCGTGGGCGCGGCTGCCGACCCGTCGATTTTGCTGTAAACGGTATTATACCTCGTCTGATCCTTCAATTTTTCCTTAATATAAGGAGGAAGCGGCATGGTACCCGCGCGGGACAGAACGTCCTCGAACGCGCCCTCGTAAGAAAATTCCACGATCCGTTCGCCGCTGTCGGAAATCCCCTTTACGGTGAAGGAAAGCTCGTCGTTGACCTTCATCGATACGCCGACCTTCCCCTTTTTTCCGGGTTTCATCAGAACTTCCCACGTGTTTAGGTCGTATCTCTTTAAAAGGAGCGCTTCGACGAGACCGCCGTGCGGAGTGCGCGCATACATTCTCGCGGGAATCACCTTGGTGTTATTGACGACGAGCACGTCGCCCGCGTTTAAGTAATCGACGACGTCGCGAAAGATTTTATGCTCGATGCGCTTCGTCCCGCGGTCATAGACGAGAAGTCGGGAAGAATCCCTCGGTTCGGCGGGAGTTTGAGCGATTCTCTCCTGCGGCAAATCGTAATAAAAATCGCTTTTTTTGTAAGTGACTTGTTCCATAGCTGTTTTCTATGTTCTCCTTTCGGGCAGCGTCGAAAAGCAGTCGACCGCCCCTTTTTTTATGCGCCTATGCGCCTATGCGCGGCGCAAGCGGTTATTCCTCTTCAAACAGGGACATCTGCCGCTTCGTTTTATCGTCCGTCGGCAATTTGACGCCCATATGCTCATATCCGCCCTTTAAGCAGATTCTGCCGCGCGGCGTGCGCGCGATGAATCCGAGCTGTAAGAGGTAAGGCTCGTAAATATCTTCGATGGTATTGACGTCCTCGTTGATCGTGGCGGCGAGCGTTTCGAGTCCTGCGGGGCCGCCGCCGAATTTATTGATCAGCGCGTTCAGAAGATTCCTGTCCGTTTCGTCGAGTCCCAGCTCGTCGATTCCCTGTTTTTTGAGGGCGAACTTAGCGTCCCCGACGGTGACGGTCTGATTTCCTTTCACCAGAGAAAAGTCGCGCACGCGACGCAAAAGCCTGTTGGCGATACGGGGCGTGCCGCGGCTGCGGCGGGCAATCTCGTAGGAAGCCGAGGAATCGATATCGATTTCCAGCTTTCGCGCGGAATGCTCGATGATCGTCTGCAATTCCTCGGGCGAATACATATCGAGACGGCAAATAATGCCGAATCGATCCCTCAGCGGAGCGGACAGCATCCCCGCCCTCGTCGTCGCGCCGATCAACGTAAAGCGTTTGAGCGCAAAGCGGATATTTCTCGCGGAGGGTCCCTTGCCCACGATGATGTCGAGCGCAAAATCCTCCATGGCGGAATACAGAATTTCTTCGACCGTATGATTGAGGCGGTGAATTTCGTCGATGAAGAGGACGTCCCCGTCGTTCAGATTGGTGAGAATCGCCGCCAAATCGCCGCTGCGCTCGATGGCGGGACCGCTCGTCAGCTTGATCGAGGTTCCCATTTCGTTGGCGATGATGTGCGAGAGCGTCGTCTTTCCTAAGCCGGGAGGACCGTATAAGAGGACGTGGTCCAACGCTTCCCCTCTCTGCTTTGCGGCGGAAATATACACGTTGAGGTTTTCTTTTACCTTATCCTGACCGACGTAATCGGACATGGTCTTCGGTCTTAAAACATTCTCCTCCGCGTCCATTTCGTTTTTCGTGCTCACGATCAGTTTATCGTCGTAGCCGCCGCCGTATTCTTCGTCGTCGTTGAAAAAATCCGACATCTCTTACTCCTTGCCCTTAAATCTTAAAAGCTTTTTCGCTTTTTATAAACCTTCCTACATACTCGAAAGAGCGGTTCGTATCACTTCTTCCACGGTGTTTGCGCCTTTCTCGCGCGCCCTCTTTACGGCGTTCAAGCTCTCGTTTCGGGTAAACCCCAAACTCATCAACGCGCTTACCGCGTCTTCATCCTCCGCGTTCGGCGCGGAAGCGAAATCGGCTGCGACCTCGCCGCCCCCTGCGGAAATAACCTCGGAAGCGGAAATTTTTCCGTGCAGTTCGAGAACGATTTTCTCCGCCGTCTTTTTCCCTAAGCCTTTGACCGCCGTAAGCTTTTTGATATCGGCGGAGGCGATCGCCGCAGAGAGCTCCCCCGCGCTCATCCTCGTCAGAATCCCGATCGCGCTTTTCGCTCCCACGCCCGAGACGGTGATGAGCTTTAAAAAAATCTCTTTTTCAAAGACGCTGTCGAACCCGAAAAGGGTAATCCCCGTATTTTCGCTCGCCTGCAAATAGGTAAAGACCTCTCCCTCCCGATTGGAAACGAGCTTGGAATACGCCGATCCCGAGCAGTACACCTCGTAGCCTACGCCGTTCACGTCGAGAAGGACGCATTCCGCATTCGAATAAATCACTTTGCCTTTTAAATAGCCTATCATATTTTAATCCTTCAAAACTTTATGCCTTCGGCGAAATCAATCCTTCTTCATGGACCTAAACGCCTCTCCCGTGACCGAATTGAGCCCCTGTCCCCTCGTCATGTTCTGCACCTCGAAGAGAGAGCCGAGCTTTGCCGTATGCGAATGGCAGAGCGCGACCGCCAGCGCGTCCGCCGCGTCGTCGGGTTTCGGAATGCTTTTTAACCGTAAAATGGAGACGACGACGCGCTGCATCTGCTGCTTGTCCGCCCTTCCGTAGCCCGTGAGGGCGAGCTTAATCTGGATGGGCGTATATTCGTACAGCCTGCCGCATTTCTTTACGCAGGCGAGGAGAGCGACCCCTCTCGCGTGCGCCACGGCGACGCCCGTCTTTACGTTCTTGGAAAAAAACAGCTCCTCCATGGCGACTTCCTGCGGATGAAATTTATCGAGAATTT
Source organism: uncultured Clostridia bacterium (assembly GCA_964459165.1). Taxonomy (GTDB): domain Bacteria; phylum Bacillota; class Clostridia; order Christensenellales; family Borkfalkiaceae; genus RGIG4074. Next base: position 31,092 of record CAYWKM010000002.1, read on the forward strand.
TATTGACCCCCTCTTCCACCATGGCGAGACGTACGGGAAGATTTTCTTCCTTCGGCGTGAGAATAACGCCGTAATCGAGCGCGCGCGCGTTTCCGTTGCGATCGCTTTCAATCACTCCGTACCCTACGGTGGCGAGACCGGGATCGACTCCTAAAATAATCACAGTTTCCCCCCTTTTTTTAAAAACCAGAGCGCCCTCTTTTTTGAACGCCGAAAAGTCTTTTTTTCGCCGTTTTTTCCACTTTGTCGGATAATCTTTGTAAAATAGCTTGATAATCTTCCGAAAAAAATGTAAAATACTCTTACGTATATTTTAACTGTTTACGGTCGATAAGTCAATAAATTTTTATGGAGTAAAAAATATGAAATTATGGGAAGGGCGTTTTACCGCGCCCATGGCGCCCGACGCCGACGCTTTCAACGAATCGCTCTCTTTCGATAAAAAGCTTTATCAAGCGGATATTACCTGCTCGCTCGCGCACGCTTCCATGCTCGCTCAATGCGGCATAATCTCCCGGGAAGAAGGTCGGCAGATCACCGAGGGCTTAAACGGTATCCTCGCCGACGTTGAACAAAATAAGCTGGAGATTGCCGGATATGAAGATATCCACTCCTTTGTGGAAAACGTGTTGACGCAGCGCATCGGCGACGCGGGTAAAAAACTGCATACCGCCCGTTCGAGAAACGATCAGGTCGCCACCGATCTCCGCTTCTACGTCCGTTCTTCCATTCTGCATATGAAGGCCGCGTTGAAAGGTATGCTGGAAGCCTTGATCGAAAAGGCGGAAGGATCCGTCGACTGCGTCATGCCCGGCTACACGCATTTGAGAAAGGCTCAGCCCATCAACTGCGCTCAGTACTTCAACGCGTATGCCGAAATGTTCCTGCGCGACGGCGAGCGGCTCGACGACTGCTATAAACGCGTCAACGTGATGCCCCTCGGGAGCGGCGCGTTGGCGGGCGTCAGCTATCCCATCGACAGAAATATCACCAAGGAGCTTTTAGGCTTCGATTCGGTCACGAACAATTCCCTCGACGGGGTTTCCGACAGAGATTTCGTCGCCGAATACCTCTTCGATCTTTCGCTGATCATGGCTCACCTTTCCCGCCTCTGCGAAGATTCCATTTTATATACGTCGACCGAATTCGGTTTTTGGGAGATGCCCGACGCCTACTCGACGGGTTCTTCCATCATGCCGCAAAAGAAAAACCCCGATATATGCGAGCTCGTGCGCGGCAAGACGGGGAGAGTTTACGGTCACCTGACGGCGATTCTGACCACGATCAAGGGCGTTCCGCTGGCTTACAATAAGGATTTGCAGGAGGATAAGGAGGGACTGTTCGACGCGGAAAAGACGACGGCGGACTGCCTTACGATTTACGCCGAAATGCTCAAAGCGATACGCCTGAATAAAGAGCGCATGGAGGAAGCCGCCGCAGAAGACTTTACCTGCGCGACGGACGTAGCCGATTACCTCGCCAAAAAGGGAATCCCTTTCAGAGACGCGCATGCGATCACGGGAAAGATCGTACGGTACTGTTTGGAAAAGAACAAGACGTTGGAAAATATGTCCGTAGAAGAATACAAAGCGTACTCGGAGGCTTTTGAAGAAGATATTCTCTCCGTCGTACAGGCGAAGAGTTCCGCAAACGCCCGCCTCAGCATAGGCGGCTCTTCGAGAAAGAGTACGGAGGAAGCCCTCGCGTCCGTCAAGGAGCGAACGGCGAAAATTTTCAAATAAATCCCCTGCGCTCCTACCCGCGCGTTTTCGCGCGTAGATCAGCTTGCGCGAATCTTATAAGAGCACGGCGCCGACGGCGCGATTCGCGCGGGAAAAAAGCCGCCGACCGCAATTCTCCGTAGATGATTTGTCCGCGTATTTGCGATTGTCGGTTTCCTCTATCGTATTGCAGGAGCTGATTCCCGTCCATTGAAGAACCTTTTTCCCGCTCGCGGAGCGAAGCGGGTTTCCGTGCAAAACAAGGCGACCGTATGCCAAAAAACATTCGGTCGCCTTTTTATTCATGTTCCGTCTTTCTTTCTCTCTTTCGTCGGTCAATCCCCTGCGAACGCGTTCGAAAAGCCAACGTTTTTTTCACGCGCTCTCTTTGCCTTTATATATGAGCTTAGGCTGCGCGTTGTCGGTGAGACACTCCTTCGTGAGGACGACTTTTTCGACGTTTTCTTCCGAGGGAATCCGATACATCACCTCGTTCATGACGCCCTCGATGATCGTCCTCAGTCCCCTTGCTCCCGTCTTTAAACGGATCGCCGTCTTAGCGATTTCATGCACCGCCTCGTCCTCCACCTCGAGCTGTACGCCGTCGAGCGAGATGAGCTTCTGATACTGTTTGATGATGGCGTTCTGCGGCTGCGTGAGAATATTGACGAGCGCGTCCTCGTCGAGAGGATCGAGATTGACGACGACGGGGAGCCGCCCGACGAACTCGGGAATGAGTCCGAATTTTGTGAGATCCTGCGGCTTTACGTCGTTTAGCAGAGAATAATCCACTTCCTCGCCCGAAAGTCTTATTTTATTGCCGAAGCCGAGCGAAGAATCGTCCGTTCTGGAGGAGACGATCTTGTCGAGCCCGACGAACGCGCCGCCGCAGATAAAGAGGATGTTCGTCGTATCGATCTTGATACATTCCTGCTGAGGGTGCTTTCTTCCTCCCTGAGGAGGCACGCTGGAAACGGTTCCCTCGATGATCTTGAGCAGCGCCTGCTGAACGCCTTCCCCCGAAACGTCGCGGGTGATGGACACGTTTTCTCCCTTCCTTGCGATCTTATCGATCTCGTCGATATAGACGATGCCGCGCTCCGCCTTTTCCACGTCGAAATCCGCCGCCTGTATGAGCTTTAAGAGAATATTCTCCACGTCGTCGCCGACGTATCCCGCTTCGGTGAGCGTGGTTGCATCGGCCGTAGCGAAAGGAACGTTTAAAATTCTTGCGAGCGTCTTTGCAAGCAACGTCTTTCCGCTGCCCGTCGGACCGAGCAGGAGAACGTTGCTCTTTTCGATCTCGACCTCCTCGTCCTTTTTTGAAATGCTGTTGATCCTTTTGTAGTGGTTGTAGACCGCGACCGACAAGACTTTCTTCGCCTTGTCCTGTCCGACGATATATTTGTCAAGCTCCGCCTTAATCTCGGCGGGCTTTTTCAGCTCGACTTCGCCGGAAGAACCGCTCTCCTCCGCGATCATTTCGTTGCAGAGCTGAACGCACTCGTCGCAGATAAAAATCCCGTCCGGTCCCGCGATCAAGCGTTTGGCGTCTTCCCGCGACTTGCCGCAAAAAGAGCACTTTTGGTTGGTATTGTTCATTCTTTCACTCCGAATAAATAGATTATTGCTGCGGCGAAAACGAAAAAACCGAATTTGCCGCGAGAAGACAGCGGGCGGTTGCTTTGACCCAATGGAAAGAACCGCCCGTAAAAATTATCTTTTTAAGAATACTTTGTCAATCAGACCGTAATCGCGGGCTTCCTGCGCAGAGAGATAATTGTCTCTGTCGGTATCCCTTTCGATTTCGGAAAGCTCCCTTCCGGTATTGGCGGCGAGAATCCTATTCATCCTCGCTTTGGTTCTTAAAATATGTTCTGCCTGGATCTTAATATCGCTTGCCTGTCCCTGCGCGCCGCCCAAAGGCTGATGGATCATAATCTCGCTGTTGGCGAGAGCGTAGCGCTTGCCCTTCTCTCCGCTGGAAAGAAGAAAAGCCGCCATGCTCGCCGCCATGCCGATGCAGATGGTAGAGACGGAGCATTTGATATAATTCATCGTGTCGTAAATAGCCATGCCTGCGGAGACGGACCCTCCGGGGCTGTTGATATAGATGCTGATATCTTTTGTGGAATCCTTCGATTCGAGATAGATGAGCTGGGCGACGATGGTGTTCGCCATAGCGTCGTCGATCTCTCCGCTCAGGAAAATGATTCTGTCCTCTAACAATCTCGAATAAAGATCGTAGCTTCTTTCGCCGAGCGACGTTCTTTCCACGACGTAAGGGATCAAAACATTTTTCTCGTTCATAGATTACTCCTCGATATAAAGTTCGTTGTTTTCGGAAAGGAATTTGAACAGCTTATTGACGACGATATCGCTTGCGATATATTCAACCTGTTTCGGATCCATATCCTTCTTGTATTGTTCCACTTCTTTTTCGACGGACTTCGCCTGCTCGGCGATTCTCTCGTCGATCTCTTCCTGAGAGGCGGAAAAGCCCTCTTCCTTGACGATCTTTTCAACGACGAGCCGGTTTAAAACCTCTTTCCTCGCCTGTTCGTTGTACTGAGCTCGGAATTCGTCCATCGACTTGCCGGTATATTTCAGATAATCGTCCAACCGAATGCCGCTCTGCATAAGCTGATAGGAAGCGCGCTGAACCATCTGATCTACCTGAGAGGAAATCATGGCGTCGGGAATTTCGCATTCCGCGCCCTCGCTGACGGCGGCGACGATGCTGTTTTCCGTTTCGTCTTTGCCCCTTCTTTCCGCTTGTCTTTGAAGTCTTTCTCTCGCCTTCGTCTTATACTCCTCTACCGTCTCGCAAGCCGCGGCGTTCTTGACGAACTCGTCGGTGACCTCGGGGAGCTCCTTCGCCTTAATCGAGTTGAGCGTGACGGCGAAGACGGCGGTCTTGCCCTTTAAATCCTCCGCCTGATAATCTTCGGGGAAGGTCACTTCGATATTCTTCTTCTCCCCGATCGCCATGCCCGCGACCTGTTCTTCGAATCCGGGAATAAACTGACCGGAGCCGAGGACGAGATCGAATTTTTCGGCGGAGCCGCCCTCGAATTCCACGCCGTCGAGCGTGCCGACAAAATCGATGTTGACGACGTCGCCCATGATCGCGGCGCGATCGGCGACTTCAACCTGACGGGAATTTCTGTCTCGGAGCTTTTCGATTTCCTTCTCTACGTCTTCGTCGCTAACATTATATTCGTACTTCCTGATTTTAAGACCCTTATAAGCCTTAACGGCGACGTCGGGCTTGACGGGGGTTACGGCGACGACGGAAACGCCGTTTTCATCGAGTTCTTCCACGGAGAGGGAAGGACTGCCCACTGCGGTAAAATTATCTTTTTCCTTTTCGAGAACAGAGGAATAATTTTCATCGAAGAGAGCGTTCAGAGCGTCTTCATAAAAAAGGCTCTTGCCGTAATAATTCAGGAGGACGTTCTTGGGAACTTTTCCCTTGCGAAATCCGTTTACGACGTACTTCTTTTTGTTTTTCAGATAAGCCTTGTCGTTTGCGTCGGACCATTCGGTCGCGTCGAATTTCAACGTGATTTTTACCGTGCTCTTTTCAGATGCTTCAACTGTGTAGTTCATAATATTCTCCTATGACAAATCGTGCTTTGTTAATGCTGTATCGCAAACTACATTCTATCACATTCCTCGAATAAAGAAAAGCGATTTTATTTACAAATTTGAAAATTCGGCGTATAATATTTTTAAATATTTTGATTTTTTCGAGGAAAATATGCCGCAGGACGCTTTTAACTTACGCCGAATCGCCGAGGAGGAAAATCTTCTCTTAAAGGGCGGTAAAATCAACCGCATCATACAGCCGAACAAAGACGAGGTGTCGTTCCATATATACACCGGAAAAAACGTTTTGAAACTCATTTTAAGCGCAAATGCTTCCAATGCGAGGGTCTGCCTTTCCGAAACGGAAAAAGAGCCGCCCCTCGTCGCGCCGAATTTTTGTATGCTGCTGCGAAAGCATCTCCTCGGCGGAGAGATCTTATCGATAACGCAAATCAATTTCGAGCGAATCATAGCCGTCGCCGTGCGCTGCGTCTCCGATTTTTCCTCATGCGACCGCGTGCTTTACTGCGAGATCATGGGCAAATATTCCAATCTCGTCCTCGTGGAAAACGGAATCGTTCTCGGCGCGCTCAAAACGGCTTCCCTCGAAGAAAACGCCCGCCGCCCGCTCTTTGCCGGCGCGAAATATACCCTGCCAAATCCGCAGGATAAGGTTTCGCCGTTGGATCGGGAGGCTTTGTCCGACGCGCTCTCCCGCCTTTACGGCGACGAGGCGGAATACATCTTTACGCACGTTTCGGGCGTCGCGAGAGGGACGGCAATCCGCATCATGGAGGTCTACGAAGGAAATATTCCCCTTTCCGAACATATTTATACCTATCTTTTCGAAGGAGAAACAAAGCCCTGCGTCCGGCTCCAAGAGGGAGCGCCCGTCGATTTTTCCGCCAAAGAGCTGCCCTCCTCCGTTCCCTTCGACCGCGTATGGAAGGCTCAGGACTATTTTTTTACCTACCGCGAAACCCTGAAGGAATTTGAAGGAAAGCGTTTAAAGCTGAAAAACGCGGTGCAGAGCCTCGTAAAAAAGCAGGAAAAAAACCTTTCCCGCATTCGCGAAAAGCAGGCGGAATGTCGAGATTTGGAAGAGAACCGCCTGAAAGGAGAGCTGATCACTTCCTATCTCTATCTGCTGAAAGAGGGCATGGAGAGCTGTTCGCTCGTCAATTATTACGACGAGGAGGGAAAAACGGTAAAAATCGCATTGGACAAACGGCTTTCGCCCGCGCAAAACGCTCAAAAATATTATAAAAAATACAGCAAGCAGAAGAGGACGCTCTCCGCCCTCGAACCGCAATGGAAAAAAACGCTCGAGGAACTGGATTATTCGCGCAGCGTTTTGAGCTTTATCGAGACAGCGGAAACCGCAGACGACCTAAAAGAGATCGAGGAGGAGCTCGTATCCCTCTCCCTCGTCAAAATACGGCAAACGACAAGGAAAAAGAAGGAGACGATCCCCTTTCGGGAATTCGAGTGCGAGGGCTTCCGCATCCTTTCCGGAAGAAACAACCTGCAAAACGACAGATTGTTAAGGAGTCTCTCCCCCTCGGACGTATGGCTGCACGTGCAGAAGTACCATTCCTCGCACGTGGGGATTCTGACGGAAGGGAAAAAAGTTCCCGACCGCGTGCTGCTGAAAGCGGCGCAAATCTGCGCGTATTATTCGGAGGCGAAGAACGGCTCGAAGGTACCCGTGGATTACTGCGAACGCCGCTTCGTAAAAAAGCCTCCGCGCGCCAACGCGGGCTTCGTCGTCTACACGGATTACAAGACGATTCTCGTCGAGCCGAGTCTCCCTTAAAGGAAGGCTTCGCGGCAAAAAATACGCTAAAAAAAATACGCTTCCGAAAGGTTCGGGAGCGTATTTTATCCTTTATTATTTTCAATTTAAGAGAACCTTTCGCTGAGGAGCGAGAGCCTTTCTTCCAGCCAATCGTAAAGGGAATTGACGGCGTCGTCATGACAGGTGAAGGAAAGCGTCTCGTCCGACTGCGCGGGAGAAATCTTTTCCCGAGAGAGGGTTTCGTAGATCTGCCAGCGCGCGTCGTTCAGCGCGAAAACTTTTCCGTATTTTTCATTGACGGACAGAATATACGAAAGAAGCCTTTCGGAAAAGCCTTCCTCTTCCATTTGATTCCAACGCGCTTTGAGGAGCTCGTTGAACCACTCGCTCTGACGCAGACCGGCAAAGAGATCATTCGTGAGATCCAACGAGCAATCCTCGTATCCGTCGTAATTGCCGAAAGACAGATCGAAATCCCAAGGCGCGGTGAAGCGGAAGAGCCCGTTTTTGTCTTTACTGATATAGAAGGAGCTCCAATTGATATCGGGATTGGAAACGACGAGCTGCAACAGATAAATATCCACGGCGGAATCGATATCTACGATCGCGCGGACCTCTTCCTCGACGGCGGCGTACATCGTCTGATACAGCTGCGTCGTTTCCTCCCGCATATAAGCGACCTGCGCTTGCGTCTTGCCCTTTCCCTTTACGCTGTAAGGAAAGACTCCCCCGTATAAAGAGACGGTGAAATAATCCCGCCCTTCCACGCTTCCGTCCGTCGGGCTATATCCGTCCTGTTCGATTAAAAAGCCCGTTTCGAGAGAGCCGTCCTCTTTTACGTCGACTTTATTCTCGCCCGTATCGATCTGTTCGCACAGGAGGTAAACGCCCCGGTAAATGCCGTTTACGCTGACCTCGACGTATTCGAACGAGGAGCTCCAACCGATTCCGTCAAGGAGGCTCGCCGCATACAGAGCGAGGGAATCGCGGATCATGGAAATGTCGAAGGCGCACGCGAGAAGAACCCATTTTTTGGAAGCCGCGCAGCCGTCGATCAAGGCGTATTCCTCGTCGAGCTTGATTTTATACGGCTTTTTCAGGGGACCTGCGGTGGAATTTCCGCGCACGCGGATCTGACCGCTCAGCGTCGCCGTTTCCTCCCCTCCGACCCTTTCAAACAGCACGGAGCAGGAAACGTACTCCTCGCTGTCGATGGTCTGATTCCGGAAGGTTTCGATCGATAACGAAGAGAGCGTCTGCGTCTCGTTCAGCGCGGGGATTATTTCCGTATAGGTATCTCCGCAATCGCAGGCGTAGCGAATCTCGCCGTTTTTGCCGTAATCCGCGCTTTCGACGACGGTGGAGACATATTCGTGAACATGGGGAAACATTTCCTCCCCGTCGGCTAAGCTCGCGTCGGAGACGTTTTGAGAAACGTTGAGAGAGGATCCGCCCGTTCCCCATTTTCTGTTCATGCCGAAAAGCTTTTCGCGCAAAGCGGAGACGGTCAAAGACGCCGCCGCGCATACCACGCTGAGGCAAACGGAAAAAACTCTCTTTGCCCGATCGCTCCTTATGAAGTTGAAAAGGAAAGACGTCGTCATGATTCGAACCCCCCGTTTCGTTCCCTTATTATAAAGCGCGAGATCTCCTTTGTCAAATCATTTTTCGCAGCCGTAAAAAATTGTGTCGTTCCAAGGAAAAATCCCCAACATTTGGTGAGGTATTTTTTCAAGCGCCCCTTATTTTGTTAGAAACGATCACCATTCCTGTGAAGGATTTTCATGATTATCCGGTTCGAGTCCGCAGTCGGTAATCGGATTTACGTGAATCGTGCAATGCTTTACCTCGGGAATTTCCTCCTCGATGAGCAGATGCGCCTTCTCCGCTATCCGATGGGCGGTGATCAATTTCAGCCGAGCGTCCACGGCGATCTCGATTTCGACGAAAATACGATTGCCGTAACGGCGGGTACGGAGAACGTCGATCCGTTTAACGCCGCCCGAAGTGGACAAAATATTCCGAATTTTCTCCTCCGTCGCCGCGTCCGCCGCCTTATCCACGAGCTGATCCACCGCCATGAAGCAAATATCCAAAGCCGCCTTGAAGATCATGACGCAGATGATGAAGGAAGCCGCGGGATCGAGCACGGCTATGCCGAACAGGCTCCCCAAAACGCCGACGACCGAGCCGATCGAAGAGAGGCTGTCGCTCAGATGGTGAAGCGCGTCGCCGTGCAGAGCCGAAGAATTTAATTTTTTCGCCTTCGCCTGCGTATATAAATACAAAATAAATTTTACCGCGATGGAAAGAATTGCGGCGGCGAGCGCGAGGGGCAGATAGGCGCTCTTTTCCGATTCCGCGCCGCTCGCGACGGCGACGACGGATTTTACGGCGTTATACCCGATGACGAACGAGGTGGCAAACAGCATCGCCGAAAGAATGAGCGCGGCGATGCATTCGAGGCGCTCATGCCCGTAAGGATGCTCCTTATCCGCCTTTTTCCCCGCCAAACGAATTCCGATGACGACGACGATCGTGGAAAAGCAATCGGACAGGGAATGAACGGAATCCGAAACCATGGCGGAGCTCGCCGCCAACAGACCCGCGACCAGCTTGAAGGCAAAAAGAATCGCGTTGACGATCAGGCTGACGACGGATACCCGATTCGCTTGTCTTACATAATTTTGCTCCATAATTCCCCTCGATAAGGATTGATTTTTTTTATTTTTTGCGGGAAGAATTTTCCTCCTCCGCTTCTCCTCATAAAATAAAAAAGGCGGATGGCACGCAAAAAATACGAAGAAAGCGATGAATCGTTTTTTCCGGCTGATTCACCGCTGCTTTTGTTTATTATATGATAAAAATTCCTTCGCCGTCAATTTTTTAACGTCGATTTCCCATTTCGGAGAGGAAATTTTTCCTTTTATTTTCCCTGCGCAAAATTTTTTGCTCCTCTTCCCGCGCGGCGTCGTACTCCTCCCGAGCGATCTTTCCCTCGTTTAAAAGCTCCTGCGCGTACTCTATGTTTTGCGCAACGCCGATGCGGTTCTCCTTCGAACCGCGCAGAGCGCATAGAAGCCGAACGAAAAAGATATGCGTATCGGAAAACAGATTGTGCTTTTTTACGTATATTTTATCCGCGCGGAACATCTTTTCATAATTTCTCGTCTCGTTTACGCCGCGGACAATGAGCGGGTTAATGATTCCGGGGCGAACCTTGAACCGAACGTAATCCTCGTCCGAAATCAAATATTCGTTATACAGCCTTAACGGGAGAGGTCCGATAAAGGAGAGCCTTCCCGCAAACACGTCGGCGAGGCGGGCGAGGCGCGCGAACGGTTTCATCCTTCTGCCGAAGGAGCTCGTCTCCCCCGTAACGCTGTTTCGATAAGCATACTCGTGCAGTCGAACGGGCTTTCCCTTTTTTCCGATATAATATTCGGAAACGACGATCGATTGAAATTCGTTTTCCCTCGCGTTATGAACTTTTTCCGCAATCAGAATCGCCAGCTGAACGGGCGAAGTAACCGCGAGCGCGACAGCCGAGCATACGACGTCGAGAAATCGCTTAAAAAACCATTTGTAATTGACCGCCGCGATAACGAGCAGGACGGCGACGTCGAATACGATAAAGGCCGCAAGCCCGTACGGCGTCGATAAAAAATCTTGCATCTTGTTCCCCGTTTATAAATTTTCTTTTCCTTCCTTCTCCGTCGAATCGGAAGAGGCGAGAGAGAGGATCGCCTCGATTCTTTCGAGAACGGCCTCCTTTCCGAAGCGCGTCTGAGAGGAAACGGCGACGACGTTCGCTTCGCCGAGCTTAAAGCCTGCGGCTACTCTTCTCACGTTTTCCTTTACCTTCATGCGGGAAAGCTTATCCGCTTTCGTCGCGACGACCGTAAAGGGAATGATATGATAGTTTAAAAAATGAATCATTCGCTGATCGTCCTCCGTCGGATCGCGGCGGACGTCGGCGAGGGCGAACACGTGCGAAATTTTTTCCTTGTCGGAGAAAAACGCTTCGAGCGTACGCGCCCATTTTTCCTTTTCCGCCTTGGACGCTTCGGCATAGCCGTAACCGGGAAGGTCGGCGAGAATAAAATCGCCGAAATCAAAATAATTGACGAGGCGCGTCCTGCCGGGAGTCGAGCTCGTCTTGGCGAGCCGCTTCTGATTCGCGAGCATATTGATAAACGAGCTCTTGCCCACGTTGGATCTGCCGCATACGGCGATCATCGGCTTATCGGGAAGGAGAAACTGGGAAGCCGTCGCGGCGGAGGTAATGAATTTTGCGCTTTTTATTACTAACATCAAACTTTCACGATAGCGTTATCGAAAACGGTGTTCACATTTTCGGCGAGGATAAAATTCATATCCTCTCTGACGTTGGGAGGAATTTCCTCCGCGTCTCGCTTATTTTCCTTTGGAATAATTATATTTTTTATGCCTATTCTGTGCGCGGCGAGCGCTTTCTCCTTTAATCCGCCGATGGGAAGAACCTTGCCCCGCAGCGTGATCTCGCCGGTCATGGCGATATCCCTCCTGACGGGCTTCCCCGTGAGCGCGGACAAAATGGCGGTCGCCATGGTGATGCCGGCGGAGGGTCCGTCCTTCGGCGTCGCCCCTTCCGGCACATGGATATGGATATCGGTCGTTTCAAACGTTTCGGAGGGAATACCGTATTTTTCGGCGTTGGCGCGAATACAGGTGAGCGCGGTCATCGCGGACTCCTTCATGACGTCGCCGAGCTGTCCGGTCAGGCGGAGATCCCCCTTTCCCTTCATCGTGGAAACTTCGACGGCGAGCGTGGTTCCGCCCACCGAAGTCCACGCGAGTCCCGTCGCCGCGCCGACCTCGTCGCATTCGAACATCCCGTCGCTCTTTAGGTATTTCTTCGCTCCGAGGAGCTTTTCTACCTCTTCGGGCGTAATTTTTCTCTTGCGCATCTTGCGGTTGTCGGCATAGGTCACCGCGACCTTACGGCACACCGATCCGATCTGCCTTTCGAGCTCTCTGACTCCCGCTTCCATCGTATAATTTTCGACGAGCGTGTCGATTCCCTCGTCGGTAAATTCGACGTTCTTTTCCGTAAGTCCGTTTTCCTTTATCTTTTTGGGAATGAGATACCCCTTTGCGATCTCCCTCTTTTCGTCTTGCGTATACCCGGAAAGGGAGATGACCTCCATTCTGTCGAGCAGGGGAGCAGGAATCGTATCGACCGTGTTCGCCGTCGTGATAAAGAGCGCCTTGCTCAAATCGTAGGGCTCTTCGATGAAGCGATCGCGGAAGGTTGAATTTTGTTCGGGATCGAGCGCCTCCAAAAGCGCGCTCGCGGGATCGCCGCGCATATCCGAAGAAACCTTGTCGATTTCGTCGAGAAGAAAGACCGGATTGACGCAGCCCGCTTCCTTCATGGCGTACATAATGCGCCCGGGCATCGCTCCGATATACGTCCTGCGATGTCCCCTTATTTCCGCCTCGTCTTTGACGCCGCCGAGGCTCATTCTCACGAATTTTCTGCCGAGCGCGCGGGCGATGGAGGAGGCGACGGAAGTTTTCCCCACGCCGGGAGGGCCGACGAAGCAGAGAATGGGAGCCTTCATGCTGCCGGTGAGCTTTAACACGGCGAGATATTCGGTAATTCTCTCCTTAACCTTTTCCAGTCCGTAATGATCCTCTTTGAGCGCTTTCACGCAGTCGGAGAGCTTTTCGGTATCCGTCGTTTCCTCTTTCCAAGGAAGATCGAGCATCCAGTCGATATAGGTGCGGATGACGGTATATTCGGGGGAGGAGGACTGCATCTTGTCCATTCGGGCGAGCTCCTTCAACACCTTCTCCTCGACGGGAGCGGGCATTCCCTTCGCCTTGATTTTTTCCTTATATTCTTCCGGCTCGTTTACGTCGTCGCCGAGCTCCGTATGAATCGCTTTAATCTGCTCGCGAAGATAATATTCCTTCTGCGATTCGTCGATGTTCTTCCTCACGTTCTGAGCGACTTTCTTTTCGATTTTGGAAATTTCATATTCGTCGTTGAGACACCGCTCAAAAAGCTTCAGCCGTTCGAGAACGTGCGCTTCCGCGAGAATTTGCTGCTTGACGTCCTCGCGTACGCGCATGGAATTTACGCAGAGATTGATATATCTGTCGACGTCGGTGCATTCCTCTAAGAGAGAAACCGTCTCTTTGGGAATTCTTCCCTCCGTCAGGCGGATGTCTTTTACCAGCTCCTTCGCGGAACGGAAGTACGCCTCTTCGAGAATGTCGTCGCTGTGGAAGGGAACGATCTCGTTGACCGTCGCGAAAAAGCATCCTCTCTCCTCGTCGAAAAGAATCCTCTCGGCTTCGCCGCGATAGAGTCCCTCCACCATGAGCCGTCTGTTTCCGGCGGGCAGAAGGGTTGCGCTCCTTATCTTTGCGACGGTTCCCGCCGTATAAATCTGATCCGGCGCGACCTCGACGAGCGACGCGTCCTTTTGCGCGCAGAGAAAGACGAGCATATCGTTTCCCGCGGCGCATTCCGCCGCCCTCAGCGAGTAGCCGCGGCCGATATCGAGGCTGACGACGGTATCGGGAAAGACCACTCTTCCCCTCATGGGGATAACGCTTAATATACTTTTCATTGCTGTTTTTTCCATATTGTATTCGGTACCTATAAATATTAGATTATTTCACTTATTTATAAACGCGGTTTTTCGTTCGTAAACCGCTTTACCGCTAAATTATACAGCTTTTTCGCTCGTTTTTCAATCGAAACGGACAGGGGAATCGTTGGGAAAAATGTCAACGGAGATTTACGCCTCTTCCGTCCCCCGATGCGTGAAAAGATTCATGACGACCTTCGCATCCATGCTCACGAGCGTATAAGTCACTTCGTCGGCGTCGAGCTTCCTGCGTATCCGTTTGAATAAAACGTAATACCCGTTATACAAAACCTTCACATTATTATCGTGTTGAAAGACGGTATCCGTCGTCGTATCCTCAAAGAGAAAGCGCTCTTCGCCCGTTTCCGTAAAATAGAGATAAAAATCGTCCCCTTTCTCGTAAAGGACGGAAGTTCCGCCGTTGGCGAGCAGGACGCAGCCTTCGTAGCTGCCCGTCTCCACGACCGAGGAGTAATCCTTTGAAATCTCGTACGTGACCCCTCTTACGATATCCTGCTTGTAGAGCCGATCGCCGTCCTTTCCGTTGCTGCGCGAATAATAGTTGACCGCAGCATAGTGCACTTCGTCGTCCAATTGAAAAGAGAAGGCGTGAATATTCTCCGCGTCCTCCCCGATATAAGAGAGGAGAGCTTCGGCGCATCTTTCGTCGAGAGCGGGCTCCTCCGGCTCGGCGAACGTATTGACTGCGGAAGTGATTTTTTTAGAGAAATCGAAAAACACCCAAGCGTCGTACGCCGCCAGCCCAAAATCCTTCCGATCGGGAAGAGGCTCCTCTCTGGGAAAAGACATAGAATCCTCTTCGAAATTGATCAGCGCGTAGCGATTCTCATAGAGAGGAAAGGAGACGTAGCCGTTATAGCCGTAACCGCCGTACCCAAAGCGCATCGTGAAGCTGTCCACGTCGACGCGCTCGTCTCCGAACGTAATCGCATCGACGAAAAAGGGAACCGCGATAGCGGAGCATACGACGACGGATATCAAAACGAGAGAAATAATTTTCAGAATTTTCTTGAATGCGTGCATACGACGATTATAACACATCGCAAAAAAAAAGTAAAGGCGTATTTTTCGGAATCGGAAAGAGAATGAAAAAAAATATCCCGAAATTTTGCATACGTTCCGCAATTTTAAAGCCTCGAAAGAGGAACGCGCCTTTTTGCGCTCCATTCCGCTTTCGCCCCTTGACAAAGGGAAGAAATTTCGTTAGAATAAAATCGATATTTGCCTATGAGGTAACACAATGAAAAAAATCGCATTCGTCACGCGTTCGTTGAGAATCGGCGGGACGGAAGTCTCGCTCGTAAATCTCCTCAACAAAATACCGGAAAGCGAATTTTCCGTCACCCTCTTTTTGACGGAGAAAGACCTCTCTCTGCTTCCGGATATCCGACGGGAAGTCAACATAGAATACGTCGTACCCGATCCGCCGAACAGAAGAAGGGAAATTCTGAATTTTTTAAAGAAGGGACGCTTCCCGACGCTCGTCCGCTACCTTTCCTTTTTGTCTTCGCGAGAACAAAGGACGTATCGCTATCGCCGCGAGGCGGCGAGCGTCCTCGCGGCGGGCAAGAGTAAGGAGGTCTTCGATTTGGCGGTCGCATACTACATTCCGAGCGACAGAGAATTGCTTCTGACCGTAGAGTATGTGCGCGCGAAAAAGAAAGCGGCGTGGATGCATTACGATATCGCGGGAATGGATGAATCCGCCATGCACTTAAAGCCCGTTTATCAACGCATGGACAGAATATACTGCGTTTCCAAGAACTGTAAAAAATCTTTCTGCGGCGTTTTTCCCGAGCTTTCGGACAAAGCGCGGGTGTTTTATAATATTCTCGACGAGGACAGAATACGAAGCGGCGCGCGCGAATACGCCGTAGAGAAAAACGGATATCCCCTTCTCTTTACCTGCGCGAGAATCTCCGAGGAGAAAAATCCCCTCCTCGCCGTTCAAGCGGCAAAGGAGTTGAAGAAATCCTTTCCCTCTCTCCGTTGGTATTGGGCGGGCGGAAGCAACGGAAACTATCGGGATAAGGTGCAACAATGCGTCGACGAAGCGGGGCTGAACGAAAATTTCTTTTTTACGGGAGCTCTGCGCAACCCCTACCCCTACTATAAGTCGTGCGACGTGTACGTCCAGACCTCCGATTGCGAAAGCTATTGCCTCTCCCTTGCGGAAGCCAAGCTTTTAAGCGAAAAAATCGTGACGACGAACTTCCCCACCGCATACGAAATCCTTGAAGGAGGCGAAGGAAGCGGAGAGGAAATTATCGAAAAGACGACGGAAGCCTTGGTCGGCGGCGTTTTAAAAGCGTTGACGGAAGAAAAGACCTCCGAGCGGAAGGTAAATTTCGCTTCGGAAGAAGAATTGAAAAACTTTCTGAATTGGATCCGATAAAAACGCCGCAAAAATCCGACGAGAGAACTTCGCCGAAAGAAAATTTCAAACGCGGACGAAAAAAGGAGAGGACTGAGTTTCCTC
>CAYWKM010000003.1:0-45546 GCA_964459165.1 uncultured Clostridia bacterium
TGTTGGATTATACCGCAAAAAAAATGAAAAGTCAAGAAAAAATTTTTTCTTTTTTATGTTTTTTAATAAGGAAATTCGCCCTCCATCCGTCAAGCGTTACCGTGCCTTTTCCTATAATCAGCGCGTTTAGCAAGACCCTTTTCCTAATAGTAAGACCCGTTTTCCGATGAGTTTTTATACGCGCCTTCTCATCGTCAGGGCTGCCGTTGCCGGCATATAAAATTCTTCCCGATTCTACGAAGAGGCGGCTTGCCGATTGGAGGGAACGAAAAAAAGACGTTTGAAGAGGAATTCGCACGAGAGCCAATCCAAAAGCCGATCTTGACAAAGGAGAAAAGAATGTTCGGAATAAAAAAGCTCCGAACGCTCCGCCTTTCCGCAAAACGGGGGCGGCGGAGCGTTCGGATTGGTTATCAAATGGTGTACCCGACTGGATTCGAACCAGCGGCACATAGCGTCGGAGGCTATTGCTCTATCCAACTGAGCTACGGATACGTTTTCATTGAATAACGCCTTATTATTATATCACGTCGTTTTCGTTTAGGCAAACGAATGAAGGGGATTCGTTCTCTAAAAAATAACAAATTCAGGCGAACGCGGTCGAAAAAATGTTTAGGGGACCCCCGAGCGGCGGCGTTCGCTCGTCCCATAACCGAACGGCAACGAGGTTCGCTTCGTCTTATCTGCGTACGGCGGAAATACGGAATACGGTTTCCTAAAAAAAGGATTGCCAAAGGGGGAGACATATGATATAATTTGATAGAAAAATACGAGAGGAGGAGTTTTATCGTGAAGGTGCAGCGTCAGATCGCTCAGAAGGGTTATCTTTCCGACGGCTTTATCGGAAAATACCGCAGGCTCGTCAAGGAAACGGTCATTCCCTATCAATACGACATTCTCTGCGATCGAGCGGAGGATACCGAAAAGAGCCACGTCGTTCAAAATTTTATCAACGCGGGCAGCGCGTTGAGGGGAGAGGGAGTCGGCGACGGATTTTACGGAATGCCCTTTCAGGACAGCGACCTCGCCAAGTGGCTGGAAGCCGTCGCTTACTCTCTGGCGGAATTTCCCGACGAGGAATTGGAAAGGAAGGCGGACGAAATCGTCGATATCATAGCCTCCGCGCAGGACGAGGACGGCTATCTCGACACGTATTTTACAATCAAAGACAAAGACAAGCGTTGGACGAACCTGATGGAAGCGCACGAGCTTTACTGTATGGGACATATGATGGAAGCCGCCTGCGCCTATTTTGAATCGACGGGGAAGGACAAGCTTTTAAAAATCATGGAAGCCGCCGCCGAACACATCTACCGCCGTTTCGTCGAGGGGGGAATCGAAGGCGTTCCCGGGCATCCCGAGGTCGAGCTCGCCCTCGTGCGGATGTACCGCCTTACCGGAAACGAGCGCTGTCTTTCTCTCGCGGGGAAATTTTTAAACGAGCGCGGACAGAACCCCGACTTTTTTAAAGAGGAAACCGATCGCCGCAGCTGGAAGATATGGGGGCTCGACGTGGAAGATAGGGACTATCAGCAGATTTCTCTTCCCCTCCGGAAGCAAAGGGACGCCGTGGGTCACGCCGTGCGCGCGGTCTATCTTTATACGGGCATGGCGGATTACGCTTCCGAAACGGACGACGAGCAATTGCTCTCCGTTTGCAAAACGCTCTGGCGCAGCATCACGGAGAGGAGAATGTACGTTACGGGCGGAATCGGCTCCGCTTATAAAGGGGAAGCGTTTACCGTCGATTACGATCTGCCGTCGGACACGGCTTACGCCGAGACGTGCGCCTCCGTCGGACTCGTCTTTTTCGCTTCGCGCATGCTGGAAACGGAGGTAAACGGCGAATATGCCGACGTGATGGAGCAGGCGTTCTACAACACCGTTCTCGCCGGTATGCAGCTCGACGGAAAGCGGTTTTTCTATGTGAATCCGTTGGAGGCGATTCCCGGAAATTCCGGCGTTGCGGTTACCCGTCGGCACGTTTTGACGACCCGTCCCAAGTGGTACGCCTGCGCCTGCTGTCCGCCGAACGTTTCCCGCCTGATCGCTTCCTTCGGAAAGTATGCTTACGGGGAAAACGCCGACACGGCGTTTTGTCACCTGTACGCGGCGGGCAAGGTCTCGTTTGAAAACGGAATCAAATTTGTCTGCAAGACGCGGTATCCTTATGCGTTCACCGTCGATTACGAAATGGAGAGGGGCGGTAAAATGGCGATTCGCGTCCCCGCATGGAGCAAAAGGTTTTCGCTGACCGTCAACGGAAAACGGTTGACAGTTTCGCCGCAAAAGGGGTATATTTATATAAACGCATCGGACGGCGACAAGATAACGCTCGCTCTCAGCGATTCGGCGAGATACGTTTACGCGTCGGAGAGGGTTCCTTCCCTTACGGGCAAGGTCGCTTTGGCGAGAGGGCCTCTCGTCTATTGCTTCGAGGGGGTCGACAACGGCGGCGACGTCTTTTCCCTTCGTCTGACGGGGGAAGCGCCCCGCGCGGAGCCGTTCGACGAACGGACGCTTAACGGAACGGTTGTCATTCGCGTTCCCGCGGAGAGGAGAGAGGCGAGAAAGTCCCTCTATTCGGACGAGGAGCCCAAGGAGACCCCGTACACGGCGACGGCGATTCCCTACTATACGTGGGCGAATCGGGGAGAGACGCAAATGCGCGTTTGGATGACGAGCAAAAAATAAAAACAGGAACGGCAAAAAGGAGAAAGCTATGAAGATCATCAGACCGTCGGTCGAGTATCAGGAGCTCATCGCGCCCGAAGAAATCATGAGGCTCATCGAGAGAGCCGGCAGAGTTTGCTATAAGAGCGAGAGTAAGATTTCCGAGGGCTCGGCGGAAAAATTTATACGAAACATCGTGGGGAGCGGACATGAATCCGTCGTCGAGCACGTGAGCCTCACTTTTAGAATTATCTGCGACAGGGGAGTTACGCATGAGATCGTCCGTCACAGAATCGCGAGCTACAGCCAGGAGAGCACGCGCTATTGCAATTATTCCAAGGACAAATTCGGAAACGAAATCACCGTCGTCAAGCCTTGCTTTTTGGAGGAAGGGGACCCCAAATACGAAATATGGGTTCGCACGATGGAGGAGATCGAGCGAAATTACTTCGCCATGCTCTCCGCCGGCGCGACGGCGCAGGAGGCTCGCTCTCTCCTGCCCAATTCTTTAAAGACGGAAATTTTCGCGACGATGGATATTCGCGAATGGCGGCATTTTCTGAAACTGAGAACGGCGAAGGCCGCTCACCCGCAGATGAGGGAGGTCGCCTTCATGATCTACGACGTGTTGAAGGAAAAGCTTCCCGCGCTTTTTTCCGATATCATCGCAGAGGAATCGCTTTAAGGAAGAGAAAATGAACGAAAGGAAGACCGTAGCGGTCGGATTGAGCGGAGGGGTGGACAGCTCGGTCGCCGCCCTCCTTTTAAAGGAACAGGGGTACGACGTGATCGGGCTGTTCATGCTCAATTGGGAGGAAAACGAACCGAACGGCGCGTGCTCCGCCGAAGAGGATTACGCCGACGTGAGAAGGGTGAGCGCCCTGCTGGATATTCCCTATTATACCGTCAATTTTTCCAAGGAATACAGGGACAGAGTGTTTTCCTACTTTCTTGCGGAATACAAGGCGGGCAGAACGCCGAATCCCGACGTGCTCTGCAACCGCGAGATCAAATTCGGACCCTTTAAGGAGGAGGCGAAGAGGCTCGGCGCGGATTTCGTCGCGACGGGGCATTATTGCGGCGTTTCGCACGAAAACGGCGTTCACCGCCTCTTAAAGGCGAAGGATCGGAACAAGGATCAGACGTACTTTTTAAACCAGCTTTCGCAGAGTCAGCTCGAGGGGGTATTGTTCCCCCTGCAAAATCTGACGAAGCCCGAAGTGCGGAGGATCGCCGAAGAGAATAATCTTTCGACGGCGAAGAAGAAGGATTCCACGGGAATCTGTTTCATCGGCGAGCGGAACTTCCGAAGGTTTTTAAGGACGTATCTGCCCGCGCAGCCGGGCGAAATCCGCACGCTCGACGGAAGGACGGTCGGCGAGCATATCGGACTCATGTATTATACGATCGGTCAGCGGCGGGGGCTCGCTCTCGGCGGCGCGAGGGGGGAGAGCGGACGGTGGTTCGTTCTGAAAAAGGATCTTGAAAACAACGTCCTCTACGTATCCCACGGCGACGAAACGCCGCTCATGAGCGCGGCCTGCGAGGCGAGCGGGTTCAACTGGATTCCCTCTCCCCCGAGGGAGGAGCGCTTCGAATGCTTCGCCAAATTCCGATATCGGCAAGACGAACAGAAGGTTTCGGTGCGGGTAAAGGGAGACGGCAGCGTTTTCATCGAGTTTTTCGAGAGGCAGCGCGCGGTTACCGAGGGGCAGTACGCCGTCCTATACGACGATACGCAATGCCTCGGCGGCGGCGTAATCGAAAAGGCTTTCTTTTAAGCCTTCCATAGAATAAATAAGCTTTCAATAAAATAAAAAAGCGCAGAAAATTTTCTTTGTGAAACATTTTCCGCGCTTCTCTTTTTTTTCGGGTATATCCTTTCACAGAGCGGTCAATAATCGTTCCGAGGTGAAAGGATGAAAAAATTTTGTATAATTTTTATTTTGTTATTCATAATAATTTTAACGGCGGCGGGCTTTGTCCGTCGCGGCGGGGAAGGCGAGACGTTGGAGAAAGGGGACTATTTCCGCATTCACATTCGGGCGGATTCCAACGACGAAGAGGATCAGGCGGTGAAGTATCTCGTCAGAGATCGGGTCGTGGAGTATCTTGCGCCGCTGATCTCTTCCTGCTCGGACAAGACCTCCGCGATGCTTGCCGTAAAGGAACATCTCGACGGCGTCGTCAAAGAGGCGGACGCCGTATTGAAGGCGAACGGATTTTCCTATACCTCTTCCGCCAAAGTCGTACGGGAGGAATTTCCCCTCCGCGTCTACGAAGAGGTCACGCTGGAAGCGGGGGAATACGATTCTCTGATCGTCGAATTGGGCTCCGGAGAGGGGGACAATTGGTGGTGCGTCGTCTACCCGCCTCTCTGCTTTACCTCTACGGCAAACGTCGTTTACCGCTCGAAGATCGTCGAAATGATACGGGAATTTTTCGGGGAGTAATTTTATCGAAGGAAGAAATTCGTTTTGTCCGGCGGATCGACGTACATATAAGGAGGAAAATATTTCGAAATATGAAAAAAATAATAAGGAACAGTGCAATCCTATCGCTTGCCATGCTCGCATTCGGCACGTTCGCCGCGTTTTTTACCGTAAAGACGGTATCGCATGACGAAGCGGTTCCTTCCATAGAGAGCGTTCTCGAAGCCGCCGCGCTCAAACAGGGCGATCGCGGAGAGGACGTAAAGGAAGTTCAGAGAAAGTTGAAGCAATGGGGATATTATTCCGGCAGCATCGACGGCATTTACGGCTCGGGTACGAAGGAAGCCGTCATGTATTTTCAACGGAAAAACGGGTTGACGCCGGACGGCGTCTGCGGAAGCGCGACGTACGCGGCGCTCGGAATCAACAATAAGACCTCTTCTTCCGGAAACGGAACCTCTTATTCGAGCTCCGAGCTTTATCTCCTCTCCAAGGTCATCTACGCCGAGGGCAGAGGGGAAAGCTTTACGGGACAGGTGGCGATCGGCGCGGTCGTTTTGAACCGCGTGAAGAGCAGCTCTTTCCCCAATACGATCGCGGGCGTCGTCTATCAGAAGGGCGCGTTTACGGCGGTCTCGGACGGACAGATCAATTTGGAGCCGGACGCTACGGCTACCCGCGCCGCGCAGGACGCTCTGAACGGCTGGGATCCGACGTACGGATGTCTGTATTACTATAATCCCGCCGTGGCTACGAGTTCGTGGATATTCTCACGGCAGACGGTAACGATCATCGGCAAGCACGTATTTGCCGTTTAAAGGAGGGGAGGAAGAATGGACGAAAAGAAAAACGATATTGCAAGCGACGTTTCCAGCGGAGCCGAAAAGGTAAAAAACATCGAAAAAAACGTGTTCGATCAACAGGCGGATACCGTCAAAAACAGGGTGGAGGAAGAGAAGAAGAACGCCGAAAAGCGCGTTTCCGCCGCAAAAAAGAAAGCGAAGGAAAAGGGGGAAAGGGTCGCCTCGAAAGCGCGGCAAAAGGAACGGAAGTTAGAGAAAAAGCTCGCGGCGAAGGAGAAACGGGCGGAACGCGTCGCTCAGAGGAAAGAGCGGACGGCGAAGCGCAGGGCGGAACGCGCCGAACGAAAGGACCTCTTGAAAAACGAGACCGCCGTGCAGCGGTTGGAACGAAAAGAAAGGGAGCGTTTACAGCGTTTGGAGGCGCGGGAGAAAGCCGCGGCGCGTCGGCACGAGCTTCTTTTAAAGAAGAAGGAAGACCGTTTAAAGCGCAAGGAAAACCGCCTTTCGGACAGGCGGCACAAGAGGGAAGAGCGCACGAAGAGGACGAGGGAGCGCGCGCCCGGCTTCGGCGGCTGGCTCGCGGCGGTCATTTCGCTCGGCGTCGTCTCGCTGGTCATGGCGACCGTCGTCACGGCGGGAGCCATGAATCTCGCGGACATGAACAGCGGAATGATCTCCTCTTATCAGGACGATATCTATGAGCTCGACGGCGCGGCGGACAATATGCAGACGGCTCTCTCCAAGCTCAGGGTTTCCTCGTCTGCGACCGATCAAAGCCGACTTCTCGCCGATCTTCTCGTCAATTGCGAAATTGCGGAATGCGATTTGGAACACATTCCCGTGGACGGCGTGACGAGCGCGAATATCAGCGCGTTCGTCAATAAGACAAGCGCCTTCTGCCGCCGCGCGCTCGCAAAGCTTGCGTCGGGCGAACCGCTCGGCGAGAGCGACAGGAATACCCTCGATTATCTCTATAAGGTCAGTACGGAGATTCGTTCCGAACTGGATCAACTCGCCGTTACCATGACCTCGGACGATATCGTCGATCTCGTCAAGGGGAAGGAGAACGGAACGCTCTCCTCCGGCCTCAGCGGCGTCGCGAAGGGCACGACGGAGGTTCCCGACACGATCACGGACGGACCCTTTGCGGATTCCGTATATAAAGTAAACGCGAAGGGACTCTCTTCGTACGAGGAGATCTCCTCTTCCGAGGGAAAGAAACTCGTCGAGAAGTATCTCGATTCCTACGACGTCGAGAACGTGGAATGCACGGGCGAGGCGACGATTTCCGGCTTTACCTGCTATAACTACGAGGCGACGGACGCTCGCGGCAGGAGCTATTTCGTACAGCTCTCCGAACAGGGAGGAAAGCTCGTCATGCTCGATTCCTACGAGATGTGCAAGGCGAATAATTACGATATCGACGAATGTATTGCGATCGCCGAAGAATTTCTCGAACGCTGCGGATTCGAGAATGTGAAGCCCGTATATTTCTTCGAGACGGGCACGACGGCGGATATCAATTTCTGCTACGAGCAGGACGGCGTCGTCGTCTATGCCGATATGGTAAAGGTGAAGGTTTGCGAAACGAGGGGCTGCGTGACGGGCGTCGAAGCGTATCCCTATTGGTTGAATCATGGCGAAAGAAGCATCGGCTCGGCAAAAGCGACGGTTTCGGACGTGCGCGGAAAATTCCCTTCCCTCGATATCACGAGCACGCGCCTCGCCTATATCCCGCTGGACGGAGAGGAGACGCTTTGCTATGAAGTCGTCGGTAGGTACGGCGGAGAAGAGTATTATATCTACTTCGACGCGGCGACCGCGAAGGAAGTTGCGGTATTTACGGTTGAGAACTCCGACGCCGGAAGAATTTTAAAGTGACGGCAAAAAATTAAAGAAAAAACCTCGTATGCGGAGAACGACGCGCCTTCCTTTTCAAAAAAGGACGGCGCGTTTTTCCCTTTCGTTCGATTTCCGCCGCGCCGTCGGCGCGTTCGCGAGAAAAATCCGAAAACAAAAAAGAGAGAGCGACGAGGCTCTCTCTCAATAAAAGGAGAAAACAAAACCTTAAAAGAAAAAGTTTCGTTTGAGAATGTGCGTAAGGATCGATCAGTTCAACAGGCTTTCGTCAAACGAAATGGTGTACTGTTTGCCTGTGTTGCCTTCGGGCTGAACGGGTCTGTCTTCGGGGAAGAGGACGTCGCCGGGAACGACGGGGAGAACCAACGGGTTCAGCATAGCGGTCGTCGTCAGCGCGGTCACGCCCTGACGAAGATAGGGGAACAGAATCTCCGTCGCCTTGATTGAGAAGGCTTTTCTGTCCTCTTCGGTCTGAATGCCGTCCGTTTCGAATACGCCGATGTAGCGAACGATCAGATTGAAGGGCTTGGGAGCCTCTTCGGTGGATTCGATTTTGCAATCCAACGCGATGACGTATATATTCGGATTTTCATTGGCTTTCCTCACCTGACGGGAAAAGGTAGGCTTAATTTCAAATTTGGGATCCGCCAGCTTAATCCTGTTCGTTTTAAAAGAAAGCTCCTCGGCGGTAATCCCCCTGAGAGAAAAATTAATCATGAAACATCTAACCTCTTTTTATCTTCGATTTTCTATATTATAGCACGTCGAAAAATTTTTGTCAATACGCTTTTGGGGGAAATATCGGGAAAGAAGCGGAGAATTTAAGTAAGAAGAAGAGGATTTCGGGAGAGGGGGGCCTTAACGAGCGGACAAAGCGACGCTTTGCGGCGTCGTAAAAGCGGCGACGAGCATAAAGTTTTACGCAAAATACCGCGGCGTTCCCTTCTCTTTGATTGATTTTTTATAAAATCTTTTTAATCGAACGCTCGCGCTTTTATAAAACATTGACAAACGATTTTTTTTTCGTTATAATAAAAATAAGCGAAGTCTGCGGAAGGCGCGCTTCGTTCGGAGGGAAAACGAAGCGGAAAATTCTTCCGAACGGAATTTTGAGCGGAACGAGGGTCTGTAAATTTTTCTTTTAAGACAACGGAAAGCGCGCCGCTTTTCATGCGATATTTTTCAGTTGAGGATCTTTATGAGCGATTCCATCATAGATTTTTTTCAAAAATTTATTACCAACCCGTATCTTTTGGGGGTTATCCTGTCGATGGTTCCTTTGGTAGAGCTGAAAGCGGGCATTCCCGCCATCTATTTTATGCTCGGAGGGAATTCCGTAAAAAACATTCTCCTTTCCTTTTTGGTCGCCGTCGCCGGAACGAGCGTCCTCGCGCCGATTCTTCTCGTCGTCTTTATTCCGCTCATCAACGCGTTGAAAAGGACGAAGGTGTTCGGAAGATTTGCCTCTTGGATAGAAAAGCATTTCACGAAGAAGTCTCAAAGTCTCGAAGAAAAGGCCAACAGTAAGGCGGAGGGGCTGGAGGAGGAAAAGAAAAAAAGGAAGATCGAACGGGCGAAATATTTCGGACTTTTCGTATTCACGGCGATCCCGCTTCCGCTCACGGGTTGTTGGACGGCTTCGTGCGTAGCGGCGATTATGCGCCTGGAATATAAAAAATCGCTCCTGTTTATCGTTTTGGGAAATATCGTCGCCGGCATTGCCGTAAGTCTTATTACCTATTTGGGCGGAACGCTTATCTGAAAGAGAGGGACGCGTTATGAAAGAAAATAAATTTTTGCGGGCGGCGAAGAGAACCTGTAATTCCATAGCCTCCGTGGCGGGAAAATATGTCAGCAATCCCGTTGCGCTCGTGTTTTTCATCCTGCTGATTGTTTTATTCGTACACAGCATGATTCTCGCCGTCGCTTCCGACGGAGAGAGCCTGAAATCCTGGCTGTTTCAGGATGCGGGAGATTACTTCATGGATTTCTTTAATACCATGATGTATGCGAACCGAGAGGATCTTTACACCAATTATTGGATCATCTATCCGCCCTTTATCGAAATTTTCTTCTGTCTGATTACAAGAGCGGTGCCGGACGGCGCTTCGCTCACCTCGTTCGAGTTGAGAAGCTATCAATCCGCCATCATTATTTTCGTTTTGGTATTCGCCGTTTGCTTTACCGTTCTCGGCGTCGTTTTCTATAAATTGAAGAAGGGAACGCCCTTTGAAAAGACGGTCTTCGTCGTCGTCATGTTCCTCTCTCTCCCGTTTTTCAGCGTTATCGACCGAGGCAATATTATCGTCATGGCGGTCGTGTTCAGCGCGCTCTTCCTCATGCTCTATCGCAGTGAAAACGCGTTCCATCGGGAAATTTCATATATCTGTATCGCCGTCGCGACGGCGATTAAGCTTTACCCCTTTCTGCTCGTGCTCGTTCTGCTGAAAGAAAAAAATTTTACGGGCTTCCTTCGCAGCTGCATTTACAGCGCGATCCTCTTTTTTCTGCCCTTTCTATATTTTGGGAACGTGTCCGAGAACATACGGGCGTATTTCAGAAACGTCTTCGGCTGGAGCGCTCAGCAAACGTCGGAGGCGCCGGAAAGCTTTTTCACCGCGTTGAGCTGCGATTTTAAGCACACGGCGGAAGCCGTTAAAAACCGCGTCGCGGCTCTGTCCGATTTTGAGGAGATCGTCTCCATCTCTTCCAAGGTGGAAGAAATCGACGGAACGCTCTCCTATACGGGCACGTTACAGATTCTCGTCGCGTTTGTTTCGGGCGACTACGCCACGTTGGAGGGTTGTAAGGCGCTCGGGAACGTCATTTTAATCGCCGCCTTTGTTTCCGGATTTTTCTTAAAGGATTGGCGAAACGTCGCCGTGTGGTCGCTGGTTTCGCTTACGATATCCAGCGGGACGTATACTTATTCGCTCTGTTTTATGGCGATGCCCTGTCTGCTGTTTTTAAATCAGGCGAACTTTAAAAATCCTCTTCATTGGGCGTATATGCTTTGTTTCGTCGGGATGTTCGGCGTTTTCTCCACCGAGTTCACTTATTGGAACTGCGGTCTGACGGGGTATTCCATTCGTCTGGGCGAATTTATGTCGAGGCTGTCCGTCCTCGTCATGACGATTCTCTTGATCTGGGAGGGGTTGTCGAACGCCGTCTTTAAGCTTTACCGCATCATTATGATGGTTTTGCGCGATAAAGAGCTCTTCAAACAAAAAGTAAAGGATAAATTGA
Source organism: uncultured Clostridia bacterium (assembly GCA_964459165.1). Classification (GTDB taxonomy): domain Bacteria; phylum Bacillota; class Clostridia; order Christensenellales; family Borkfalkiaceae; genus RGIG4074. The sequence continues at coordinate 11,015 of CAYWKM010000003.1, forward strand.
ATTTCGGAAGGATTTTCCGCAAGAATAAATAACCGAAAGAAAAACATGACAGATTTCAGTATTATCATTCCCGTCTACAACGTTGAAAAATACGTTTCTCGCGCGGTTGAAAGCGTGTTAAAGCAGAATTACGAGAGCATGGAAATTATTCTCGTCGACGACGCTTCCACCGATTCGAGCGGGAAGATTTGCGACAAGCTCGCCGCAGCGGACAATAGAATAAAGGTGATTTGCAAGGAAAGCAACGGATATGTCGGCGCGGCCAGAAACGACGGCATAAAGGCTTCTTCGGGGAAATATATTTATTTCCTCGACGCCGACGACCGTCTCTGCGAGGGCGTTTTGTCGCGCGTAGCGAAAAAGATCGGGGAAGGGTATGAGGCGATCTCTTCGAGAGTCCACTGTACGGCAAAGGAAAACGGAAAAACGCATACGGACGTATGCAAGGGGGAGCAACCGTTGAATACGCGCATCGCGGCGTTCTCTCCCTTCGTGGGACAGAGTTTTTACCTAAGAGAATTTCTTTTAAAAAACGATAAGCCGTTCGATGAAAGCCGTATGCTCGCCGAGGACAGAAAGTGGATCGTGGAGAACCTCGCCTTCGCCGAGCATATGGCGTTGGAGGATTATCCTTTCTATTTATATACTCAGAGGAGGGAGGGCTCTCTTCTGAACGTAATTCATGCGGCGTATCTTCCGTACAGCTTGCAGGAAGTAAAAAAGCTTTACGAGAACATCGGCAAAATGAACTATAAGGAAGCCGCCGTATTGAAGCGCAAGCTCGCCGATCATTACCTGACGCTTGCGTCGTGCGCGGCGATCGTCAGAGATAAGAGGACGAGGGCGGAGCTCATGGAACAGGTAAAGGGAGATATGGCGGTTTTAACGAGCAAAGACTGTCTCGCGCGTCCCTTTATGTGGCTTCGGTTTTTCGTCGGGACGGCAAACCTTTTAAAGCTGTGCAACGCGGTTTTCCTGCATTATAAAACGGATATATGATTTTCAGCGTCGTCGTTCCCGTATACAATTCGGAAAAAACAATAAAAAACGCAATAGAGAGCGTGCTTCATCAGACGTTTGCGAGCTTTGAGCTTCTTCTCGTGGACGATTGTTCCGCCGATTCGAGCGGAAGAATTTGCGATTTTTTCGCGGAGAGAGACAGCCGCGTAAAGGTCGTGCATTGCAACAAAAACGGCTTTGTCGGCAAGGCGAGAAACATCGGAGCGCGGCGCGCCGTCGGCGAATATCTGTATTTCCTCGATTCCGACGACGTTCTCGCGGACGAACGGGTTTTTTCCCGCGCGTTTGAGGCGATCAAAGAGAACAAGCCGGACGTGTTGTGCTCCTGCGTCCGCGCGACGGACAGGGGAAGGACTTCGGGAAAAATTAAGGATATCGCCGATTTGTTTCTGTTCAGCCCCTATCTCGGACAAAGTTTTTATAAGAGGAGGATTCTCTCCACGCCCTTTTCGGAGGAGAGAAAAACGGCGGAAGACTGCGAGTGGCTCTTTTTCAATTTGCAAAACGCCGCTTCCCTTTTGAGCGTTCCCTTCCCCTTCTATATTTATACGGTCGGGCGGGAGGGCTCGCTTACGACCTCCTTCCGACGGGAGCTGATCGCTCCGACGATCGATACATGGATTCGCCTGTACGAGAGCGAGAGCGCGTTTCCGAAGAAGAAGAGGATCAAACGTTATTGCGCCGACGCGCTCATCGAGCACGCGATTCGCGCTTCGAAAGCGGGAAACGAGGAGTACGTAAAAAAATGTCTGCCCTATTTAAAAAAGAGCAAGATCGCGCCCCTCATGCGGCTTCGCTTTTTGCTCGGCACGAAGAGGACGCTCGCGCTCGTCAATCTGAAAATGAAAAAGGGGTTGTCCGAAACAACCTCGTAACCATAAGGAGAATTTTCTATGAACTTTTCATCTGCCATCACCTTTATCTTTGTATTTATCACCTTGATTGCGTTGATCCCCGTCGTTATTTTCGGATGTAAGCGCAATCTTTTACAGGCCGGCGTGAAATTGGCGTTTGTTTTCGTCGGTATCGTCGTCGCGGGATTGGTTACCTATTGTTTCGCGCCCGTTCTTTTCGTCGCGGTTTTCGGCTCGATCGAAACGGAGACCCCCTTTTTTGAATACCTTGCGGGCGGCTCCGTCGGCGCGCAGGATTTAGCGAAGCTTTTGAGCGCGCTGTGCTGTCCCCTTCTCTTCCTCACGTTTTTCATCGTGGTCGAAATTCTTTTTACGATCGGCTACGCCGTTCTCTCCAAGCTTTTGCTGAGCCGAAAGCTGCAAAACGTCAAGAGGGGCGGAGCGAGAGCGGGAATGCGCGCGGGCAGCATGATTCTCAGCTTTCTCGCGGGCTTTCTGATCGTCTCTTCCCTTACGCTGCCCCTCTCCTATTACGGGAGCGTTATCGGGGAAAACGCGGAGATCGTTTCGAATGAGTCGGTCATAAAGCAGGCTTCGGACAGCTTGACGGAAAACGTATTCCATAAGGCGTATTATTCCGTCGGTCAGATCACGGCAAAAGGCGTCACGTCGATCAAGAGCCGATCCGGATATAAGACGACGGCGGGCGAGGCGCTCGAAGAATTTTCTGCGTTTGCGGCGATGAATTTCGAAGACCTTACGGCGACGCAGTGCTACCGATTTGCCGCCGAGGTCGAACGGAACCCTTTCGTCGACGAGATGATCGGCGGAATTCTTTCCGACGCGGCGGGCGATTGGAAGAACGGCGAGGAGTTCATCGGAACAGAGTCCGTCGAAATTGTCAATGAATCGGTAACGAATTCCGTTTACGATATTTTCATCGAAAACACGCTCGCCTCCGTAGAATTTTACGGGGTCGGCAACGTGCTTTCCGTTCAAACCGCCTTTTCCTCCGACCCCGTCACTAAGGTGATCGTCGACGAGAACGGCGAAGAGAAGGAGGTTCTCGTCGAAACGTCCGAACAGCTCTATGAGCTCGCCCAAAACATTACGGCGGAGAGCGCGTCCATCGCCAAGCAGATTCTCGCCGCCGACGTCATCGAATCGATGGACGTCGCGGCTTCCCAAAACGCGCAAAGTTATTCCGACGCGGTATCCTATATTCTCGACGGACTTGTGGCCGTCCGCGACGACGCGACTTTGACCGAGGAGGAGAGAGACGCGGCTCTTATTCGCGAGACGGAAAAAATCGCGGTTTTGTTCGACGTCTCTTCCGGAAACAAGACGATCGTCTCCAAGGATGAGATCGGTACGGCCGCCGCGCCGGAGGGAGCGATTCCCGTCTCCGTACTCGTCGAGGCGATCAGCGCGTCTTCTATTTTGCGGGAAACCACGATCGCGATCGCCCATTCGACGAACGAGTTCGGCGAGAGCGTCGTCGTAACCAATCCCTTGGGGCTCGCCGACGAGTTCGATGAAAAAATCGTGCGGGAAATGAAAGATTGCCTCGGAGATTACGGCATTACGCAGGAAGGAACGCCCGAGCTTTACGAATCGATTTTAGCCGTGCTTTCCCGATAAAGCCTGCCCTTTCGGTCTTCCCTTCGGGGAGGACCCTTTTTCTTTTCCCAATAAAAAAGAGCGGAAGCCCTCGCTTCCGCTCGAAAATTTTTATTTGTTGAAGCTGTCCTTTAAGGAGACGATCTCGGAGAGGATCAGCTTTCCGTTTTCCGTAAACTTTTTGTAATAGCCGATGCGCATCAGCTGGAACCTCTTGTTTTCCTCGCTCTCCGCAAGATAGGGTTCGGCTTTGCCCGCCAGGATATGCTCGCTGTCGAGATTGATTCTCTCCCCGAAATCCTGTCCGGAGTAAGCCGCGTCGTTCAGCAGGTAGGAATATTGTCGGATTTCCGCGTCGACGGCGGCGGAAGCGTCCACCCACTGAATCGTACCCTTCGCCTTGATTCCGGAGGTGTCGTTGTTGCTTCTCGATTCGGGGTAATAGGAGCATTTTAATTCCTTCACCTCTCCGTCCTCGCCCTTGACGACTTCGTCGCACCGAATGATGTAAGCGTTTTTCAAGCGTACGACGCCTCCCTCCCTCAAGCGGTTATACTTGGGGGGAGGGGCGAGGGAGAAGTCGCTCCCGTCGATATATACCCTTCCCGTGAACTTGACCTTGCGGACGCCCGCCTCCTTTTTTACGGGATTGACGGCGGCTTCCACGTATTCTTCGCCCGAATAATTGGTAATCGTCACCTTGATCGGGTTTAAAACCGCCATGGCTCTCTCCGCGTTTTCGTTCAGGTTGTCGCGGATGCAGGATTCGAGATGGGAGAGCTGACATTCGGAATTCGCCTTTACGATTCCCGCCTTATTGCAGAAGTCGAGGAGGGCTTCGGGGGGAACGCCGCGGTTTCTGAGTCCCGCTATGGTCGGCATGCGCGGGTCGTCCCAGCCGTGTACGAGTCCCTCTTCGACGAGCTTCTTCAAATACCGCTTGCTCATCACCGTGTTGGCGATGTTGAGGCGGGCGAACTCGATCTGTCTGGGCTTGGGGGAAAATCCGAGGTTGACGCCCACCCAGTCGTAAAGGGGACGGTGATCCTCGAATTCGAGCGTACAGAGGGAGTGCGTCACGCCCTGTAGGTAGTCGCAGATGGGATGGGCGTAGTCGTACATCGGGTAGATGCACCATTCGTCTCCCGTTCGGTGATGCGTCGCGCGCAGAATGCGATAGATGACGGGATCTCTCATATTGATGTTGGGGGAAGCCATGTCGATTTTAGCGCGGAGGCATTTTTCTCCGTCGGCGTATTTGCCCGCCCGCATCTCGCGGAGCAGCCTTAAATTTTCTTCGGGGGAGCGATTTCGGTAAGGGCTCTCCTTGCCCGCCTCGGTGAGCGTTCCGCGCGCGGCGGAAATTTCGTCGGCGGATAAATCGCAGACGAACGCTTTCCCCTCTTTGACGAGCTGTTCGGCATAGAGGTAAATTTGTTCGAAAAAGTCGGAGGCGTAGCAGATTTTTTCCCACCGATAGCCGATCCATTCGATGTCCTTTTTGATCGCCTCGACAAATTCCGTCTTCTCCTTCGAGGGATTGGTATCGTCGAAAAAGAGGTTGCATTTGCCGCCGTACTTGATCGCCGTGCCGAAATTGACGAGCATGCTCTTTACGTGCCCGATGTGAAGATAACCGTTGGGTTCGGGAGGGAAGCGGGTCTGAATTTCCTTCACCTTCCCGCTTTCGACGTCCTCGTTGATAAACTGTTCGATAAAATTCGTTGCTTCGATTGGTTTTACCATAAATATTCTCTCGTGATTCCTCTTATATTTTATAATTGATAAGAATTGATTCGTTTTCCGAAACGGACGGTCGCTTTTTTCGACGAAGAGGGGGGGAAAGCGCCGTCTTTCAGGATAGCCCTACGATGTTTCCCTCTTCGTCCACGTCGATTTTTTCCGCAGAGGGGTGCGCCGCCAGTCCGGGCATCAATAAAATTTTCCCCGCGATCGCCACGATGAATCCCGCGCCGCCTTTTAAGGCGACGTCTCTCACCGTAATGCGGAAGTTCTTCGGGCGTCCGAGCTTCGTCATGTCGTCGGAAAGGGAGTATTGCGTCTTTGCGATGATGACGGGGAGATTCCGGTATCCCTGACGCTCGATCTCTTCGATTTTTTCTTGCGCCTCTTGCGTGAAGTCCACGCCGTCCGCGCCGTAGATCTTTGTCGCCACGTCGTTGATTTTATTCGCGACGGTATCGTCGAGATCGTAGCAGTATTCCATGACGGAGGGGATTTCGCAGGCGGAGGAGACGGCTTCCGCAAGCTCGATTCCGCCCTCGCCTCCCTTTAAGAAGACGTCGGTAAAGACGGCGACCGCGCCGCTCTCCTTCACCTTCCGAATGACGAAGTCCGTCTCCGCCTCGGAGTCGGTGATAAAGCGGTTCATCGCCACGACGACGGGCTTTTTGTATACGTTTCTGATGTTGGAAATGTGCTTCAACAGGTTGGGAATACCCTTTTCAAGCGCTTCGAGATTTTCTTCGGAAAGGTTTTCTTTGTCCGCGCCGCCGTGGAGCTTTAACGCCTTTACGGTGGCTACGACGACGACTGCCTGCGGCTCGATTCCCGCCACGCGACACTTCGTATCGAGGAACTTTTCCGCGCCGAGGTCGGCTCCGAAGCCCGCTTCGGTCACTACGTAATCGGCTAAGCCCATCGCCGTTTTGGTGGCGACGACGGAGTTGCATCCGTGCGCGATGTTGGCGAAGGGGCCGCCGTGAACAAAGGCGGGCGTGCCTTCGAGGGTCTGTACGAGATTGGGCTTCATCGCCTCCTTTAAAAGGACGGTCATGCTGCCTACGGCGCCGGGAATCTGCCCCGCCTTCACGTAATTTCCCTCTTTGTCCAAACCGACGATAATGTTCGACAGCCGTTCCTTCAAATTTTTAAGGTCTGAGGCGAGGCAGAGCGTCGCCATGATTTCCGAGGCGGCGGTGATATCGAAGTGTTCCTCTCTCTCGAAGCCCTTTCCTCCCTTGCCGATCGTGATGTTGACGAGCGATCGGTCGTTCATGTCCATACATCTGTGGAAATAAATTTTTTCGGGGTCGAGGTTCAAGGGATTGCCGCGGAAGAGCAGATTGTCGACGAGGGCGCACAGGAGGTTGTTCGCCGCCGTGACGGCGTGGAGATCGCCGGTAAAGTGAAGATTGATATCCTCCATGGGGATTACCTGCGCGTATCCTCCGCCCGCCGCTCCGCCTTTAATTCCGAATACGGGTCCCAGAGAAGGCTCTCTCAAAGCGAGGCACGCCTTTTTGCCCGTCTTTCTGAGCGCGTCGGCGAGCCCGATGGAAACGGTCGTCTTTCCCTCGCCGCCGGCGGTGGGGTTGATCGCCGTCACGAGGATAAGCTTCGCCTTTTTTTCTCCGACGGGCGCGTTTACCTTTGCTTTATATTTACCGTAAAGTTCCAATTCGTCCTCGGTGAGTCCGAGCTGCTTTGCAATGATTCTGATATCCTGCGGTTTTGCGTTCCGGGCAATCTCGATGTCGCTTAACATAACCTGCTCCTTCTTTTAGAATTTCATATAGTATAGCACAAAAAGAATCGGCAAGTAAAGTTTTGGAAAGAATTTTTATTTGATTTCGCTTAAATTCTTTTTCGGAAAAGGGGCGGACGAAATTTCCTCAATATACCGCAATGCGTTTGACTTATCGGGGAAAAAATAATATAATGAGAGGCGAGAGAAACTTTTTCAAGGAGAAAAAAATCATATGGCTGAAAAGAGAGCTGTGACGATGGAAAAGCTCGTCGCGCTTTGTAAAAACAGGGGATTTATCTTTCCGGGAAGCGAAATATACGGCGGCCTCGCCAATTCGTGGGATTACGGTCCCTTGGGCGTAGAGCTGAAAAATAACGTCAAGAGGGCGTGGTGGAAAAAATTCGTGCAGGAGAATTCCCTCAATACGGGCGTGGACTGCGCGATCCTGATGAATACGAGGACGTGGCAGGCGTCCGGGCATCTCGGCGGCTTTTCCGATCCGCTCGTCGATTGCAGAGCTTGCAAATCCAGAAGCCGCGCGGACGATCTCGTGGAGGCGTATGCGAAGAAGCATAATTTGACCGACGTAAACCCCGACGCTATGGATAATGCTCAGCTCGAATCGTTCATCGCCGAGCATAAGGTTTCCTGTCCCGTCTGCGGAAATTCGGACTTTACGCCCATTCGCAAGTTTAATCTGATGTTTAAAACCTTTCAGGGGGTCACGGAGGATACGGCGAGCGCCATTTATCTCCGTCCCGAAACGGCGCAGGGGATCTTCGTCAATTTTCTGAACGTTCAGCGCGCCTCGCGCATGAGGGTTCCTTTCGGGATCGGTCAGATCGGAAAGGCTTTTCGCAACGAGATTACGCCGGGAAACTTTACCTTCAGAACACGCGAATTTGAGCAGATGGAGCTGGAATTTTTCTGCAAGCCGGGAACCGACCTCGAATGGTTCGCCTATTGGAAGCAATTCTGCAAGGATTGGCTGCTTTCCCTCGGAATCAAGGAGGAAAATCTCCGTCTGCACGATCATTCGCCCGAAGAATTGTGCTTTTACTCCAAGGCTACGACGGATTTCCAATATCGGTTTGCCTTCGATTGGGGAGAGCTTTGGGGCGTCGCCGATCGGACGGATTACGACCTCACGCAGCATCAGAACGAGAGCGGCAAGAGCATGGAATATACCGACCCCGCGACGAACGAGCGATACGTTCCTTATGTAATCGAGCCGTCGCTGGGCGCGGACAGAGTCGTGCTCGCCTTTTTGACCGACGCGTACGACGAGGAGGTCGTCGATCCCGCAAAGAACGACGTGAGGACCGTCCTTCATCTGCATCCCTTCCTCGCGCCCTATAAGTGCGCCGTCCTTCCTTTACAGAAGAATCTTTCGGAAAAAGCCGACGAGGTATATCGCCGTTTCGTCAAGAAATTCAACTGTACGTACGACGTTACCGGATCCATCGGCAAGCGTTACCGCAGACAGGACGAAATCGGCACGCCTTTCTGCGCGACGATCGATTTCGATACGTTAAACGACGATACCGTCACGATCCGCGACAGGGATACGATGGGGCAGATCCGCGTCTCCGTGGACGAGGCGGAAAAGTATATTCTCGAAAAAATCGATTTTTAAAAGGACTCATTTCCCGTCCCTTTCTTTTTGCGGCGGGAGAGAAAACGACGGAAGCCTCCGCGCGGAGGAAGGAGTAAAAAAAATGACCGTAGGCGAACAAATCTATTGTATCAGAACGGAAAGGCAGCTTTCGACGGGAGATTTCGCGAGAATGATCGGCGTTGAGCGCAATCTGGTCGCTAAATGGGAAGTGGGACTGGCGGATCCCACCGACGAACAACTCGACGCCGTCTGCGCGCGGTTCGGCCTCGATAAATACGCGCTCTTTCCCCGTTCCGCCGCCGTTCGCCCTGCGGAGGAATTTCACTCGGTAGAATTAAAGGAGCCCGCGCCCGACGGCTTTCAAAAGGAGAAAGCGTCCGAGTCCGCGCTTCGGGAAAATTCTTCCCGACAGGCGGAAGCGGAGCCGCCGTTAGGGAGGGAACAAGCGCTCGCAAAGGAAGAGCCGGTCAAAAAAGCGGAAGAACCTCTCCCGCACGGAGAGACCTTCGACAGGGCGGGCGAAAAGCCTTTCCCTCCTCCCCCTCCTCCTTTTCCCGATAAACGGGGCGGAGCGAGGGCGTTCGCCCTCTACGTCCTCGTCGTCGTCGGCGCGTTGACCGCTTGTTGCGTCGCGGGGCTGGTTTACCTCGCGGTCAACGAAAGGGAGATATCGGCTTCGACGGAACTCTTTTCCTTTACCTATCTGCACGCGACGATCGTAACGGCGGTTCTTGCGCTCCTCCTCGTGATCGGACTCATCGTGTTCTTCGCGTCCATGAGGTCCGGAAGAAAAAAGAAGGGGAAAAGAAAATAAGAAGAGCGATTTTTCGCGGAAGGGCAGCCTGCGGCAACGGATTCGTTTAAGCGTCGCGCAAGGCATGATTTTTCTTTTTTTTGCATAAATTGTAGCAAGCGGATATTGACAACGGCGACGGAAAGCGTTATTATAGTATCCGTTGAAGGGATAGATCTCGCGCGGCTGTCGCCGCGCTTTGTCCGAATGTTATATTTCTGAATAAAAATAAGGGAGTAGTCCGGCTTTTTCGTAAGATTTTTGCGGAAGAGCGATTAAATCTACACGATGAGCCCTTCGGCTCAGGTTTAATATGAAACGACGAGACTTATGCGACGATAAATTTTTACCGCGGCATAAGTCTTTTTTTTACCGCGGGCGCAAGCGAAGCGGAGGGAGGTTTTTTATGAATAGTTTCTGGTATATTTTGCTCCTCGGCGTCATCCTTTCGCTCGACGCGATCACCGTGGGAATTACCAACGGCGTTGTCGAGAGCGGAATGAGGCTGCGAAAGGTGTTTCTGATCGCGTTCTTCTACGGCGCGTTTCAGTTTCTTATGCCCGTGACGGGCTACTATGCGAGCAGTCTTCTCGAGGTTTTCATCAAAAAGATCTCCCATTGGGTCTCGTTCGCTTTTCTTCTCATCGTGGGCGGAAAAATGGCGTTCGACGGGATAAAGGAAAGCGCTTTAAAGGAAGATAAGAGAGAGGGGGAAGAAAAGGCGAAGCTCACCGTGGGGAAGCTCGCGTTGCAGGCGGTGGCGACCTCGATCGACGCGCTCGCCGTCGGCGTTTCCATGCTCGCCTGCGCGGCGGAGGGGAATCTTTTCGCAAACGTATGGATCGACGGCGCGATCATCGGCTGCACGACCTTTCTTCTTTGTTTCGGGGCGGTTCTCCTCGGAAAATACGCGGGGAGCAAGATCGCGGTTCCCTCGCTGGCGCAGTCCGTGGGCGGAGTCGTTCTCATTCTTCTCGGCGTGAAGATCCTGCTTCAAGGGCTCGGCGTGATCGATATCGGCTTTTAATCCCGCTTTTTATCCGAGTTTTCGACGCGGAAAAGAGAAAAAGGAGACAGGCTTTTCAAATTAAAGAAAAAATAGGCTTGCCAAAATTTCGCAAGTATGGTACTATAAGATTATGGAAATTGTGAGCACTTATGAAAAAAGGAACGTCCTCAAAAGGATCGACGGCGCGAGGAGAAAGATGTTCTCTTTCGCCGAAATCTTTTATTTTATATTTTTCTTTATTCTGATCGGCATAAAATCCACCTATATCGAACTGACCGCCGACGTGGGGTATTTTTTTCTCGCTTCGGCAGTCTTTCTCGCTTTGAAATATCTCTTTACCGATTGGAAAATAAAGGAAGTCTTTATCTGTCTCATCTTATTGACCTGCGGGGCTATTTCTTATTTGCAGAGCGGACATTCCGTCATTCTCGTAACGATCGCCGCCATCGCGGGCTTCAAGGGAATCGATAAGAGACGTTTCGTAAAAGTCGTTTTTACCTACCGCGCCGTTCTGTACATCGCCTTGGTCGCCTTCTATAACATGGATATGGTTCCCGGGTCGAACGATCTCACGTTCGGCGATTATACGTTCGTCGACGGAGACGCCGTCCGCGTCCTCCTCAATCATTGCAGCTTAGGATTTACCGGTTCCAATCCCGCGCACATCATGTTTTTCGTCGCCGTCGTCGGCTATCTCTTTGTTTTTCATGAAAAGTATAATCTGATTCACGCGGCGGCCATCGTGCTTGCGAACTTCCTGCTCTACGATTATACCAATTGCCGCACGGCTTTTATCCTCGTCAACGTCGTGGCGGCGATCGCCTACGTCCTGCGGTGGAAGCGGCTGTATCGCTTCACGGGGAAATTCGCCGTTTGGCTGGTTCCTTTCGTGACGCTGTTTTGCCTCCTTATGACCTTCGGCTGCGGCAGGAACAGCTTCTTCAACGAAGTGAACGCGTCGTTTTCCGAGCGGTTCAACCTATCGCAATCGTTTATGAACGAGATTCCGATCAGCCTCTTCGGACGGGATACGTCCTCCGTCTCCGACGTTTTCGATGTGGCGTATTTGAATTTGTTCTTGAACTACGGAATTTTCTTTACGGTTCTCTTCCTTTTGGGACAGGCATGGCTCTTTGCCGACAGCGTAAGGGAGGATATGCCCGGCTATACCTTGGCTCTCGTAGCCTTTCTCCTTTTGGGAGTCACGGAAAATTACGTGCTCGACGCGGGCGTCAATTTTACGCTCGCCCTGCTCGGCGGTCTCCTGTTTCCCGATAAAAAACCGTTCGGATTGGGCGAAGGAGTTCGTTTATGAGGCTGGAACGGCTGAAAAATTCAAAGAGAAACGTCGTCTTCGGGCTCGTCAACAAGATGATTCTGCTCATCTTTCCCTTCGTGATCAGGACGCTGATCCTTCGGTTTCTCTCGTCGGAATACGCGGGGCTCAGCAGTCTGTTCACCTCTATTTTAAGCGTGCTTAATCTCGCCGAGCTCGGATTCGGCAGCGCGCTCGTCTTCAATATGTATAAGCCGATCGCCTCCGACGATATGGAAGCGGTGCGGGCTCTCCTCAATTTCTATAAAAAGGCATACCGCGCCATCGGGTGCGCGGTGCTTATCCTCGGACTCATCGTATTGCCCTTCGTCAATCATTTTATCAGCGGACAGGTTCCCGACGGCATGAACGTTTATTTGCTGTTCGCCATCTATTTGGTCGACGCGGCGCTGACGTATTTTCTTTTCCCTTACAGCGGATGCGTCGTGGCCTCCCTTCAAAGGACGGATATCGAGAGCAACATCGTCACGGCGGTCTATACCGTCATGTATATCGGGCAGACGGTCGTTCTCTGTACATGCAGAAATCTTTCCCCGCATATCGCCTACTATCTGTATATTCTTTTGCAGCCGATCTTCAACAGCGTGCTCTGTATCGTTCGCGCGCTCGTCGTGAAAAGGACGTATCCGGAATATTATTGCAAAGGCAAGCCGGATAAGGCGGTCGTCAAGGACGTCATGGGAAGAGTAAAGGCGTTGTTCGGACATAAACTGGGCACGGTCGTTCTCTACTCCTTCGACAGCATCGTCGTTTCCGCCTTCCTCACGTTGAGCGATCTCGCCGTATTCAACAATTACTATCTGATTCACGCGAGCGTTCTGGGAATCCTGCAAGTCGGCTATAACGCGATAAAAGCGGGAATCGGCAACAGCATCGTCCTCGACGACAGAAAGAAAAATTTTCAGGATTTCCAAAGGCTCACTTTTTTAAATTTCTGCGTCGTCGGCTGGTGTACCGTCCTTTTGTTCGGGCTTTATAACCGCTTCATGTATTTTTGGATGGACAAGGATACGACGATGCTTTACGGGGAGAAAACGGTGGCGCTCTTATGCCTGTTTTTCTATTTCAATTCCCTGCGCTGGATCGTCATTACGTATAAGGATGCGGCGGGCGTGTGGAAGGAGGACGCGGCGAAGCCCTACGTCGAATCCGCCGTCAACCTCCTTTTAAACATCGTGCTCATTCAGACCCCTCTCGGCGTAAACGGGGTCGTCCTCGCTTCGATTGTTTCCGTCGCGCTCGTTTCGGGACCGTGGGAGACGATCGTCCTGTTGAAGACCTACTTTAAACAAAAGCCGTGGAAATATTATCTGCGGTTTCTCGTCTACACGGCGGTCAACGTCGCCGTTTTCGCCGTTTCCTGTCTCGCGTGTCGTTATCTCGCGCCCGGCTGGGAGATAAAAGACTTCCTGATAAGAATCGCCCTCCTCGTCGCGATTCCCGCCGCGCTGTACGCCGCCGTCTATTTCCGCTATCCGGAGTTCAGGTCGAGCTTCGAAATGTTAAAGAGAAAAATGAAGAAGAGATCGAATCGATAAAAAATAAAAGGGGAAACGGGCGTTTCGCCCCTCCTTCGAGATCTCTTTCTCGTTCGTCTCGCAAAAAATGAAAAATAAAGAAATAAAGAAAGGGAGTAGTCGTTTGCGTCGCGGCAACATATCCCGATGAGCAATCATCGTGTCGCGGCGGCTTTTTTCGGAAAGTGACAAGACTTTCGATATGATAAGATATCGAAAGCCATGCTTTCGGAAAGGAGTTTTACTGATATGACGCTTTTTTTAAAGATTTTAATCCTCGTCGTCGGATTCGTCCTCTTGGTGAAGGGGGCGGACTGGTTTGTCGACGGCGCGGCGGGCGTCGCGGGCAAATTGAAGGTGCCGGAGCTCGTCGTCGGACTCACCGTCGTCGCGTTCGGCACGTCCGCGCCCGAGCTGTCCGTATCGATTACGTCCGCGATTCAGGGAGCGGCGGATCTCACCGTGGGGAACGTGATCGGGAGCAATATTATCAATATTTTGCTCATTCTCGGGCTTACCGCCGTCGTGCATGAAATTCCCGTTCACAAAAATTCGCTCCGGATCGATTTGCCCTTCCTCATCGCCGTTTCGTTGCTTTTCGCCGTCGTCGGTTACGCCGGAAGGCAGCTCGGAAGAATAGACGGCGGCGTCCTGTTTGCCCTCCTGATTTTATACGTCGGATTTCTGATTCGTCAGGCGTTAGCCGAAAGGAAGAAGGCGATCGCCGACGGCGTCGAGGAGGAAGCGGAGGAGGAACCGAAAGGGAAAATACGCGCATGGTACGCGCGTATGTGCGGTAGGGCGTGGTTTTTAATCGTCATTACGATCGTCGGACTCGCCTGCGTCATTTGGGGGAGCGATTTCGTCGTGGATTCCGCAACCTACATCGCGCAAACGCTCGGCATAGACGAGCGGATCATCGGACTCACCGTGGTCGCAATCGGAACGTCTCTCCCCGAGCTCGTTACGTCGGTCACGGCGGCGAGAAAGGGCAAGACGGATATCGCGGTGGGCAATATTATCGGAAGCAATATTTTCAATCTGCTCTGCGTAGCCGGTTTCACTTCCCTTTTGTTCCCGCTCGAATTTTCTCTCTCCTTTACGGTCGACGCGCTGATCGCGCTGGGCGCGACGGTTCTCCTCGCCGTTTTGTCCTATCTGCCGAAGCATAAAATCGGAAGAGGGGGAGGCGTTCTCCTGCTCGTCTGCTTCGCGGGGTATTTCGCCTATTTGTTTATCACCGCTTAAATAAAAAAGGTTTTCGGAAATTTATGAAAAATCTTTTAAGATTCTTACGTAATTATAAAAAAGAGAGCGTTCTCGCGCCGCTGTTCAAGTTTTTGGAGGCGGTATTCGAGCTCGTCGTCCCTTTGGTCGTCGCTTCCATCGTCGACGAGGGAATCGGCGAGGGAAATAAGGGCTATATCGTCGGTATGTGCGGGGCGCTCGTCGCGCTCGCCGTCGTCGGGCTCGTCGCTTCCTGCACGGCGCAATACTTTGCGGCGAAGGCGGCGGTGGGCTTCTCCACGGAGCTGAGAGGCTCGCTCTTTCGCAAATTGCAGAGTCTGAGCTACAGCGAGATCGACGGCATGGGGACTTCCACGATGATCACTCGCATGACGAGCGACGTCAATCAGGTGCAGAACGGCGTAAACATGGTTCTGCGCTTGTTTCTTCGTTCGCCCGTCGTCGTGTTCGGCTCGCTCGTCATGGCGTTCGTCGTAGACGTAAAGTGCGGAATCGTCTTCGCTTGCGTCATTCCCGTACTCGCCGCCATCGTCTTCGGCGTCACGAAGATTACCGTTCCCCTCTATAAAAATTCTCAGAACAAGCTGGATAAGGTATATCTTTCCACGAAGGAAAATCTCGTCGGGGCGAGAGTGATTCGGGCGTTCTGTAAAGAGGAGGACGAAACCGAGCTCTTCGAAAAGAGGAATCTCGCCTATACGAAAAATCAGAAATTCGCGAGCAATATTTCCGCGATCATGAATCCCGTCACCTACGTGGTCGTCAATATCGCGGTCATCGTCCTCCTCTATACGGGCGCGGTAAGGGTGAGCCTCGGCTCTCTCTCGCAAGGGGAGGTCCTCGCCCTGTACAACTATATGTCTCAGATCCTCGTGGAGCTCGTCAAATTTTCCAACCTCATCGTTACGATTACCAAGACGATCGCGTGCGGCAATCGCTTGGACGCGGTGTTGCAGACGAAAAACAGCCTGCAGCGCGTCTCGGACGACAGGGTATATAACGCCTCGCACGTCTCGTTCGACGGCGTTTCTTTGCGCTATCGCGGCGCGGGCGCGCCTTCGTTGGAAGACGTCACCTTTTCGGCGGAAAGGGGGCAGACGATCGGCGTTATCGGCGGAACGGGCAGCGGAAAGACCTCCCTCGTCAACCTCATCCCTCATTTTTACGATTGCGATCGGGGCAGAGTGTGCGTGAACGGCAGGGACGTAAAATCCTATTCCGACGAGGAGCTTCTCTCTCTCGTCGCCGTCGTTCCCCAGCACGCCGTGCTCTTTAAGGGGAGCATTCGCGATAACCTGAAATGGGGGAACGAATCGGCTACGGACGAAGAGCTCTTGCGGGCGGTCGAGCTCGCTCAGGCTACGGACGTACTCGCGGCGAAGGGAGGTCTCGACGGAATGATCGAGCAGGGGGGCGGAAACCTCTCCGGCGGACAGAAACAGCGGCTCACGATCGCGCGCGCCGTCGTCAAAAATCCGGAGATTCTCATTCTCGACGACAGCGCGTCCGCCCTCGATTACGCGACGGACGCCGCGCTCCGAAAGGCGTTGAAAGGGATCAGGGCGACGGTGTTCATCGTTTCGCAACGCACGTCCTCCATACAGGGCGCGGACCGGATCGTCGTGCTCGACGACGGCAAAGCGGTCGGAATCGGCGCGCACGACGAGCTCTTAAAGACCTGCGGCGTCTATAAGGAAATTTACGATTCACAGTTCAAGGGGGAAAGCGCGGATGCGTAAGGAAGAAAAGCGGAAAGCCGGTCGGAGCGCGTTTGCCCGCGTGTTGAAATATCTGAAGAGTTCTCTTCCCCTCATTCTGCTCACGCTCTTTTTGGCGTTCGTCACGGTCGCGTTCACCCTGTACGTACCCATTCTCGTGGGCGACGCGATCGATTGCATTCTCGATACGGGCGTAGACTTCGCCTCGTTGAAAAATTACCTCATAGGAATCGGCGCGTGCGCTTTGGTCACGGCGGCGTCGCAGTGGCTGATGAGCGTCGTCAACAACACGATCTCCTATAACACCGTAAAAAAAATAAGGGAGGACGCTTTTTTAAAGATTCAGAAGCTTCCTTTCTCCTACATCGATAATCATTCCTACGGCGACGTGGCGAATCGGGTCGTCGCCGACGTGGATTTATTCGCCGACGGACTCCTGATGGGATTTACCCAGCTGTTTACGGGCGTTCTCACGATCGTGGGGACAATCGTATTCATGCTGAAGATCAACTGGATGGTCGCCGCCGCCGTGGCGGTCGTCACGCCGCTCTCGCTTTTCGTCGCGAAATTTATCGCGACGCATACCTTCTCGATGTTCGCCGCGCAGTCGAAGACGAGGGGCGAACAGACGGCTTTTATCGACGAAATGATCGGGAATCTGAAGGTGGTGAAGGCTTTCTCGCACGAGGGCGAAAACGAGGAGAAGTTCGACGAAATCAACGCTCGTTTAAAGGATTGCTCGCTGAAAGCGATCTTCTTTTCCTCGCTCACGAATCCTTGCACGCGGTTCGTCAACGCCGTCGTCTACGCGCTCGTCGCGCTTCTCGGCGCGATCTTTGTCATTATGAGCGCGGGCTCGGACTCGTTTCTGTTGGGCGGCATGACGGTCGCCGGGCTGACGGTGGGCGGTCTTTCCAAGTTTTTGTCGTACGCCACCCAATATACGAAGCCCTTCAACGAGATTTCCGGCGTGGTCACGGAATTTCAGAACGCGCTCGCCTGCGCTTCGCGCATCTTCGAGCTCATCGACGCCGAACCGCAAAAAGACGACTCCGATTTGCCCGAAATGGGGCGGGCGTGCGGCGAAGTGACGCTCGAAAAGGTAAATTTTTCCTATACGCCCGATAAAAAGCTCATCGAAAACTTTTCTTTACAGGTAAAATCGGGACAGCGCGTCGCCATCGTGGGACCTACGGGCTGCGGAAAGACGACCGTCGTCAATCTTCTCATGCGTTTTTACGATGTGGACGAGGGGAGGATTTGCGTCGATCGAAAGGACGTACGGGAGATTACCCGCCGTTCCCTCCGAAAAAATTACGGCATGGTCTTGCAGGAGACGTGGCTTAAAAACGGCACGGTCAGGGAAAATATCGCCATGGGCAAGCCGGACGCGACGGACGAGGAGATCGTCGCCGCGGCGAAGGCGGCGCACGCGCATTCCTTCATCGTTCGCCTCAAAGACGGTTACGATACCGTCGTCGGCGAGGAGGGCGGTTCGCTCTCGCAGGGGCAGAAGCAGCTCCTCTGCATTACGCGCATCATGCTCGGAGCGCCGCCCATGCTCATTCTCGACGAGGCAACCTCCTCCATCGATACGAGGACGGAGCTGAAAATTCAGGAAGATTTCGCCAAGATGACGAAGGGCAGGACGAGCTTTATCGTCGCTCACCGCCTCTCCACGATTCGAAGCGCGGACGTGATTCTCGTCATGAAGGACGGGCGGATCGTCGAGCAGGGCAAGCACGACGAGCTCCTTTCCAAGGGAGGCTTTTACAGCCTTTTGTACAACAGCCAGTTCGCGAATTGAGCCGCGCGGAGGAACTGTTTTCGCCGTAAAAACATTTTTTCTTCCCGTCCGTTTCACCGGACAGGCGAAAGGCGAATGCGTTTCCGTTGGGAAACGCATTCGCCTTTATCGTATATTTTAAGCAAGGAAAGCTCCCTCGAAAGGATTCGAGGGAGCTTTCGCTAATCTTCTATTAAACGACGTATTTTTTCGCGTAAAATCTGCTCGTTCTTGCGGGTTAGTTCGCATTCCCAAACGCGTATGACCGTCCATCCGCGACTTTCAAATCTTTCGGTTATTTCTCTATCGTGTCGCATATTGCGCTCGCGTTTCTTTTGCCAATACTCGGCGTTATCGTTCGGGCGCGTGTTTCTGCAATCGTGTCCGTGCCAAAAGCAACCGTCGACAAAAATCGCTATTTTCTTGCGTGGAAAAACAAAATCGGGACGACCTTTAACCTTGTAGTTTCGTTGCCAACCGATTATACCGTAACGTTTAAATACTTCTATTAGTTTTAATTCGGTCGATTTGTTTTTCTTTGAGTGAACTGCGCTCATAATTTGAGAGCGTTTCTCTTTGTCGAATACGTCCGCCATAGGCTTATTCTAATACGGTTACCCAACCTTTATCAAACGATAGAGCCTGTAAAATACTTGCTTTGTCCAACTTTTCGGGCTTTCGTATCTTCAAGTGATACCTTTCTTGCGGTATTTCCTCTATAATGGTAAATTGACTGCCGTGCGGTTGCCAAGTAAATTTATGATTATGCCCTTCTTTTGTGTAACCCTCAAGATTGCCGCGACGATTCCATTCAAATACATATTGATCGCTGTCGTATCGTATTGTTTCGACTTCAAAAATTAGATATTCGCTATAATCGAGTCCTTTAATTAGCACAACCGTTCTTGCAAACTTAAAATATTGTCGGACGCCCGATACTCGCTCATTCCATATACTTAATACCATTTTGCCGATATGATTGGGATCCGCTTCGGTAATTCTATCTTCTCCATAACTATATGTAGGCGAATTTCTTCCGCTTATCAATCGTACCGTTCTTTGTTTCCCAATATTGCCGCTTGCCTTTACGGTTTTAGCGCTCCAACAACAATTATCCAAAACAACGTCGTCCAAACCGACGTTAGAAGGTTTCCAATCCGCTTTAATACAATTTGCGAAAATTTGTTCCCACTCGTTGCCTTCCAAAGACATGGTATCTTTTGTAGCGAGCATATATACGATTTCTTCCGCAAATCTTTCAACAAACGACGAAGGGAATTTATTGATAGCATATGGCGGCGTCGCCTTGCTTACGGTTCTTAATTTAGGTTCCATAATTCGCCTCGTTTCAACTATTTGTTACATTATATCACACTTTTCCGAAATCATCAAAGATTAAAAATATCTTTCTTAATTTTTTCTTATTTCATTGACTTCTTTTTTTACTTATGTTATACTAAATGGGAAGTTTACTTCGCACAGTTGATATGGAGAATAAAATGATAGCAAACGTAGAATTACAAAGAAAGCGGGTAGGTTTAACGCAAACGGAATTGTCAAACAAAGTGGGTATAAGCCGGCGAGCGCTTTCATCTATCGAAAAATCCGTTTCTATTCCGTCCGTCGATATTGCGCTTAAAATAGCGTCGGCTTTGAACACTACGGTCGAACAAATTTTTTCTAACGATACGCCGCTTCAAAGTTTTCAGTATGAGCCGCAAATCACCGAATATACCCCAAATAACAGGTGGGCGGACTTCACATTTATAGACCTTTTTGCGGGGATAGGCGGTATTCGATTAGGTTTTGAGAGCGTGGGCGGCAGATGCGTTTTTTCTTCCGAATTTGACGAAGACGCTTGTAAAACTTATGAAGCGAATTTCGGCGAACACCCGTCGGGCGATATCACCAAAATTAACGCCGCCGATATTCCCGATTTCGATATTTTGCTCGGCGGGTTTCCTTGTCAAGCGTTTTCGATTATAGGGAAAAAAGAAGGATTTGCCAACGAAACTTGCGGTACGCTATTTTTTGATATAGAAAGAATATTGAAAGCAAAACGTCCGTCGGCGTTTATGCTTGAGAACGTAAGGAATTTAGTCGCTCACGATAACGGCAACACCTTCAAAATAATTCGGGGACACTTGGAGGCTCTCGGGTATCACATTCACGCAAAAGTTCTCAATGCTCTTGACTATGGCGTTCCGCAAAAGAGAGAGCGCATTATAATAGTCGGTTTTTTGAAAGACTTGCCGTTTGAATTTCCTCTGCCTATAAAAGAAAGCGAAAGATTACAGTTGTCCGATATACTTGAAAGCGACGTTGACGCAAGATATTACGTTAAAGATAATATTCGTTTATCAAGGCTTGAAAGACTTCACGATAAAGATTATCCAAAGCCTTACATTTCCCACGAGAATATGGCGGGAACGGTTACTCCGCACCCGTATTCGTCGGCATTACGAGCGGGAGCTTCCGCAAACTATATCCTTATAAACGACGAGCGCAGACCTACCGAACGCGAGATGTTAAGGATACAAGGGTTTCCCGATACGTTCAAAATCGTTGTTCCTTACGGAAAAGTTAAAAAGCAATGCGGTAATTCCGTAGCGGTTCCTATGATTAAAGCCGTGGCTAATCAAATGTTAAAAACACTTCGTGAATATGATATTGAAGTGTAGCTCGGCGGACTATACTTGACGATCTATTCGCCGTTTGGCAAATCGTAACAGGATAACAAAGAGGAGCTCATAGCGATATGGGTTCCTCTCTTTTTTTAAGAGCTTCAAACATCCTACAAACAAATCCTTGTAAAAACGGACGACGAGCCTCGTGGATCGCGGGATCCTGCAACGGGACGAGACAGGGCGCAAGGGATTCTTTCGGGAATAAGGTTTTTGCGTTAGGCGTTTAAGCGCTCGCCCGCAACGGCGGAAAAACGGGGGGTGAATCGTTCGTCTTTCGCTTCAAAAGGGGGTCGCCCTGAAAGAATCGCGCCCCTTCGGGCGGCGGGGAGGGGGGAGCACGTTCGCAAATAAAGGGGAATTCCCCTTTTCCGTCATTTTTAAAAAGATCCTTTCATACAATAGTTTCGTATGGAACTCATTCAAGAAATCATGGAGCAACTCCGTTACGACGCGGCCGTTTCCTCCTCCTTCCGGTATTACTTTGTGGACGGAGCGGGCGCGTACTTTCAGAACGTAAAATCCATTTCCTCCTTTTCCGAAAACGAAGTTTCGCTATGCGTTGCGGGCGGAGAGGTGAAAATACGGGGGAAGGGATTGTTTATCCGCAAGTACTTCGAGGGGGATGCGATCGTTGACGGGAAAATTACAGATATCGAAAAAATTATCCGCTCTGTTTAAGGCGGATATTCTTATCGAAGGGTATAACGGGGAACGGGCAGTCATGCGTTTAAAAAGGAATGCCGTTCCCATGTTTTATATAAAAAGAGTATCCAAAAGCGCCATTCTCGTGCGGATATATCGTAAAGATGTACGAAAAGCTTTTGCTTTTTTAGAGAATTCGTGTTATAATATAAAAAAGGTACGGCCTGCCGAAGGCTACGCTTTTGCGCTGAAAATCAAGCGCAACTTTTCGCTCTTTATCGGGGCGGCGGCGTTTTTTCTGCTCGTTTTCGCTTCCAAAGATATCGTCGCGGACGTCCGCGTGGAGGGGAGCGGTTCCTATTACGAGACGGAGGTTTTGTCTCTTTTGGCGGAATACGGTATAAAACCTTTTTCGTTTATCAAAGATAAAAATATTCCGCTCGCCACGACGGCGGTATTATCCTTGCCGGACGTCAGCTTCGCCTCCATAAAAAAGAGCGGCTACGTTCTCACCGTGAACGTGGAGGTAAGCTATTCTCTCCGGGCGGCGGAGGAGCGCGATTTCGCGTCCGATTGCGAGGGAATTTTGAAAGACCTCGTCGTCCTGTCGGGCGTTCCCGTCAAAGCGGAGGGGGAACGCGTGTCGGTCGGGGAGATTCTCGTGCGCGCCGTGAGAGCGAGCGCGGACGGAACGGAACGACCGTGCGTCGTCATGGCGAAGGCCGTCGTCGAATGCTCCGTATCGGAGAGCGGATGGACCGAAGAGCAGGCGCGGGCTAAGGCAAAGCTTTTCTCCGACGGAGAGATCGAAGGGGAAGAGATTTCCTTCGACGGGGAGCATTACGTTGTAAAAATTACCTATCTGAAGACGATTTTCATGAATATGGGTTGATTTTAAAGGAGAAAAAGATGATTGTTTCAAGAAGTATCGCTACCCGCACCGTCGACGAACTGCAAAAGCTCTTGGGAACGTTCGACGAAAATCTGAACGTCATTGCGCGCGAGCTCGGTCTGAACGCGAGCGTAAAGGATCTTTCCGTCACCCTTCGCGGGGAAGAGGAAAGCGTCGAGACGGGGGTCAACGTGCTCGAAAGCCTGTTGTCGATCATCTCCGCAGGGGAAAAAATCGACCGCACCCGCATCGTTTATTGTATCGAGCTCGCCAAAGAGGGGCGATCCAAGGATATCGGCTCGATCATGAGCGGCGTAGTTGCGATTACTTCAAAGGGAAAACAGATCAAGTGCAAAACGGTCGGTCAAAAAAATTACGTGGACGCGATCAAAAAGAACACCGTCGTATTCGGCGTGGGGCCCGCCGGTACGGGAAAAACCTATCTCGCCGTATGCCTCGCCGTCGCCGCGTTCAAATCCAAGCAGGTGGAAAAGATCATTCTCACCCGCCCCGCCGTCGAAGCGGGCGAAAAGCTCGGCTTTTTGCCCGGGGATCTGCAAACGAAGGTGGACCCCTATCTCAGACCGCTCTACGACGCGCTTCAGGAAATGCTGGGATTGGAAAATTATACAAAATATATGGATAGGGGCGTGATCGAGATCGCTCCGCTCGCTTATATGCGCGGCAGAACGCTGAGCAACGCTTTCATCATCTTGGACGAGGCGCAGAATACGACGCGCGAACAGATGAAAATGTTCCTCACCCGTATGGGCGAAGGGAGTAAAGTCGTCGTCACGGGCGATCTGACGCAGATCGATCTGCCCGAGGGGAAAAGGAGCGGCCTTCGTCAGGCGGTCGATATTTTAAAGGATATCGAGGATATTTCCGTCTGTCATCTGACGGAAAAGGACATCGTGAGACATCCCCTCGTCATGCAGATCGTAAAAGCTTACGAGAGGGAAGAAAAGAGCTCTCAGGGAGACTGATTTCATGCGGAATACGGATACGGCAAAAGTCAATGAAAGAAAAACAGAGGGGGCGGCGGGCAACGTCGTCCTGACGGAAAGCGCCCGCGTAAAAGAACGGCGCAGAAGAAAGGAGCTCGCTTGCGGTTGGTTCAAGAGCGTTCTCTTTTTCGTCGCGGCCTTTGTCGCGCTCGTCGCGTTCATCGTCCTTACCGTCTATTTAAACGATCCCGAAGGCTGGCCCTCCTTTCTCGTCGAGAACTTCGCCTCGCTCATGTATATGTGGACGAGCCTGCTGTTCATCTATGTCGTCGTCTATCTTTATTATCAGTTCGAGAGCAGAAGCACGCTTTTCGACTTAAAGCAGAGTCTCCTCGTCTTTCTCATTTATCTATCGGGAATCGTCAGCTCTTACTTTTTCGGCGAATACGTAAGCATTTACGCCCGCCCTGTCGCGCTTACGGCGATTTTGGCTTATTTTTTGCGAAATCGAAGAGAGGCGATTTTTCTCAACGTCATTTATGCGGTGACGATGTTCGTCGTCGATTCGTTTACGAATTTCAACGGGACGTGGATCAGCAACGACGTCTTCGCCTCCTTCATTCTGGCTTTTGCCTGCGGAATGATCGCGGTGTTTATTTCCGGCTTCTTAAAGACGCGCGTCAAAATTTTATTTTCCGGTCTCCTCCTCTGCATTCCGATCGAACTGATGATTACGCTGTTCCGTTTTTCCGAGGTCGGATCATTCGAGGGATACGATTTTGTGGAGAATCTCGTCTTCGGCGCGATCGGCGGAATCGGCTCGACGCTCTTATTTATGGCGATCCTGCCCGTCTTTGAGCTGGCGTTTTCCTGCCTTACGGTTTTTCGTCTGCGCGAGCTCACCAGCTTTGACGTGAAGCTTTTAAAGCGTCTTCGCGAGGAAGCGCCCGCCACGTTCGATCATTCCATGGTTGTCGCTCAATTCGCCGAAATGTGCGCGGCGAACATCGGCGAAAACGCCGAGCTCGCGCGGGCGGCGGCGTATTATCACGACGTAGGGAAATTGGAAAGACCCGAATATTTTACGGAAAATCAGAAGGAAAAGGGAAATCCTCACGACAATATCCCCCCGGAGGTTTCCGTTCAGCTCATTCGCAATCACACGACGGACGGCAAGCGGCTCATCGAGGAGGCGCGTCTGCCGGCGTTTTTCGGCGAGGTGGCGCTCCGTCATCACGGTACGATGCCCATTCGTTTCTTCTATATCAAGGCGAAGACGATGGCGGACGGCGACGAACCCGATATGAAGGAATATTCCTATCAGAATACCAAACCGCAGAACAAGATCACCGCCATCATCATGATCGCGGATTCCTGCGAGGCGGCGATTCGCTCCTATCGCGAAAACGTTCAGCGCATCAGAATGGAGGGCAAGGCGGTTACGCCCGAGATGATCACGCGCGGAATCGAGACGATCATCAAGAAGATCGTCGACGAGAGAATGGATCTCGATCAGTTCTCCGAGTGCGATATAACCATGAAAGAGTTGGGCGTCATTCAGACGACCATTCTGAATTGCTCGACCGGCGTTTACCACGGAAGAGTCGCCTATCCGGAGCTTAATTTGAAGAAGAGGAAATTTTATTAAAAGCGGGAGCTTTTGCGGAACGCAAAGAAAGACCATGAAAAAAAATTTCGTCCTGTATTGCGAGGATTTCAGCGAAGAATTTAACAAAAAAAACGTAAAAAGAATAGAGAGGGCCATGGCGGGCTTCGCGGACGGCGAAGGCAGAATCGCCGTCGAGGTCGTATTCGTCGACGAGGAAGAAATTCGCCGCCTCAACCGCGAGCAGAGGAACGTCGACGCCGTCACGGACGTGCTCTCCTTCCCCGCCTTCGACGGGATTAAGGGAAAGCGTCTTGGAAAAGAGTATTTTGACGGGGCGACGGACGAAAGGGGAAATCTCCTCGTCGGCTCGATCGCGGTGTGCGTCAAGCGCGCGCGGGAACAGGCGGAAGAGTACGGGCATTCGTACAATCGGGAGCTGCACTATCTCATCGTCCACGGCGTCATGCACTGTTTGGGATACGATCATGAGACGGACGAAGAGCGGGCGGAAATGAGAGAAAAAGAAGAGTCGATTTTACGGAAATTAAGAATAACGAGAGAGGATTAAAGAGAAAAATGCGCAGCGGATACGTCGCCGTAATCGGAAAAGCAAACGCGGGGAAAAGCACGCTCATCAACGTAATGGTAGGGGAAAAGGTCTCTATCGTATCCCCCAAGCCCCAGACGACGAGGGACAGGATTTTGGGGATTCTCACGAGGGAAAATTATCAGATCGTCTTCGTCGATACGCCGGGCGTCTATAAGGCGCATAACGAGCTTACCGCCATGATGATGCGCACGACGGATCGCTCCGCTAAAAACGTAGACGTCATTTTATACGTCGTGGACGGACACGAGAATCTCTCGGAGAGCGATTTCGA
This sequence comes from uncultured Clostridia bacterium, assembly GCA_964459165.1. Classification (GTDB taxonomy): domain Bacteria; phylum Bacillota; class Clostridia; order Christensenellales; family Borkfalkiaceae; genus RGIG4074. The sequence goes on from CAYWKM010000003.1 coordinate 36,682, forward strand.
GCTGATGAGGAAGTACGGCGCTCTTCGTCTGCCCATGCTCGTCGCCTATACCAAGACGGATATCATGCCGGCGGAGAAGATTTCCGAGGACGTCGTAAGGTTTTCCGAGGCGGGAATCGACGCGGACGTGTATCCCGTCTCTGCGAGGAAGTATCGCAACGTCGGGAAGCTGGAGAAAGCCATCGTTTCCCTCCTGCCCGAGGGCGAGAAATGCTTTCAGGAGGATATCGTCTCCGACAAGAGCGAACGCTTCATGGTCGCGGAGATCATGAGGGAAAAAATTCTCCTAAAATTCGACAAGGAAATTCCTCACGGAATCGCGATCGTCGTCAATTCCTTTGAAAGACGGGAAAACGGCATATACGACGTCAATCTCGACGTCGTGTGCGAAAAGGCGAATCATAAGGCCATTCTCATCGGCAAGCAGGGCAGGGCGATGAAGGAGGTAAGCTCCTTTGCCCGTCAGGATATGGAAAAATTTTTGGGCGCGAAGGTGTTCCTTACCACTTACGTAAAGGTCAAGGAGGATTGGCGCGATAAGCCCGCACTCATGAAGGAATACGGCTACGAGGAATTTAAGGAAGAATAATCCCTTTTTAAAGTACACAAACTGAAATCGACCCGAACGGGGACAGGGAGAGCGTGTATGAAAAAGAAGGAACGGACGGCGGAGGACGTCGCTTGGGAGCTTTTTAAAAGGACGGGCGATATCTGCTATTACGAGCTATACAAGAAGTTAAAAAAATAAATGGAAGAAAAGACGGACGCGATCGTTTTGCGCAGCGTCGATTATCGGGACAACGACAGGATATTGACCCTCTTTACCGCAGACAGAGGGAAGATTACCGCTTCGATGAAGGGGGTAAGAAAAAAGGAGGCGAAGCTTCGCTTTGCCTCCGAACTGTTTTCCTTCTCGGAATATGTGTTCGCGGTCAAAGGGGACAGGAACGTCGTCGTCTCCGCGAGTCTTTACGACGGGTTTTTCCCCCTGCGCGAGAGCCTCGGCAAGTTTTACGCCGCCTGCTGCGTCGCGGAGATCTGCGATCTTCTTCTGCCCGAAGGGGTGGAAGGCGGCTCCTTTTTCATCGACGCGGTCAACGCGGTCAAGTCGATTTGCTACGGCGACGAAAAGCAGGCGCTCGCCGTCTTTTTGGGCAAGGCGATCCGATTCGCCGGCTTTACGCTCGATTTGTCCGCTTGCGGAAGCTGCGGCAAACGGATAGAATCGTCGAAAAAAGTGTATTTCGATTTTTCCACGGGACGTTTTTCCTGCGCCGAATGCAGGCGGGGAACGGCGGCAAGCGGCTGTACGTACGAATACTTAAAAAAATGCGAGGGGCTTCCCTTTGACGAAGCGCTCCTTTCCGACGACGCGGTAAAACGCTCCATTCGGCTTTTGAAAACGTATTTTTGCGCGAAGACGGAGAGCGAGCTCTCCTCGCTGAACGAATATATAAAAATTATCGATTGACGGAGAATAGGGGCGTGTTTTTCTTGCGGCGCGCCTCAAAAAAACGCCTGAAAAATTCGACGGGCGCTCTCCTTTCCGACGACCGGAAAGGAGAGCGCCTTTTGCGCGCGGTCTCCGTGAGTTTCGATGAAGACGCGTCGCTTTCGATAGCCGAGGAGAAAAGCCCTCGAAAGCGTCGGGGAGAGCGGTCGGAGCGCGCGCGAACGGGAGGGAATCGCAAACGGCGCGCGGGGAAGAAGGAAAGGAGAGCTTCGAGCGAGCGTATAAGCGATAAGGGGCTCATGTTTTTTTCTGTAAATTTCGATATGGTTTTTTTTCGATTGTCTATTGATTTTTTTTCTTTCTTATGCTATGATGATAGAAACGGAATATTTTTTTCCGTAATCAATCAAGAGGTTCAGAATATGGAATTTTTGCTCATCATTGTGGCGGTTGCCGTCATAATGGCTATTGCGTACGCCGTGTTTAACTTCTTCACCGTGAAAAAGATGAAGGAGGGAACGGAGAGCATGGAGGAGATCGCCGGCGCGATCCGTATCGGCGCGAACGCTTTCATTCGCTATGAATATAAGCTCGTCGCGATCATCGGGTTGGTCATCGCCGTTCTCATCGGCGTAATTATCAGCTGGCAATCGGCGGTCGCCTTTATCGTCGGGGCGGTTATGTCCGCTTCGGCGGGATTCGTCGGCATGAAGATCGCAACCTACGCTAACGTCCGCGTCGCAAATCGCGCGCGGGAGACGAGGGATCTCGGAAAAACTTTAAAAGTCGCCTTTAAAGGCGGTTCCGTCATGGGGCTTTGCGTGGCGGGCTTCGCCCTTTTGGGCATTCTCGTCGTCTATCTCGTCTTCGGTATGGCGAACGGTCAGATTTCCGCCGTGGCGAACGGGGAGGACGTAAAAAATTGGCTCGGACTCGAAGCTTCCTTTACCATGACGATCTCCTGTTACGGTCTCGGCTGTTCGATCATCGCCATGTTCAACCGCGTGGGCGGAGGCATTTATACCAAGGCCGCCGATATGGGAGCCGACCTCGTAGGTAAGACGGAGGAGCATATTCCCGAAGACGATCCCCGCAACCCCGCGACCATCGCCGACAACGTGGGCGACAACGTGGGCGACGTGGCGGGACTCGGAAGCGACCTTCTCGAAAGCTATGTCGGCGCGATCATGTCCGCGGTTATCCTCGCCTGCGAATTGTTTGCGCATAAGTCGGGAATTTCCACCGATCTGTTGTACCGCATGATGCTCTTCCCCGTCGTGTTCGCCGGCTGCGGACTTCTTGCGTGCATCATCGGGATCTCTTACGTCGTGTTAAAGCCCAATCTCTCCAAAAACGTACACATGGAACTGAATATCGCCACGTGGATTTCGGCGGCGTTCTCCGTCGTTTTGTGCTTCGTCTTGAGCTATAATATGTTCAAGGGAATTCCTTCGGACGAATTGAAGAGCTTAGGCTTCTCCGCAGGAAATTGCTCTCCTTGGATCGCGGCGATCTTCGGCATCGTCGCCGGCATCGTCATCGGCATTTTCTCCGAATATTACACCAGCTACGATTATAAGCCGACCAGAAGGATTTCCAACGCCTCCAAAGAGGGTCCCGCTCTCACGATTACGCAGGGCCTCGCCAACGGCATGATCAGCTGTATGCTTCCCGTGCTCGTGCTCGCGGTCGCCATCTTCGGATCCTATAAAATTTCCGGTATGTACGGCGTGGCTTGCGCCGCGATCGGCATGCTTTCCTTCGTCGCCGCAACCGTATCCGTCGACACGTACGGTCCTATTTCCGACAACGCGGGCGGCATCGCCGAAATGAGCGGCTTGGACGAAGGGGTGCGCGAAATCACCGACAAGCTCGACAGCGTGGGCAATACGACCGCCGCGATCGGCAAGGGCTTCGCCATCGGCTCCGCCGCGCTCGCCGCGCTCTCGCTGATGAGCTCTTACCTCTACGCCTTCGGCGGCGTGGACGCGGGCGAAATTTTGCTCAACATCGTAAACCCTCTGACCCTTTGCGGCGCGCTCTGCGGCGCGGCTCTGCCCTTCCTGTTCAGCGGTATGCTGATCGAGGCCGTCGCCAAGGCGGCGAGGAAGATGGTGGAGGAAGTCCGCCGTCAGTTCCGCGAAATCGCGGGGCTTCGCGAGGGAACGGCAAAACCCGATTATAAGACCTGTATCGAAATTTCTTCGCAGGGGTCTTTGAGGGAGATGAGAGTTCCCTGTGTCCTCGCCATTTTGTTCCCCCTCGTTTCCGGCTTTATTTTCGGCGCGGAATTTGTGGGCGGAATCCTGATCGGCGCGACGATCACCGCCATTATGCTCGCCCTCTTTACGGGCAATGCGGGCGGCGCATGGGATAACGCGAAGAAGTTTATCGAAGCGGGCGGCGTGGAAGGAAGCGGAAAGGGCTCTCCCGCGCACGACGCATCCGTCGTCGGAGATACGGTGGGCGATCCCTTAAAGGATACCGTGGGACCCTCCCTCGATATTCTCATCAAGATTATGAGCACCGTCTCCTTGGTGACGGTCGTCATCTTCAATCAGTTCAATCTCTTTGCGTTGATCTTCTGATCGAGCCGTAAAATCCCCTTGACGACAAAGGGGATTTTCGAGGTTTTTACGAATCGCGTTTTTCGTTCGATGAAAGGGCGAAAAACGAAGAAATAAAAGAAGACGGCTTTCGGAGCTCGAATTATATAAATTATTTATAAGAGAACGATAATTTTTTACGGCAAAGACTTGAAATTTGCAGGAATTTGTATTAAAATATTGAAAGAGTTAAATTTTGTCCGTTCGGACAAGTTTATAGAAAAGAGAAAAAATTCAGGAGGAAATTTTATGGCAAAAAAATATTGCTACCTTTTTACGGAAGGGAACGCAAAGATGCGTGAATTGCTCGGCGGCAAGGGCGCAAACCTTGCGGAAATGACGAATATCGGGCTTCCTGTGCCCCAAGGGTTCACGATTTCTACCGAGGCTTGTACGCAGTACTACGAGGACGGCAGACAGATCAACCCCGAAATTCAGGCGGAGATTATGGAATACATCGATAAGATGGAAAATATCTGCGGAAAGAAATTCGGCGACAAGGAAAACCCCTTGCTCGTTTCCGTTCGTTCCGGAGCCCGCGCTTCCATGCCCGGCATGATGGATACCATTCTGAATCTCGGGCTAAACGAAACCGTCGTCAATACCATTGCGGAAAAATCCAACAATCCCCGTTGGGCTTGGGACTGTTACAGAAGATTCATCCAGATGTTCTCCGACGTCGTTATGGAAGTCGGTAAAAAATATTTTGAAAAGCTCATCGATAAGATGAAGGCAGAAAAGGGCGTTACCTACGACGTAGAGCTCGGCGCGGAAGATTTAAAGGCTCTCGCCGGACAGTTCAAGGCGGAATATAAGGCTCAGCTCGGCAAAGACTTCCCCGACAATCCCAAGGAACAGCTCTTCGAGGCGATTAAAGCCGTATTCAGAAGCTGGGATAACCCCCGCGCAAACATCTACCGTATGGATCACGATATCCCTTACAGCTGGGGTACCGCAGTAAACGTGCAGATGATGGCGTTCGGCAACATGGGCGACGATTGCGGCACCGGCGTTGCGTTTACCCGCAATCCCGCTACCGGCGAGAAGGGACTCATGGGCGAATTCCTCACCAACGCGCAGGGCGAGGACGTCGTCGCCGGCGTTCGTACGCCTATGCCCATTGCGGAAATGGCCGAAAAATTCCCTTCGGCGTTCGACCAGTTCCAGAACGTATGCCAAATCCTCGAAAATCATTACAGAGATATGCAGGATATGGAATTTACCGTTGAGCACGGCAAGCTCTATATGCTTCAAACGAGAAACGGGAAGAGAACGGCTGCCGCCGCAATCAAGATCGCTTGCGACCTCATCGACGAAGGCAAGATCAGCGAACAGGAGGCTTTGATGCAGATCGACGCGAAATCCCTCGATATGCTCCTGCACCCTCAGTTCGACGCCAAAGATTTGAAGGACGCAGATAAGAATAACGTCGTCGGCAAGGGCATCGCGGCTTCCCCCGGCGCCGCCGCAGGGACGATCGTCTTCACCGCGGAGGACGCCGTCGCCGAAGGAAAGAAGGGCAAGAAGGTCGTTCTCGTAAGACTCGAAACCTCTCCCGAAGATATCGAGGGAATGAAGTATTCTCAGGGAATCCTGACCGTTCGCGGCGGACAGACCTCTCACGCGGCGGTCGTCGCTCGCGGTATGGGTACCTGCTGCGTCTCCGGCTGCGGCGAGATCAAGATGGACGAAGAGAACAAACAGTTCACGCTCGCGGGCAAGCTCTTTAAGGAAGGCGACGAGCTCTCCTTGGACGGCTCTTCCGGTAAGATTTACGACAGAATCATCAAGACCGTTCCCGCAGATCCCAACAGCGGTTACTTCGGCAGAATCATGGAGCTTGCCGATAAATATAAGGCCCTCGGCGTAAGAACCAACGCGGACACGCCCAAAGACGCGAAACAGGCGGCTGCCTTCGGCGCGCAGGGCATCGGCCTTTGCCGTACCGAGCATATGTTCTTCGATCCCGCAAGAATCGGCGCGTTCAGAGAAATGATTTGCTCCGATACCGTCGAAGAGAGAGAAATCGCTCTCGCTAAGATCGAACCCATGCAGCAGTCCGACTTCGAAGCGTTGTTCGAGGCGCTCGAAGGCTACCCCGTAACCATTCGTTTCCTCGATCCTCCTCTGCATGAATTTGTTCCCACCGAGGAGGCGGATATCGAGGCTCTCGCCGCTACGCAGGGCAAGACCGTAGCTCAGATCAAGCAGATTATCTCCGATCTCCACGAATTTAACCCGATGATGGGTCACCGCGGATGCCGTCTTACCGTAACTTATCCCGAGATCGCGGTTATGCAGACGAAAGCGGTCGTCAAGGCGGCGATCAGCGTTCAGGCGAAGCATCCCGATTGGAACGTGGTTCCCGAAATCATGATTCCTCTCGTCGGCGAAGTCAAAGAATTGAAGTATGTAAAAGACGTCGTCGTCAAGACCGCAGACGCAATTATTGCCGAAGCGGGCGTAGCTTTGAAGTATGAAGTAGGTACGATGATCGAGATTCCTCGCGCCGCGCTCACGGCGGACGAAATCGCTAAGGAAGCGGAGTTCTTCTGCTTCGGCACCAACGATTTGACGCAGATGACCTTCGGCTTCTCCAGAGACGACGCGGGTAAATTCCTCCCCGCCTATTATGCGAATAAGATTTACGAATCCGATCCTTTCGCTCGTCTCGACACGACCGGCGTAGGCAAGCTCATGAACATGGCGGTCACCCTCGGAAAGGGCGTTCGTCCCGAGCTTCACTGCGGTATTTGCGGCGAACACGGCGGCGATCCTTCCTCCATCGAATTCTGCCACGACATTGGCTTGGACTATGTGTCCTGTTCGCCTTTCCGCGTTCCCATCGCAAGACTCGCGGCGGCTCAGGCGAATATCAAAAATCCGAGGTCCAAGTAATAGTGGTATAATTGCTAATTGACCACAATATATTGTGTATTAGGGCTTGTTTCGTATAGAAGCAAGCCTTAATTTTTGTAGACAGAACAGTTCCGGAACAGAATGTTACGGGACTGTAAAACCCATCGGCTATGCCGGTGGGTCTGAAAAAAGCTTTAGCTTCAAGCCTTGTAACAATATACAAAAAGACTCCTTTGTTTTACAATTAGGTAAGCGGAAGCACGAGATTATAGGAAAATGCGTGGGGGAGATACCTCGCGTGAACCAATGGCGGGATTTGGTTGTTCGTATCCTTATATAAAAAATAGGCTTATTCCGATTATGAGTAGGGTGGTTCATTACGAGCCGCCTTTTTTTGTTCTTTTCAAGTCTTTAATGCGTATTATAAGAATATTTTGTCGAATAATATCTGCGCATAATAAGGTAAAACCTTTGATTTATACTTGCGTATTATAAGCTATTGTGCTATAATACAGATAGGAGGTATGTATGATTTTTAAAAGGAAGGCTTACGATAAGCTGCTTAAATGGAAACAAGAGTGTGACGGTAGCCGAGCGATTATGGTTGAAGGAGCGCGTCGAATCGGGAAATCGACGATAGTAGAAGAATTTGCCAAAAATGAATATGAATCTTATTTAATGATTGATTTTTCCAAAGTCAACGATACAATAAAAAGCTATTTTTACGATTATATCGAGGACTTGGATACGCTTTTTATGTTTTTAACGAGCGCATACAACGTAAAGCTCATTCGTAGAAAATCGGTTATTATTTTCGATGAAGTACAGCGTTTCCCCAGAGCGAGAGAATGCATTAAACACTTGGTTGCAGACGGTAGATACGATTATATCGAAACCGGTTCGCTTATATCAATCCGTGAAAATGTAAAAGAGATTCTCATCCCGTCCGAGGAGCGCAGTTTAAAAATGTATCCTATGGACCTTGAAGAATTCTGCGTTGCAATGAATGCGGAAGTACTGCTTAATTATATCAGGCAGTGTTTTAATAAACGAGTTCCGTTGGAAGATGGAATGCATAAGAAGGCGATGTTGCTTTTCAAACAGTATCTATTGGTTGGGGGTATGCCGCAAAGCGTAAACGCTTTTTTGAAAAATGGTAAAGAATTTTATGCTGCGGATTCTGAAAAAAGAGATATTCTGAAACTTTATCGTCAGGATATTATGCGGATAGATTCTTCGTACAAATCTAAGGTTCTGGCAATTTTCGATCAGATACCGGGACTTTTATCCCGTCACGAAAAGCGCGTTGTTTTTAAGGAAGTAGAAAAAGGGAGTAGTTTCGAACAATACGAAGACACCTTCTTTTGGTTGGAAGATTCTATGATTTGCAACGTGTGCTTTAATTGTTCCGATCCGAAAGTGGGACTTGCCGTCAACGAGGACAGAACCTACGTTAAATGCTATATGGGTGACACAGGCTTGCTATTAAGCCACGCTTTTGACGAGAACGGGATTGCGGAGGAGCAACTGTACTATCAGATTCTCAATGATAAGCTATCTTTGAACGAAGGAATGCTATATGAAAACGCAATAGCGCAAATGCTTGTCGCTAATGGTCATAAGCTGTATTTTTACACGCATTATAGCGAAGAAAAGCATCGCAACGATATCGAGATAGATTTCATCGTTTCCAATAACAGCAAGCTAAAGTTCAAGATATTTCCCATCGAGGTAAAGTCGGCAAAAAAATATACGACGACTTCGCTTGAAAAGTTTGTAGAAAAATTTAAGGATAGAATAGGTGAGGCATATGTAATTCATCCTAAAAATCTTATTGTGAAGGATAATGTAATTTGTATCCCGCCATATATGACTTTTTGTTTATAATAAATTCATAAAGCTCGAGGTCGAATCAATGATACTTTGTAAAAAAACAAATCGCTGTAT
>CAYWKM010000004.1:0-42767 GCA_964459165.1 uncultured Clostridia bacterium
TCGTCCAATTTACAGACCTTCTCCGTGAGAAGATTTATCCCCGTGCCGTCGCACGCCCGTAAGGTGCAATCGCTTTCAGAGATGTTAAAACAGGCGATCAGTCTCTCTCCGCGATACTCTCTCGCAAATGCCATGAACCGATTTTGCACGACGATCGTTCGGTAATTTCCGTAAGAGAGAGACAAAAAAGCGCGGCGGATTTCCGAAAGCTTTTTGATAAAATCGAACAGCTCGCCGTTCTTTGTTTTATCGATTTCATCGACGCAAGGACGAAGCCGATAATCGTTATCCGATTTATCCCCTTCCAAACCGAATTCGCTGCCGTAATAGAGACAGGGAATTCCCGGAATGGTAAACAGAAGCAGATACAAATTAAAAATTTTTCTCTTATCGCGCAATGCGGTGTAAGCTCGGACGACGTCGTGATTATCGACAAAATTTAAGAGGCGTTTTCCCGTATAGAGGCACCAAGGGAAAGAGCCGAACAGGCGGGTAAGCGAATACTCGATTTCGTTTAAATTATCCGAATTGACGGCGGACGTCATGCCCTTAAAGCATTCGTAGTCGGTGATCGAATCGAGCCGCTCCGGAGAAATATTTTGAGCAAAATTCTGTATATGAATCACCTCTCCCATGAGAAAGAAATCTTCTTTCTTCTCCCTTACGGTGCGGCGAAGAAGTTCCATGAACCACGGCGGAAGCAGATAGCAAACGTCGAGCCGTAACCCGTCGACGCCAAATTCATCTATCCAATACCGTACCGCGTCCATGAGATATTTTTGTAAATCCCAATTATCGAGACGAAGCTTTACGAGCTCGTCGTGCCCTTCCCAATTCTCATAGGCAAAGCCGTCGTTATAAGAATTGTCGGCGTTAAAGTCGATATGAAACCAGAAACGGTAATCGGAGCCTTCTCTTTTTTCCTTCACCTCTTTAAAGGGAGCAAACGCCCTCCCCACATGGTTAAAAACCCCGTCGAGTACGACGCGGATATCGGCTTTATGCAATTCCTCCACGAGACTTTTGAAGTCTTCGTTCGTTCCGAGCCGCCGATCGATTTTATAAAAATCCACGGTATCGTAGCCGTGCGTTTCGCTTTCAAAGAGCGGATTGAAAATCACGGCTCGAACGCCCAACTCTTTCAAATGCGGAATTTCCTCCGATATTTTATGCAGGCGTCTCCTTACCGCTCCAAAATCATTCCTCCGTTCCGCCCCGCAAAACCCGAGCGGATAAATTTGATAAAATACGCTTTCGTCGAACCACATTGTCATTTCTCTCACTTATAATTTTTTAACGTTTTCTCTTGTCGCACAAATAAAAACCGGACGACGCGCTTCAATCCTTACAAAAAGCCTCGAAGGCTTTAGCCGTATCGTACAGATCCGCCTTGGAAATCACTTCGTAGGGCGAGTGCATAGAAATGACGGGGATCCCGACGTCAATCGTATCGATGTTAAGCTTCGCTATAAATTTAGCCACCGTCCCTCCGCCGCCCGCGTCGACCTTGCCGAGCTCGCCCATTTGCCATGCGACGTTATGATCGTTAAATATCCTTCTGATTTTTCCCAAAAATTCGACGGTCGCGTCGTTGCTGCCGGACTTGCCCTTTGCGCCGGTAAATTTCATGACGGAAACCCCGGAGGAGAGCATCGCCGAATTATTCGCGTCGTATACGTCGGCAAAATTTGCGTCGTACGCCGCCGATACGTCGGCGGAAAGACACATGGAATTCGCGCGCATCACCGCGCCGCTTACGCCGAAGCTATCGGCGAGCGCGTCGAGAAGATCCGACATGACGTCGCAAGACATCCCGGTAACGGAATCGCTGCCGACCTCTTCTTTATCCGCAAGAATGGAAAAGACGGTATGCTTTTTATCGGTCAGATTCATCAAAGCGGTAAATTCGGTATAGGAACAGCATCTATCGTCATGTCCGTAACCGCCGATGAGAGCGCGGTCAAATCCGATATCCTTCGCCTTAAACGCGGGGACGGCGCAGAGATCCGCGCTGAGAAAATCCTCCTCTATCATGCCGTATTTTTCATTGAGAAATTTTAAAATATACTGTTTTACGGGATCTTTCTCCGTCTTTTTATCGGGAATACTGCCGATCCAAACGTTCAACGTCTCCCCGTCGATCGCTTCGGACAGCTTCTTCTCGTTCTGCTTCGCCGCAAGATGAGGCAAAAGGTCGCTTACGTAAAAGACGGGATCGTCCTCCTCTTCGCCGATTTTTACGTCGAGACTGCTTCCGTCGGCGAGAATGACCTTGCCGTGGAGCGCCAAAGGAATCGCCGTCCACTGATACTTTTTGATCCCGCCGTAATAATGCGTCTTGAACATCGCCTGCGAAGCTTTTTCATATAGAGGATTTTGCTTGATATCCAGCCTCGGAGAATCGATATGGGCGGCCATGATCCTCAAACCGTCCTCCGCAGGATCGGCCGTTCCGATGCGCATAAGATAAAGGTTCTTATTGCGATTATTGTAATATTTTTTTTCGCCCGCTTTGAGCTTTTCGCCGAGGCGATAAGGGGTATACCCGTTTTTTTCCGCTTCCGCTATCAGATATTCCACCGCTTCTCTTTCCGTCTTGCATTCGTCGAGGAACTTTTTGTATCCTTCCGCATAAGCAAAAATGTTCTTTAAATCTTGTTCGCTGCTTTCTCTGTAAATATTTTTCTTATGATATGTAAGCATGATGATCTCCTTATACGGGTTTTATTATAATACTCCCGAAAAAAATTTGCAACCAAAAAACCGAGCATTGTCGGCTTCCGTAAACAGGACGTTCAAAGAAAAAAACGCGATTGCAAGACATAAAAATATGCACCTCCAAGAGTAGCCCTTGGGATGCATACGATCGCGGTTGCCCGTCTTTTTCTTTTTACAAAATAGGAATATTCCCCGCCTTGCACGCTTCGAGAACTTCGTCGCTCCACAAGGAAGCCTGCACTTCGCCAATATGAGCCTTTTCGAGAAGAAGCATACAAAGTCTCGATTGTCCGACGCCGCCGCCAATCGTAAGCGGAAGAATATTTTCGGCGATCATTTTGTGATAAGCATATTGCATTCGATCGAGATTTCCGCTGATTTCCAGCTGTCTCCTTAAAGATTCGCTATCGACGCGAATTCCCATGGAAGAAAGCTCGAAAGGACCATTCAGCGTATCGTTCCAAAAGATGATATCGCCGTTCAGATTCCAATCGTCGTAGTCGGGCGCGCGACCGTCGTGCTTCGATCCGCTCTTCAACGCGCCTCCTATTTGCATGAGGAATACCGTATGGCGCTCCCTCAGCAAAGCCGCCTCCCTTTCTTTGGGCGAAAGCTCGGGATAGCGATCCTCCAATTCCTGCGTCGTGATATAATAAACGTCTCTGTCGAGCGTCCTCGTAAGCTTCGGATAAATCTTCTTAATCTGATTATGCGTATCGATGACGGCGTCGACGATTCTCTGCACGATCATCTTCAGGAAATCGATATTTCTCTCTTCTACGGAAATGACTCGTTCCCAATCCCACTGATCGACGAAGACGGAATGGAGATTATCCATGTCGTCGTCGCGGCGAATCGCGTTCATATCCGTATAAAGCCCTTCGTCGGTTTTAAACCCATAGCGATACAGAGCCATCCTTTTCCATTTTGCCAGCGATTGTACGATTTCGCAGACGGCGTTTTCCGCTTCCTTTACTTTAAATTCGACTTTTCTTTCAACGCCGTTTAAATCGTCGTTGATTCCGCTGTCCTTCGTCACAAACAAGGGAGCCGTGATTCTTTCGAGATTAAGTCTCTCCGCCAAAGAACGTTCGAAAATATCCTTTACGGATTTGATAGCTCGCTCGGTTTCCCGTAAATCGAGGACGGAGGTATAGCCCTCCGGAATGATCAAACCTTTCATTTTTATCTTCATTCTCCAAAAATACGATAATATCCAAACTATTTCAATATCAAAACGATGTCTTCCGGTATGTCGTACATGAGCTTAAACAGCGAAGTGAAATATCCCGTATCTCCGTCGTAAGGATCTCCGACCCAAACATAATCGGCAAACGGAAGCTGAGAAATTACGATTTCCCCGTTCCCTTCGATAAGCTGTTCCGAAATACTTGCGGCCCGTTCCGCATAGGCGGCGTGAATCGTTCCGTAAACGATGAAAAAGCAAACGAATCTCGCGACGAGGCAGACCGCCGCAACGACGCAAAGAATGCAAATGATTTTTTTATTGTCGAGAATACGGTATTCCCTTAAAACAAAATCGAGCAAAACGACCGCGATGAGAAGCTGTAAAACATACGTTGCGAAAAAGTTGCGCGGACCGATGGGATCGACGACGAGCAACGGTAATATATATGCGGCGACGCATCCGACAAGAAATAAAATATTTAATTTCATTTCGATATTTTTGACGACGAGAAGCATATGAACGATTTCCGCGACCGCAAAAAGAGTCGTCGCCAAAGCGTAAATCTTTAATCGGAAAGGCGTAGAAGAAATCCATCCGAAATAATCGGCGAAGGAGAGGCAGAGGAATCCGATTTCATACGCGCCGAAAAGGACGAAAAGAATCCGTTGCCGAAGGCTGCGTTGCCGAAACCCGCGCACGGATAACGCAATCAGAAACACGCATACGGAAAGATTCAGCCAAACGTTTTTAAAAAAGCCCAAATAAGCTACGGAATCCGTATAAGCGACCTTTATTCTTTCAAGCATGCCCGCGCCGAAAAAGAGCGTCCGATATCCGGGAGCGGCTTCATCCGAACCGTTCGCAATGCTGAAATACGCTCCGTTGGTAAACATGATTGCGGCGCCGACGACGCTCCCGACCAAAAAAGCGATATGCGCAAGCCTGACCTTTTTAAAACGAATCGCCGTATAAATTACGACGGCAACGGCGATGACGATATTGCCGATTGTCATATTTTCCACAAACAGGCCGCCCAAAACGCCGAGGAGGAAAAAAACGCCGCAGAGATACGGTTTATATTCGGGAAGTTTCTCGGAAAAAATATTTCTGATCAGATAAAGATACGCGACGATAACGAGGACGGAAGGAAAATAATTGGCGAATCCCGACGACCAAACGACTGCCTGACGGAAAATATCCAAAGGAACCGCCAACAGCAAAAGCGTCGCAAACAAAACGTAGAGAATATTCTTCTTCCCCGCATATTTTGCCGAAAAGTAAACGAGCGCGGCGAAAGCGGCGGTCGTAAAAACCGTCTTTACCCAATCGAAACGCGACGTCAGCATCGCGACGACAGTACCCGCGTATCGCCCGTTGACGGCGGAAATCTCCGCCCACGTAAAGCTTCGGCTTCCCCAATACCAATCGTCGCCCGACTGCGGGAACAGAGCGGAAAGGACGAATAGCAGGATCAGAAGAACCCCGCCCACGCTCCAAAAGATAACGGATTGTCCGCTTGATTGATTGAATTTTTTCATTTTATTCATTTTCGTTTCCCGTATCCGCGTTCAAATCGGAAATCCTGCCTTTTTTTCTGAAAATGATAAACCGACCGAACAAATAATTGAGAGCCGTGCTGATAAACGACATGATAAATTTAGCGATAATATCGCCCGCGACAGCGTAGCCTAATATCACGCAGAGAGGCCGATCGACCGTAAAACGATTAAGTCCCGCCTTCGATACCAGCAACCAGATCCCCAACTCGCTAACCAAAAGGGCGACGAATCTCGTGCCGAAAAACGTCGGAACCTCCTTTGCGAGAACCTTTATTTTCCAACTTCTGCTTTTAAAGACAAGCGTCTTATTGGTTATATATGCAAATAGAACGGCAAAAGCCCACGAAACAAGATTTGCGCTTAAATAATACGCCTCTTTCAGCATATTCGCTTCGCCGACAATAAAAGCGAAAATGAAATACACGCCGTAATCCACTATCGTCGTACACACGCCAAAGGTAACGAAAAGCAATCCGCGCTCATACTTGGCAATCGTTTGTTTCAACTTCATTTTTTATTCTTCTCTATCGTTTCCTTTGCAATATATATCGGTCTATGCTTGCCTTCCATATAAATTTTCGCTATATATTTTGCAACGACGCCGAGGCAGAGCGTTTGAATGCCGATCACGCCTAAGACTGCGGCAAACCACAGCGACGCGGAAGGAATGGCAAGCTTCACGGAAAATTTTAAAATATTCCCTAAAATAAGATAAAGCAACGAAGCCGCCGTAAAGAAAACGCCGATGGAAAAGACCCAATTGAGCGGTTTCACGGAAAAGTCCATGATGCCGTCAATCGCGTAACGAAGCAGCTTCCTAAACGACCAGCTCGACGTGCCGGCGTGGCGAAGCCGCGCTTCATACGGAATATAATGGACGTTGAATCCGACCCAAGAAAAAAGTCCCTTGGAAAAGCGCTGCGTCTCCGCCAACGACAAAACCGCTTCGACCATGCTTCTTTTCATGGTTCTGAAATCGCTCGCGCCCTTTACGAATTTGGTATCGGATAATCCGTTGATCACGTCGTAAAAAGCGTTCTTGCATTTGACGAGCGTCTTACTTTCGCTCCGCCTGTCCTGATAGGCGGCGACGCAGTCAAAATCGGAATGAGCGTCGAGATAATCGACCATATCGGAAACCACTTCGGGCGGCTGCTGTAAGTCGGAATCGATGACGGCGACATAGTCTCCTTCCGCCGCCTTTAATCCCGCGTAAATCGCGGATTCTTTACCAAAATTGCGGGAAAAATGGATCGCTTTGATATTGCCGTTTTCTTCGTCGACCAGTTCCTTTAATTTTTCATAGGTTTTATCCTTGCTTCCGTCGTCGACAAAGACGACCTGATACTCGTATCGATCGTCGAATACGTCCTTCACGGCGCGGTAAAATTCTTTCACGTTCTCCTGCTCGTTATAACAGGGAGCCACAAGCGTCAATTTCATGGTATTCCTCGTAAAGCTTGAATTGTTCGGATAATACAACGGTTTCATTATAACACGAACGTCTTGTTTTGGCAAGTGTTATTTCATCATAAAAAAGGAAGAACGCCCTATAAAAAAGGGCGAGAAGGTCCTATCGATCGGAGGAAGAGCCGAGCAAAAGACGGTAAATTTCTCCCTTTAAGGGGCTCTCCTTAAAAAAATCTCCGGAGGCGGAATTTTCAAAGTCGCCTATGATTCTCCCCTCCCTTATCACGACGATGCGTTCGGAGAGCATGAGCGCCTCCTCCACGTTATGCGTCACGAACAGCGTCGTCCGACGAGAGCCCGACCACACGTCGAAAAAATTTTTCATCAGGGAAATTTTCAACGCAATGTCGAGCGAGGAAAACGGCTCGTCCATGAGAAGATTTTCCGCGTCGTAAAGGAATGCCCGCGCGATGGAAACGCGCTGCTTTTCGCCGCCCGAGAGCTTTGACGGGTAGCTGTCGATCTTATCCTTTAAGGAGATCTGCCCGAGCATTTCCTGTATTCTATGAGAATCCTTATTCACGAGCGAGAGATTCCCCTTCACCGTAAGGTTGGGAAGCAGCCTCGGCTCCTGAAAAATATAGGAAAACCTGCCGCTCGCCTCCACTTTTCCCTCATAAGGAATAAGTCCCGCCGCAATATTCAGGAGGGTTGTTTTACCGCTCCCGCTCTCGCCCAAAATGCAGGTGATCTTATTTTTTTCCGCCGTGAGGCAAAAGCGATCGAACACGACCTTTTCTTTGTATTTTTTTGAGACGTCTGTAAAACGGATCATATCACTTCCACCTTACGATCGCTTTTTTCAGAGCAAAACAAAAAATTTCGAGAATCGCGCCGGCTAACACGACGAGCATCGTGAGCGCGAGCAGCTCCGAAATTTCCACGTACATTTTCGCCTCGCTCATCATTCCGCCGATGCTGCGATACGTCTTGGAAAGAACCTCCGCCGAAACCATAACTTTCAGCGCAAAAGAAAACTGCGCTCCGGCTTCGCCGAAAACGTAAGGGGCCGAAAGAGGAAGGTACATGGAAAAAATTTTGTCTTTGAAGGAAAGACAATAGACTCTGCTCATTTGCTTTAAATCGGGATCGACGGCGTCGAGAGAGGAAAGAAAAGAAGCATAGAGCATGGGAAAGCTTACGAGCGCGGTAACGATGACGGGAGCCGTTTTCGGATTTGTCCAAATGAGGAGCAAAAGAATGACCGCCATGGTCGGAACGGTGCGAATGACCGCCATAATCGGTTTTAAAACGCCTCTGACGGCGGCGATCATATACGAAGCCACGGAAAAGACGAGGGCGCAAAGAAAGGAAACGGCGAAAGAGACGAGCGTGCGCAAAAGCGTATTGCCGAACGCCGCGTAAAAGCTGCCGCTCCTTAAAAGCGCAAAGCACGAGGAAAAGGCGTCCCCGACGGAAGGGAAAAGGTAATCGTTTGCAATTGCCCTATAAGCAATTATCCACCCCGCCCACATAAAAAAGAGGGCGAAGGCGGAATAAAGGACGTTCTGTATGATTTTGTTTTCGATTAATTTTCTCATCTCGAAAATTGCGTGTTGAAGAAATCGTCGGAGACGACGCTTGCGGAAGAAGGATTGATCGAAATAAATTTGTCGATCATCGCAATCGTCTCTTCCTTACATTCTACGGAATATTCAAAGCGAACGCTGCAATTCGCTATTACCGAAGAGGTTAAATTCGCCGCCGTAAAGGTGGGAGCCAATCCCTCCGTCAGGTGAGCGGATACCGCTTCGACGACGACGGAAGCCTCGGCCGTCTGCAACCACGCTTCGTTTTGCGCCATCTCTTCGAGGAAGGTCTTTATATAGTCGGGATTTTCGGCGATAAATTCCGTTTTGCCGACGAGAACCGCCTGAACGTATCCTTCCTCCCCGCCGTAAAGCTCCTGCAAATCGCCCGCAAAATGCAACGCTTCGATTTTACTTACCTTTGTGCTTGCCGCAGGCTCGGGAGCCACATAATAATCCACGTCGGAAAGAACGCCTACGTCCGTTCCCTCGATCGATTTTAAATTGACCGCCGTTTCGCTGATCAGTCCCTCGTTGCCGAGTTCGTTATATTCGATTGCATGGTCCTCCAAAACAGACTTGAACACGAGTCCCGGAACATTGGACAGCTGAACGACTCCGACCGTCTTCCCCGCGAGAGAGGAAAGATTTTCGACGGTGATTTCTTCGCTGTACTTAGAAGAAAGAAGGTACAAATTCCCGTGCGTGACGCTTCCGAGCATCTGATAAACCGTTCCGTCCCCCAACAGCTTGGAAGCCGCGTTGACGGGAAGAATACACAGATCCGCCGTCGGATTTTCCCCCGTTACATAAGCGGTAATCGTCGCGGAATCGACGATTCGATAATCGACGGAAATATCCGCGTTTGCTTCGCCCTCGCTCATCTGCATGGCAAGCGCGAGCGCAGGCGCGCCGTCCGGCGCGACGACGGTAACTTCCGTAATCTCCGGCTCTGCAGGCAGTTCTTTGTCGCTTTCTTCGCCGCAAGCGGCAAACGAAAGAATGCTCGCCGCAACAATCGCGGCCGATACAACTGTTAAAAATTTTTTCATGATATCACTCCTTTTTCGCCTCAGGCTTCTCCTTCGGCGTCAAATTTTTTACACTTTATTGAACAACGTCTTAGCCGATACTCCTTCAAGCATTCCGAGCCTCCCCGTGAGCGCGTTGATTTTTTCATTCGGCGCGTCGATGGCAACGGAGATGAGCGATATTTGCCTTTCCTTATAGGGAACGCCCATTCTCCCGACGATGTATTCGCCGTATTCCGATAAAAGAGCGTTGATTTGTTCGCTCGCTTTGCGGTTCGATACGATAATGCTGATAAGCGCAAGTCTTGTCTCCATAAAAACTCCTTATGCCGAAAACGGAAAACTACGGGACGTTTCGTTTCGTTAAAAATATTTTTGAAATTCTTTGAAGCCTTCCTTTTTGTAAAAAAATCGCCGATCGACGGCTTCGATTCACACGAAGGAAGAACGCTCAAATCCCGAATAACGCCATAAATTTGCGAAGAGCGAACGAGACGGGAACGTTTTTCGGCAAAGCCATACCCACCGAACGAACGGGAAGGGCGGGAACCGCTTTGATCTCGAAAAGATCCTTCCTTTCGTTTAAGGCCCGATATGCGTATTCCCGAGGAATGCAGCCGACGCCCATTCCCTTGGCGGCGAGCCTCTTCATCAAATCCCAGCTGCCCACTTCGATATCCGGTTTTAAATCCAGTCCCATTGTGGAAAAATAATTGGTAACCGCTTTTCTCGCCACCGTATTGATATCCAGCAGGATGAGCGGATATTCCATTAATTTTTTTAAGGGAATCTCTTTATCCTTGAGTTCGATAAATTTTTCATTGGCGACGAAGATATCGTTTAAGTGCATGACGTCGCTCCTGATGACGATATCGGGATCTTCGGCTATGGGGAGGTTGAGAAAAGCGATATCGCACTTATTCGTCTTCAATTGCTCGACGGTGACGGGAGAAACCTCTGAAAGAAGCTCGAATTTGACCGCCGGGAAGTTTTCGTGAAATTCGACGATCTTGTCCGAGAGAAAGTATTCGAAAATGGTGTCGGACGCGCCGATGCGAATGGTTCCCGTAGCCGTATTTTTTAATTCCATGAGGATATTTTCCGCTTCGTCGAGCATGAGAAGAGCCTCTTCGACCGTCTTAAAAATTTGCTGACCGCCCTGAGCGGAAAGTTCCATGCCCTTATGCGTGCGATTGAACAGCTGAACTCCGAGTTGATTTTCAAGCTGCTTGACGGATTGCGACACGGCAGGCTGGCTGATATAAAGCTCTTCGGCGGCCTTCGTCAGACTTCCGCATTTTGCAACCATATAAAAAACTCTATACAATTCGAGATTTACCATTGACTTCTCCTTTTCATCCGTATGTCACTTCCCGACGCAGAATTTATTGAATATCTCGTCGATAATCGCTTCGCTCGCGGTTTCTCCGGTAATTTCCCCCAAAGCGTCCCATGCGTCCTTTAAATCGAGCGCAACAATTTCAAGAGGCATACGACCGCATTTATCGCAGGCGCTGACCGTATGCGCGTACGCGCGATTCAACGCGCGATAATGCCTCTCTTCCAAAAGAAAAGCGCCGTCTTCGGCAAAATTCCCGATGCTCTTTTCTTTTACCGTCCGTTTTAATTCGTCGATCCCCTCGCCCGTCTTTGCCGAAACAAAAACGTCGGCTCCGGCGGAAACGTTTCCCTCGTCGATTTTATTCCTCACGCGGATAACCGTTTTATCCGGAAGGGAAGCAAGAAAGGAGTCGACTTCTTCTTCCTCCCCGTCTGAATCGGAGACGAGAAGGACAACGTCGGCGGATTTTATTATTTTTTCCGCTCTCCGAATCCCGATACTTTCGATTTCATCGTCGCTCTCGCGGATTCCCGCCGTATCGTATAAATTGAACCTTACGCCGTCGATCTCGACGCAGCCTTCCACCGCGTCGCGCGTCGTTCCCGCAAGAGAGGAAACAATGGCCTTATCATATCCGAGCAACGCGTTTAAAAGGGAACTTTTCCCCGTGTTCGGCTTGCCGCAAATGGCGACGGTAACGCCCGATTTCACCTTTTTTCCTATCCGATAAGAGGAGAGAATTTTTTCCGTTTCCCCTTTTACGTAATTCAAATCGGAGACGATATCGCCGATTTTTTCTTCCTCGATATCTTCTTCGGGATAATCGATGGCGGCGTCGATTCCCGCCAACATATCCGTAAATTTCCCTTGCAGCTCCTTTACCTTCCCGTTGAGCCTTTCGCTGTAAAGCAGAAAGCCCGCTTTCACTTCGGCTTCGCTTTCGCCGTTGATCATATCGCCGATCCCCTCGGCCGCGTTAAGACTCATCTTCCCGTTCAGAAAAGCCCGTTTCGTAAATTCGCCGCGCTCGGCGGGCCTTGCGCCCAAACGGAAGCATTGCTTCAACGCGCCGCGTGAAATATTTACGCCGCCGTGACAATGGAGCTCCACGACGTCTTCGCCCGTATAGCTTTTCGGAGCTTTAAAATATACGCACAAGCCGAAGTCCTGAAAGGAACCGCAATCGATAAATCCGGCATACATTTTATACGCTTCAAACGCTTCCACCGCCTTTTTCCCGACGGGGGAAAACATGAGCGAAGCAATATGGAGAGCGTTTTTTCCGCTCATTCTGATAATGGCAATGCCTCCGACTCCGTTTGCCGTGGCGATTGCCGCAATGGTATCTTCCGTCATTCTTCCGTTATATGGATATTCTCCGTTATTTTCTCGATCAATGTTCCGCTCGTTTCCCCGATTTTTCTGAAAAACAGCTTTTCGGAAGAGACAATCTCCGAAAAATAGTCTTCCGTAAGCTCCAAAGGACTTTGAGACAGCCCCTGCCAAACGTCGAAAATAAGAGGATCGTTGACGACGGTATCTTTAAAAGGACTGTTCATGACGACGTTCTGAAAGAAAAATTCCTCCGGAATGAAGCAGGTTTTCAACGTTTTCAAATAGCTCGGATCGGACTTCAAATAATTTAAAAGGTAATCGATAAACGCTCCGCTCAAATGGCAATAAAGATATCCGCGATAAGCAAAGGAACGCTTGCGGGAAATCTTCATTCTTTTTTGCAGCTTGATCAGCCGATCCGAAAGCGTTTTCCCCCTTCTGCATTTATAGTTTATTCTATGCAAAAAATAATAATACCGAAAACGCTCGGAGATCCTTTCGTCCACGGGAATAATCTCGATGAAATTGGCGTTTCTTCGGGAAGCGAAGAATTCCTCGAAACAGCCTCTGTCTTTACCGATCATCGTATTGCCCGAAAGGATGTGATAAAAGTCATACGCCCGCTTTTCTCGAGCGAGACGAATCATATCGACGAACGCGAGGATATGCTTATAGCTGCCCCAATAGATCTTATAGGAAGAGAGCATTTTCAAATTTTCGATTTTACGGAACTCCGTCAGCAAATTTTTTTCGATAGGATTCCTTTTGTCGATATGAAGATATACGTCGCCATATTTCGCATATATTTTTATATTCTTCAATAAAAGGGAATAATTGTTATAAGCTGAGATTAAAAAAACATGGCGCATACGGGATTTTTCCCTTCGTGATAAATAAATTTTTCTTATGATGATTATAGCACATAATTTTTTTGTTTGCAAACTCCTGAACGCAGAAAAAACGACAAATGTAAATTTTTCTCCCGCGAGACGAATCCCTCGACCGACCGAGAAAAATTTTTTTTATTTCGGGTCTTGTCGAATATCAAAAGCCTTCTTCTTTTGATTTTCCGCTGCCGGACAGGCAATCTGGTATTATATTATATTATTAAATTGGCTATTTTGATAGAATCAAAAAAGGGTTATAATATTGTTATAAAATTTTGAAGGAGAAAAACAATGACAAGCAGATATGAATTAAACAAAGAACTCGCTCAGATGTTAAAGGGCGGCGTAATCATGGACGTAACCACGCCGGAGCAAGCAAAGATTGCGGAAGCGGCGGGCGCGTGCGCCGTAATGGCGTTGGAAAAAATTCCCGCAGATATCAGAGCCGCCGGCGGCGTTTCGAGGATGAGCGATCCGAAAATGATCAAGGGAATTCAAGACGCGGTATCGATTCCCGTCATGGCGAAATGCCGTATCGGTCACTTCGTCGAAGCGCAGATATTGGAGGCGATCGAAATCGATTACATCGACGAAAGCGAGGTTCTTTCCCCTGCGGACGACGTCTATCATATCGATAAGACGAAATTCAACGTTCCCTTCGTATGCGGCGCGCGCGATTTGGGCGAAGCGCTTCGCAGAATCGAAGAGGGCGCTTCCATGATAAGAACCAAAGGCGAACCGGGAACGGGCGACGTGGTTCAGGCAGTGCGCCATATGAGAGCGATGAACGCCGAAATCCGCAGAGTGCAGAGCATGGCGGAAGACGAATTATACGAAGCCGCAAAAAAATTGCAGGTCCCCGTCGAGCTTATCCGATACGTCCACAAAAACGGAAGATTGCCCGTCGTCAATTTCGCGGCGGGCGGCATAGCCACTCCGGCGGACGCGGCGCTCATGATGCAGTTGGGCGCGGAAGGCGTGTTTGTCGGCTCGGGGATCTTTAAATCCGGCAATCCCGCAAAGAGAGCCGCGGCGATCGTACAGGCCGTTACGAACTATACCGACGCAAAGCTCATCGCCAAACTTTCAGAAGATTTAGGAGAAGCGATGGTCGGCGTCAATGAAAACGAAATAGCGCTTTTGATGGCGGAACGCGGTAAATAATATGAAAGTGGCGGTACTTGCGCTTCAAGGAGCGTTTATCGAGCATGAAAACACGTTAAAAAAATTGGGCGCGGAAAGCTTTGAAATCAGAAAGAGCGAAGATTTAAATAAGCCTTTCGACGGACTGATTTTGCCGGGCGGAGAAAGCACTACGATGAGAAAGCTTTTAAAGGATTTGCGTTTATTCGATCCTTTGCGAGAGCGAATCCTCGAAGGGCTGCCCGTGTTCGGCACGTGCGCGGGAATGATATTGCTCGCGAACGAAGTGAACGACAATTCCCCTTGCTTCTCTACGATGAATATCGCGGTAAAAAGAAACGCTTACGGCAGACAGCTTGGAAGCTTTTACGCCGAGAGCGAATTCAAGGGGATCGGAAAAATTCCCATGACCTTTATCCGTGCGCCGTATATAGAAAGAGCGAAAGACGGCGTCGATGTTTTGGCTGTCGTCGACGGGAAAATCGTAGCCGCAAGACAGGGCAATCAACTGGCAACCGCCTTTCATCCGGAGCTCAACGACGATTTATCCGTACACGAATACTTCTTAAAAATGGTTCGAGGACTTTCATGAAAGTCCTCGAACGTCGCAGCTTGATCAAGGATTTTTAGGGAGGAAACATGACGAATTTTCGATCAAAGCGTCGTTCAAACACGGCTTGACGCGTTAAAAAGCTTAGCCGTTCCTATGAACTCGCGATGCGGATTCGTCCCCTTTACCGAGGGAAATCAAGCGATTGTCGGCAGAAAACAAACGCCGAATAATACCGTCGGGTTCCCGTCCTTCCGAATAACTTTTGAAGGCGGCGCGGGATACCGCCAACCCATGCAAGGCAAAAAGACAATAAGGCTTATCGACCCCCCTGATTTATTCTCGAATCAGGGGGGTCCGATGGATAGAGCGGCTTAAAAAAGCCGCTCCTTTTCATTCTTTTTCAAAAAATATAACGACGCAGCGTCTGTCTTCGAGAATCAGACCGCATGACAGGCGTCTTCGCAGCTGCGCATCGCAAGGATCGTCCTTTCAATGAGTTCGTCTATCGTCCAACCGAGCATGGCGGCTCCCCGCTCGATCACCTCGCGCGAACAGCCTGCGGCAAAGTTTGCGTTTTTATATTTTTTCTTTACGGATTTGAGCTCCAGATCCTGCACGCTTTTGGAGGGGCGCAGGATCGCGACGGCTCCGATCAATCCCGTGAGCTCGTCCGTTGCGTAAAGGACCTTTTCCATGACGTGTTCGGGTTTGATATCCACCGTAAGGGCGTAGCCGTGGCTTGCCGCGGCATGAACGATCCTCTCGTCGATCCCCCTTTCGCGCATGATTTCCTGCTCTTTCACGCAGTGCGCTTCGGGATATTTTTCGAAGTCGAGATCATGCAGAAGTCCGACGATTCCCCAAAAATCCTCTTCCGCCGCAAAACCGAGCTCCCGTGCGAAATACCGCATGACTCCTTCCACCGTGACCGCGTGTCTCAAATGGAACGGATCCTGATTATATTCCTTCAACAATTCCCATGCTTGTTCTCTTGTAAAGATTTCCGACATCGCATAATCTCCTCATAAAACGACCGACGCGAAAAACCGCATCGGTCGGATTTCTTTTCGACTCCTTACGATCAATCTTCCAAAGCCTGAGCGAGATCGGCGATGATATCGTCGATATGTTCGGTTCCGATGGACAGTCTGATCGTATTGGGCTTAATTCCCTGATCGAGAAGCTCTTCTTCCGTCAACTGAGAATGCGTCGTCGTCGCGGGATGGATAACCAACGATTTCACGTCGGCAACGTTGGCAAGCAGAGAGAATATCTGCAATTTATCGATAAAATGATGCGCCTCCTTCACGCCGCCCTTGATTTCAAACGTGAAGATGCTCGCGCCGCCGTTGGGGAAATATTTTTCATAGAGCGCATGATCGGGATGATCGGGAAGAGAAGGATGGTTGACCTTTTCCACCTTGGGATGATGAACGAGGAAATCGACGACCTTTTTGGTGTTTTCCGCATGACGATCGAGACGCAGAGACAACGTTTCCGTCCCTTGCAGCAGAAGGAACGCCGCAAAGGGAGAAATGGTCGCCCCCTCGTCGCGAAGGAGAATCGCACGGATATAGGTTACGAACGCGGCGGGTCCGACAGCGTCTGCAAAGGAAATTCCATGATAGCTGGGATTCGGTTCCGCAATGGGAGCATATTTACCGCTTGCCTTCCAATCGAACTTGCCGCCGTCTACAATGACGCCGCCGAGCGTCGTGCCGTGCCCGCCGATAAACTTCGTAGCGGAATGAACGACGACGTCGGCCCCGTGCTCGATGGGACGAATGAGGTAAGGAGTACCGAAGGTATTGTCGATGACCAAGGGAAGCCCGTGCTTGTGCGCGATTTCAGCGATCGCATCGATATCGGGAATGTCGCTGTTAGGATTGCCGAGCGTTTCGAGATATACCGCTTTTGTGTTGGGCTGAATGGCCGCCTCCAATTCCGCTAAGTTATGCGCGTCTACGAAGGTCGTCGTAACGCCGAACTGCGGAAGCGTATGGGCGAGAAGATTGTACGAACCGCCGTAAATCGTCTTCTGAGCGACGATATGATCGCCCTTCTGCGCCAAAGCCTGAATGGTATAGGTAACAGCCGCGGCGCCGGAAGCCAAAGCGAGAGCCGCCACGCCGCCTTCGAGCGCGGCAATTCTCGTTTCAAACGCTTCCTGCGTGCTATTGGTAAGTCTTCCGTAGATATTGCCGGAATCCGCAAGTCCGAAACGCGCGGCCGCGTGCGCGGAATTATGAAAGACATAGGAAGTCGTTGCGTAAATGGGTACCGCTCTGGAATCGGTGACGGGATCGGGCTTTTCCTGCCCTGCGTGTAACTGTACTGTTTCAAATTTATAGTTTTTGATATCGAATGCCATAATATTTTAATCCTCTTAAAAAAATTTTTACTCTTCAATGTATTCGTGTGAAAGAAAGAAACTTAATCGTTACGCCCGCCGCACATTCGACCGTTTCTGAAATTGTGTCTTAACATTTTGACGATTATTGAATCCATCGACAGCCTCCCATCAATCGGCTAAATGCCTATAAATACCTACTGATTTCGTATGTATTAATCATACTCGACTTTTCTCCGTTTGTCAAGGATTTGAACGCGAAAAATTCATTAAAAATAAAAATATTTTCTCGCCGTCCTTCTTTAAAGACTTTGTTTTTTTATATACCCGATAAAAGACGGCGGAAAAAATGAGCTCTGTCGGGTACAGAACTCATTCCCGGATCCAAATCATCCGATATTTTATCCGAGCTTTGTCAGGCGCCTGTTTATCCGTTTTCGACGAACTTCGCTTTCCTGCAATCGAAGTTTTCCCGCTTGCGGCAAGCGCGGAAGGATTTCAAAGTCCTCAGCCGAGGACGCGCGCAATCCGACGCGCAACATACGCCCTGTCGTCTTTCCTCGTTTCTTCTTCGGTTGGCGCAAGACGAACGCCGAACCGTAAAAACCTTTCATAAAATGATCCGTAAATCCTTTTAACGTCTTTTTAAGAAAACGGCTTCTATATGACGTAATCGTTGGTGAGCCTTGCGTTATGCCAATCGATAAGATCCTGTAAGGAAATATGATTCAGATAATCGTTGACGACCTTATTGAGCCCCTGCCAGAGAGGAAGCGTATAGCAATCGGCGCATCTTTCGCAGCGATTAACCTCTTGCTCGACGCAGCTGACGGGCGCAAGATTTCCTTCCGTTATTCTGAGAATGTCGCCCACGATACATTTATCCGCCGGCTTTGCCAAACGGTAGCCCCCCTGAAAGCCCCTGTTTGTCAAAAGCATATCGGATTTAGCCAAAGCCGGAACAATTTGTTCGAGGTACTTTTTTGAAATATCCTGCCTTTCGGCAATGTCTTTCAAAGGAATAAACTCCCCGTTCTGATGCTCGGCAAGGTCCAAAAGCATCCTTAAAGCGTATCTGCCCTTCGTTGAAATCTTCATAACCCCTCCCCCTTTCCATAACGGATATATGATACATAAACGGGTATATTATACATAGTTTTTATAGGAATTGCAAGTATTTTTCAAATCTTTCGCTTCCTCGAGCCTGAAACTTTATTCCGCCAAAAACGAAACGTCAAGCCGTCCGAAGCCTCTTCCGTAAAAGGAAGACGCTCTTTCATAATAATTTACTTCCTTTCCGAGCATGAAAGAGCAAATTTCGTCGAATTTCTCTTCGGGATCGATATCGGCGAAAGCCTCCGGATAAAGGACGCTGCCGATGTAGTACGAATCGGCAATCGCGATTTCGAGGTTCGTATAATACTGATTGAAGGGCATCTGTACGTAAATTTCATTATTTTGAAAAGCGGCAAGCTCATCGAATACCTCCCGATGCGACTGATATTCCGCCTTCAATTTTGAAATATTCGCAACGTCGATAAATACTTTGTCCGGATTCAGAGATAAAATCGTTTCATAATCGAGCGTAGGATTATTAGTTCCGGCGTCCAGCCCCGACGTCACGCTCTTCGCGTTCAGCTCGCGGAAGGGCGCGTAGGTTACAA
This sequence comes from uncultured Clostridia bacterium, assembly GCA_964459165.1. Classification (GTDB taxonomy): domain Bacteria; phylum Bacillota; class Clostridia; order Christensenellales; family Borkfalkiaceae; genus RGIG4074. Next base: position 18,771 of record CAYWKM010000004.1, read on the forward strand.
GCGTATCGCCGAACGAGCCGTTTCCCCCGTTATAAGTATTGCTTCCGAGGTAAACGGTCGGCTTATCCTCTTCCGCGATATCCGCCGTACGGGCGTTGAGATCTTCCTTGATATCCTTAATATAACGGATAACCGCTTCCGCCCGTTCCTCCGTTCCGGAAATCTTTCCCATCAATTCGAGAGAGGTATAGACGGAATCGCTGAAAGGATCGCTTCCGCCGTAGCTGAAACAAACGACGGGAACGCCGATCCGATCTTGCAGAGCGTTCATTGATTCGATATCGCTGTAAAGAGAAAACACCGCGTCGGGAAGGCAGGAAACAATGGCCTCGGCGTCCGCCGTTCCGGTAGGACCGCCCGCTCCGCAGGAAGGAAGTTGAGTAAAGAGATCTTTATATGCGTAAGAATAGGGACGAACGGACATCAGGTCTCCCTTTTCGAAATCTTCAACCCCTACGAGTTTATTCATATCGCCGACGTAACTGTAAAGACGCAGCGCGCTTGCGCCGATACATACGATTCTGTCGACGGAAGAAGGTATTTCCACTTCTCTTCCGCGAAGATCGACAACGGTATAAGATTTTTCGGAGGAAGATTCCTCTTCGTCCTCTTTGGACGGATTTTTTACACAGGAAGCAAGCGATAAAACGCTTGCGACCATGACCGCCGCCAAAGAGACGGCGAACAGCTTCGTTTGCTTTTTCATAAGAAAACTCCTTATAACGGTAAAATAATTTTTCGGCCGTGGAAATTCTCCACTTCCGCTTCCATATCGTAAACAGCCCCGATCGTTTCTTTCGTCACGATCTCCTCTCCGCCGCAGGCATAGACGGCTTGATCCTTCATAAAGACGAACTTATCGGCGAAACGAAGCGCGAGGTTGACGTCGTGCATCGTGGCGACGACGGTAAGATTCTCCCTTTCCGCTATCTCCTTGATCAAGCGAATCGTTTCCGATTGATTTTTGATATCGAGATTGCTCGTAGGCTCGTCGAGAAGAAGAAGCTCCGGTTGCCCGACTAACGCCCTCGCGATAGCCGTCTTTTGCCTTTCCCCTCCCGAAAGCTCATTCATATGCCGGAGAGCCAAATCGGAAAGGCCGAGCCGCTCGAGCATCCCGTTCGTAAGCGCTAAATCATGATCGGTGATTTCAAAACGAAGATGAGGTCTTCTCCCCAACAAAACGCCGTCGAATACCGTCGTCGAATCGGGAAAATCGCATTCCTGCGGCACGTAGCCGACTCTGCGAGCTCTCCGAAGGGGCGAAATCTTCTTTATCTCTTCCTCATCATAAAAAACGCTTCCCTTCTGTCCCTTTAAAATTCCGTCGATACACTTCAAAAGAGTGGACTTGCCCGTTCCGTTCGGTCCGAGAATGGCGACGCGGTCGCCCTCTTCGACGGAAAACGTAAGGCGATCGAGAATTGAAGCGGAAGCATAAGAAAAAGTCAGATCCAAAACGTCGAGCTTCATAGCCTTTTTTGTCCCCTCTTTTTTATCAACATCCAGAGAAAGCACGGCGCGCCGAAAAGGGACGTAACGGCTCCGATGGGCAGAGCCGTTCCCCACACGACGCAGCGGGATATGATATTTGCCGAAAGCAGCAAAACGCTTCCGCAAAGCGCCGAAGCGGGCAGAAGGAAACGTTGATCGTTTCCGACAAAGCGTCTTGCCGCGTGCGGAGCGATCAATCCGACAAAGCCGATAATTCCGAGGAAGGACACGCAAACCGCGCAGATCAAGGAGGACAGAAACAGTCCGGTCAGACGGACGACGCGGACGCGGACGCCGAGACTTTTTGCCGTCTCATCCCCTTCGGAGAGCGCGTTATAATCCCAACGCCTGAGGAAAAACCATAGAAAGGAAAGAACGACGACAATCGTTAAAATGAGAATCTCGTCATAGGTAGCGCGTCCGAGATCGCCAAACGTCCAAAAGACGGCGGCGGAAAGCTGCGTGTCTTCCGCAAAATATTGAAGAATCGTCGTTCCCGCTTGGAAGAAAGCCCCGAGCGCAATGCCCGCGATCGTAATCGTCTCATTCGAAAAAGCGTTATTGGCGGATAAAGCGAAGATGAGAGCGAGCGAAGCGATAGCGCCCGCAAAGGCGCAAATCGTCGTGAGATAAGGATTATCGATAGAGACGCTCTGCGCGCCCGTAATCGCGCCCGCGCCGAGAAAAATGATGGCGAAATTTGCGCCGAAAACCGCGCCGTTGCTCACGCCGAGCGTAGAGGGGGAAGCCATCGGATTTTTTAAAACGCTTTGCATGATACAGCCGGATATCGCGAGTCCGCCGCCCGCGACGACGGCGGCGAGAATGCGCGGCATGCGAATATTCCAAACGATTACGATATTCGTTCTGTCGCCCATGCGAAAAAAAGCCTGCAAGGTTTGTATAAAAGATAAATTTGACGATCCCATGTACAGACCGACAACAGCCAACGCGAAGACGAGCGCGAGCAAAACGATAATCGCAATGAATTTCTTCGCCGTATAAGCCTTATACTTTATGAAATTGTCGCCCCTTTCTTTCTTCATTCTTTTCATTGAGAAAAACGTTTATATGATAAGTCCTTTCGAGCTGCATTCCGGCAACTCGTAAAGGAAATTTACGCCGATCCCGTATTGCGTTTCCGGCAGATGAGTAAGCGCAAACGAGGCGCCGGAAAGTCCGTAGTAACGGTAAGAAATTCCTCTTGCGCCCAAGTCGTCCCACGTAAGGTCGAAGCAGTAATAGCTTTCGCCCACCTTGACGAGATTCCATACGTGTTCTTCGCCCCCCGCCGTTCCCGTAACGATAACGTTATCGATTCCCAATGCATTCAAAAGAAGCTGGAAAGTCTTCGCATACCCCTTACAAACCGCGCCGCGTCCATCGAATACGCCCAAAACGGAATGCGCCCACAGCGCGCTCTCCGGCGTTTTTCCGTCCGACCGATAGGCGTAATCGACTTGATTGATAATGAAATTGTGCAAATCATAGACGATCCCCTTTACGTCCTTTCCCTCTTCCTCCCGCAAAACGCTGTCGACGGCGGAATAGACGATATCGTTATAATAGGCTCTTGCCTCCGCAGACGCATATTCCTCTCCGATCAAAAGGCTGAGCGTTGAACTCGTATAAGCCGCCTTTGTGGACAGCCAATAGTATAACGGGTTGTCGCAACGATAAACCTTCCAGATAGAAACCGCCTGATCGGCTTCGAGCCCATATCTCGAAAAATCGACGACGGCGGCAACGCCGTCCCGACAATCGGTAACGGCGGCTTGAATACGCCTTGCTTCCCGATCGATATCGTCGTAAAACGCCTGAAAATTAGCGGCGTTTGGAAGCGTTCCGAGATAATTATATCCGTAGCGGCTATTGTAGCGATCAAAAAAAGATACGTCGACGGAAGACCAGTCGTAGTCGCCGCATCTCAAACATACGTTGTCCGAAAAGACATGACCGAGCGCCTCCGTGTAGCTTTCATAATAAGTATTGCGACAAACGGAGCAGGTGTATTTTATGTAGCCTGCGGATTCGCAGTCGGCTTCCACGGATTCCTCGATGGAATAATCATGCCCGAGTTCATCCACAAAACGATCGGCATAGGTATAACCGCAAAAAATACATATGAAATTCGTATAGCCCTTCGACGTGCAGGTAGGAGAAACCGTTTCGCGGCGAAAAGCGTGCAAATGGACGTAATCGTGATCGTAGAAAGCGTTCGTTTCAAAAAAAGCAACCGCCATTGCCGCCAATGCGACAAAAATACACGCCATTTTTATGACGCCGCCTTTTTTTCTTTGACTGTGCTTTCTTTTTTTCTTCATAACGGTGCTTCTGTTGTCTCAAAAGTAAAAATGTATATAATATAAAGCGCATAAACCGGTAAGGATTTTTTCCATTCCTTTGCGGAGATATTATATCGCTATTATTTTAAAACGATTCTTTATTCTTGTCAAGAAAAAACAAACATAGAAAAATACGACCATTGTAACGCTCTAAAGAGATCTTTATCGCTTTTTTGAAATGGTCAAGTCTCTTTTTATAGAAAAAAGGCGGAAGATTGCCCTTCCGCCTTTCTCTTATTTCTTTATGAAAGATAATCCAAATCTACTAAAAGTTTTTTATTAGGACAATATCTTTGAATTCATAGCATACCCTTTTTATTCCATGCAAAATAAATAACGTATTTACTTAATCTCAAAGAAGTCGCCGATTTATAAGGCTTATTGTTAATCGAAAAGTAAACCCATAACGTCATCGAATTAAAATATTCTTTTTTTCCATACAGGATTTCATCCCAAGGAAGAAACCTTACTGCTTTCTTCAATATAATTTTAGTAATCCTATTCCTCATTTATTTTCATCTTTGATAACATTGTAAATAAACTCCAAACAACAAGAGTCGAAGGAAGGATCACAAACATAAGAAAAACCGCTAAGCCAGGTATTCCCCGAGAAAAATCAGAAATAAATATCGTTATAAAAAAGTTATATAAGATATTAAGAACTTTTTATATGCCCGTTCCGTTACTTAGGCTAATATCGTCTCTCCGTCTAATTGGAATTGCCCGTAAGATTATAATGTTTCCGGCTCGGGATAATCCGCGCCGAAAGTTTCTACCGTAACGGATTGTATTTTTTGCGTTTTTTTAGGCTTATCGTTCCAATCGGTAGCGACGGAGGCGATTTCATCGACCGTTTCCATTCCTTCGATTACTTTTCCGAATGCGGCGTACTGACCGTCGAGATAAAATGCGTCCGCGTGCATGACGAAGAACTGGCTTCCCGCAGAATCGGGATTCATGGCGCGCGCCATGGAGAGAACGCCGCGCGTATGTCTGATGTTGTTTTTGGCAAAGCCGTTGCCGCGGAATTCCCCCTTGATCCCGTATCCGGGACCGCCCGTACCGTTGCCGGCAGGATCGCCGCCCTGAATCATAAAGCCGGCGATGACTCTGTGAAACGTGAGTCCGTCGTAAAACCCTTTTTTGACGAGACTGATAAAATTGTTTACGGTATTGGGCGCTATATCGGGATATAATTCCGCCCGAAAGGTTTTACCGTTTTCCATAGTAAAGGTTACGATTGGTTTCATAGATAATCTCCTTCGATCATATCATCATCATTTCGTTAAAATATTTGCTTCGGATCAAAACCGATGGGTTCGAGATCGGCATATTTTTCTACGTTTACGCCCGCCTCGTCGAATAATTCTATCGAAAATTTATCGGGATATCCCTCTTTGAACACCACGCGAATGATGCCGGCGTTGATGATCATTTTTGCGCAGATTACGCAGGGTTGGTGCGTACAGTAAAGCGTCGCTCCCGAAACGTTGATTCCGTATTTTGCCGCCTGAATAATGGCGTTCTGCTCGGCGTGAACGCCATAACAAATTTCCTGACGCGTGCCGCTGGAAATATCCAACTTTCTCCTTAAACATTCCTTTCGCTCTTCGCAGCTGGTAACGCCCGCAGGAGCTCCGTTATAGCCCGTGGAGAGGATATGCTTATCCTTTACGATAATCGCTCCGACGTGCCGATTGGGCTGAAAACAGCTCGACCAGCTTCCGATCATCTCGGTCGCTTCCATAAATCTTTTATCCCATTTATTCATATAAGCCTTCTCCCTTATTTCCCGTTTTATTTATTTTAACACAGAAGAGAAGAAAAATCAATATCAAACGTTATAAAAATTCCTTTCCGAAACATTTTCTCATCGCCGAAACATTTTTTCGGGCGAAGGAAAAACGGCGAGCAAAATAATTTTTTATTTTATATTTTTTTCGTTTAACGGGGTAAAAAGCAGTTTATAATTAGAATGTATCAAAAAAGGGATTATTTCCCATTAAAAAAATCGGAGGATTTTGATTATTATGTCTATTAAACCTTTATTTGACAAAATTGTCGTAAAAGCGGACAAAGCCGAAGAAAAAAGCAAAGGCGGTTTGATTCTTACGGCCGCTTCGCAGGAAAAGCCCCAGACGTGCATCGTCGTAGCGGTAGGCCCCGGCGGAATCATCGACGGGAAGGAAATTACTATGCAAGTAAAAGTCGGAGATAAAGTTCTTTGCTCCAAATACGCGGGAACGGAAGTCAAGCTCGACGGAGAAGAATATACCATTATCAAACAGAGCGACGTGCTCGCAATCGTTGAGTAATCGACAAAATCATAAAAACAAATTATAAGGAGATTCATCTATCATGGCTAAACAAATTAAATATGGCGACGACGCAAGAAAAGCTTTGGAGACGGGCGTTAACGTCCTCGCCGATACCGTAAAAATTACTTTGGGCCCTAAGGGCAGAAACGTAGTTCTCGATAAAAAATACGGAGCTCCCCTCATCACGAACGACGGCGTTACCATCGCAAAGGAAATCGAACTCGAAGATCCGTTTGAAAACATGGGCGCGCAGCTCGTAAAAGAAGTTTCCACCAAGACGAACGACGTCGCCGGAGACGGCACCACGACCGCAGTCGTTCTCGCTCAGGCGATTATCCGCGAAGGATTGAAGAATCTTGCCGCCGGCGCGAATCCCATTATTTTGAGAAAGGGAATCGACGCAGCCGTCGAAACCGCAGTTGCCGAAATTAAGAAAATCAGCAAGCCCGTAGACAGCAAGAAAGCCATTCAGCAGGTAGCCGCCATTTCCGCCGGAGACGAATCGGTGGGCGAGATGATCGCAAACGCTATGGAAATCGTAGGCAAAGACGGCGTTATCACCGTCGAGGAAGGGAAATCGTTGAAGACCGATCTGAATACCGTCGAGGGTATGCAGTTCGACAGAGGATACGTATCTTCCTACATGGTAACCAATACCGAGAAAATGGAAGCCGTTCTCGATTCCCCCTATATTCTCATCACCGACAAAAAGATTTCCACGCTTCAGGAAATCCTTCCCCTCATCGAACCCCTCGCCCAGCAGGGCGCGAGACTTTTGATTATCGCCGAAGACGTAGAGGGCGACGCGCTCGCAGGTCTCATCATCAACAAGCTGAAAGGCGTCTTCAACTGCGTTGCCGTTAAAGCGCCCGGCTTCGGCGACAGAAGAAAAGAAATGCTTCAGGATATCGCCATTCTCACCGGCGGTCAGGTCATTTCTTCCGATCTCGGCGTAGACTTTAAGGACGTTACGCTCGATATGCTTGGAAAAGCGAATATCGTGAGGGTAGACAAAGAAAATACCACCATCATCGACGGCGCAGGCGACGCGGAAGAAATCAAAGACAGAATCGGCTCCATTAAGGCGCAGATCGCCGAAACCAAGTCCGATTATGACAGAGAAAAATTACAGGAAAGACTTGCCAAGCTCGCAGGCGGCGTTGCCGTCATCAGCGTAGGCGCGGCAACGGAAGTGGAAATGAAGGAGAAGAAGCTCCACATGGACGACGCGCTCGCTTCGACCAAAGCGGCGGTAGAAGAAGGCGTCGTACCCGGAGGCGGCGTTGCGCTCCTCTCCACTATTCCCGCTTTGCAGGCTCTCATTGAAAAGCTTGAAGGCGACGAAAAGACCGGCGCAAAAATTATTTTGAAAGCCATCGAGGAACCCGTCAGACAGATCGCCAAAAACGCAGGTCTCGACGGAAGCGTGATCGTCGATAAGATCATGACCGCAGGTAAAACCAATTACGGATTCGACGCGCTCAACAACAAATATTGCGATATGGTAGAGAGCGGCATCATCGACCCCACCAAGGTTACCCGTTCCGTTCTTCAGAACGCCGCGAGCGTCGCTTCCACCCTGCTCACCACAGAGAGCATCGTAACCGATATTCCCACTCCTCCGGCTCCTCCCGCAGCTCCCGCAGGCGGCGACATGGGCGGAATGTATTGATGACGGAAAACAGTAAAAACATTAAAACGCAGACGACCGACTTTTTGTCGGCCGTCTTTTTTGCTCGTCGATTCGTTGAAAAAACTCAACGAATCATCCATTGACGAGAAGATTTTTTCGCCGATATAATGGAAGCATAGAAAGCGCGTATTTCTCTAAAAATTCTTTTAAAGGAGATTCCTAAAACGACTATCGGCAAAGAAATATATAAACTTCGAAAAAAAGGTTTGACGAAAGAATTTTCCTTAGCGGCGCAGACGATTTCCAAACGGAAAAGCGCCCTCTCTGCCCGACGTTACGCTGCTTCCGCAGATGGCGGCTTTTTTCGGGATCGGCATTGACGATCTCTTCGAGTTCGGCAGAGAAAAGGAAGATGAGAGAATTGAAAATATGATAGAAAATCAGCGTTTTCCCCCAACGGGGAATTTATGAAGGCGGAGCGATTTCCGATCGGCGAGATCGAACGCAATCCCAAAGAATAGATAACGATTTCTCAGTTGGGAGATCGTTACCGTCTCCTTGCGACGAATGCATATTGCGCAAACAAACAACAAAACCGATACGCGGTCAGCGTTAACCATAAGGAAGCGAGGTTTGAAATTCAAACCTCGCTTCCTTGTTATCATGATAAAAAACCGCTTGACAATCGTAAATGCGGCGCGATATTATAATTGTATAATATTTGAATGTAAAAAATCAGCCGCCGACAAATTGAATGCTTGCGATCGCATTCTTGTCTGTATTGAATTTCCTCTCCATAGAGCGAACTTTTTTTCGTTTTTTCAGGCATACTCCCTTATAACAATTCCTTAATATCGTTTTTAATAGCCGCGGGTTTAACGGCGGGGGCGTAGCGTTTCATCACGTTACCGTTGCGATCAACAAGGAATTTAGTAAAATTCCATTTAATTCTGCCGCCCGTAACGCCGCCTTTTTGCGATTTCAAATAAGTGTATAGCGGATGTTCGTTTTTGCCGTTTACCTCGATTTTTGCGAATTGCTTAAAAGTAACGCCGTATCGTAATTGACAAAAATTCACGATTTCTTCTTCCGTTCCCGGGGCTTGACGACCGAATTGATTGCAGGGAAAGTCAAGTATTTCAAAGCCGTTTGCTTGCAGTTCCTCATATAAATCTTGTAATCCGGCATATTGCGGTGTAAATCCGCAGCCCGTAGCGGTATTGACGATTAAAAGAACCTTGCCTTTATAATCGGACAAGTGAACATCGGTACCTTGCGCGTCTTTCATAGTGAAATCATAAATAGTCATCATAAGGCTCCTAATACAGATTTTGCAAAATTATTTGCATGAAAAATAACAAATTTGACAGTTTATCGCTCCAAAATCAACGGTGTTTCCCGTTGTATGCCGAATCAAAAAAATAGTATAAAAATACCGTCCTTATTTTGATAAACAAAGAGACTTTGATCGCGGCGCTTAGCGACGGTCGTCACTTCGGCGGTCGCCGCTTCTCCCCCGCTTCGGCGCTCCGATACGCTTTTATTCCGTGATACAACCGTTCCAATCCGTCGAGAAGGCGCGACTTCGGGCAGGCGATATTCATGCGGAGGAAGTATCTTCCGTTTCCGCGGTATTCCGCGCCCGCCGAAAGCCAAAGCCCCGTTTCCCCTCGTATAAAATCGCGCAGCTCTTCCGAATCGGAAGTTATTTTCGAGCAATCGATCCAAAGGAGATACGTAGCTTCTCCCTTGACGAGATGAAGCTCGGGCAGCCTGTCTCTTATAAAATCCTCGCATATTTTTCTGTTTTCAAAGAGATAACCGTTCAATTCCTTCAACCATTCGCCCCCCTCCGTCAGCGCGGCGATCGTGCTTTCGACGGCGAAGGAATTCGGCTCGGCAAGTTCGTCCGAATTGAGGCAGCGAATCACTTTATGGCGTAAATTTTCGTCGGGAACGACCACGGCGGAAGATTGAAGCCCCGCGAGATTGAAGGCTTTGCTCGCCGAAATACAAGTGACGCTCAGCTTTCTGCAAATTTCACTCGCGGACGCAAAGGGCGTATAATCCACTCCCGAACGGACGATATCGCAATGAATCTCGTCGGATAAAACCGTGACGCCGTATTGATCGCACAGCTCCCCTATCTTTATCAGCTCGTCTTTCGTCCAAACCCTTCCGACGGGATTGTGCGGATTACATAGGATCAGCATCGTCGTGAGCGGATGGGAAAGCTTTTCTTCCAACGAAGAGAAATCGATTTCGTATCCGCCCTCCTCGTATTTCAGGGGAGCCTCGATCGCATGGCGACCGGCGTTTTCGATGGAATGAAAGAAGATATCGTATACGGGCGTTTGCACCGCCACGTTATCTCCGTGGGAAGTGAGCCTCTTTACGATAGACGAAATGGCGGGAACGACGCCCGTGCAAAAGATGAGCCAATCTCTTTGCAGCTCGAATCCGTGCGCTTCCTTCCAACGGGAAATATAAGCGGAATACCAACGATCGGGAATAATATTATATCCGAAAACGCCGTGCTTCGCTCTTTTTAGAATGGCTTCCGTCACCTGAGGAGCCGTCTTAAAATCCATATCCGCGACCCACATGGGAAGCTCGCCCTCCGCGATATCCCATTTTAGGGAAGCGGTATTTTTTCTATCGACGCACTCGTCAAAGTTATACTTCATCCTTTTTTTCTCCGTATCGAACGATCTCCGTGTCCGCCGCATCGATTTTGTCGTCTTCCATAATGAGCTCGTCGATCCTCTCGCAACAAATTCTGCCTGACGAAGGATTTTTTACGCTGTCGATCTTTCCTTCGATTTCCGCGTCGACCGTAGAATATTCGAAACTTAACGTCGTGTGAATCAATCGGCAATTTTTCATAACGATATTTTTCATGTAGCACATCCCTTGCAGGCTCTCCACCGTGCAATTGACGAGCGTAACGTTCGAGGAGTTCCAGCCGAAGTATTCGCCCGAAATAAACGAATCGTAAACCGAAACGTTCTCGCAATTCCAAAAAGCGTCCTTCGTCAACATTTTTGCGTTTCGAATGACGACGTTTTTCGCCCCGTCGAAGCCGTAATTTCCGATGAGCTGAAAATCATCGATTTCCGCATCGGAACAGTTCATGGCAAAGTAATCCCCTTTGACCGTGATATGTTTCATGACGATATCGCTGCAATTCCAAAGCGTCTCCTTTGCGTCTGAAAAGACGACGTTCTCCAATCGGATATTGCTTGCGCGGCGAAAATTTTTAGGCGCCTCGATGATACAATCCTTCAGAGAAATGTCCTTTGTATACCATATGCCGGCTCGCGCCGTGTCGAAAAACGTGCAATGATTTAAAGAAATATGTTCAGAGTACCATAAAGGATATTTCCAGCGGAAAAGACAGTCCTTCAGCCGAATATCCTCGCTCTCTTTCAAAGGGGATTCGCCGTCTTCGAAAACGCATTCGGAAAGACGTAAATGCCTGCCTTGAAAGAGAGCGCGTTCCCCCGTCAAAATTTTTCTTGATAGTTCTTCCATGTTTATCCCGATAAAAAATGATATTTTTGTAAAAAAGCTCCGTACCGAGCGGAGCTTATCTCATTAATGAATATTTAATTTTTCAAGTTCCGTCACAACGTCTTGAACGGTGGCGATTTTATCGACGTCCTCTTCGGGAATCGTAATGCCGTATTCATCCTCTAACGTCATGAGCAGCTCGACTCTATCCAAGGAATCCGCCTTCAAGTCCTCGGCTATATTGCTTTCCGGCTTGATCTTTTCGGCAGAAATATTTAACTGCCGGGAAAGGATTTCTATCACTTTATCCAACATCTTTATCTTTATTCCTCCATGTATGTGTTTTCATCTATTCTAATACAAAATAACGAAAATGTCAATACGTTATTTCAGGCAACGGAAAAGATTTTTATCGGGATTCATCTTTGGTATCGTCTCAACTCGTTTTTCTGCTCCGCCGTCAGACGCAAGCTCTCCAACGCTTTCCGGATCGCCTTATTATGAGTTTCTTTGTCCAACCGATTCTCGGCGAGAAAGCTCTTTCCTCTTTCGTAATATTTCACGAGAACTTCCGCCGTCAGCCAAGCGGAAGCCATATGTACGTAATACTTTTCGTTATCCGCTTTTATGAGGCTTTCGAAGACGACGGGAAGATACTCCTCCTCCACATAAAATTTGAGAAGAGCGACCAGCGCAAAACGTTGAAAAAACTCCCTTTGATCGCATAAAAGAGCTTCTATCGAAGAAAGAAAGTCCTTCTTGTTTTTTTCGACGCTTTTCGGCCTGAACGTATCGGTGAGCGCCCACGTATCCATGTCGGCGACTATATCGAAAAGCTCCTCTTTCAGGCGTTCATACGGCAGCGAATTCGCCGTACATATCCGAACGAAAGACGCCTCGTAAAGATCGAACGGCGCGCCTTTTAATTCGTCGTATGTATATTTCTTTGCAATTTTCCGCATGGCGGGCGTGCGAACGCCGAGTACCCGTTTGTTCGTGCAAAGCAAACGTTTTTGAAAGAGCGCGAACGAATCCGTCCGATCCTTCGCCTCGTTCAAATCGATAAGAAGTTCATCGTATTTCATTGAGCGCCTCGTACCATGCTTCTTTTGAAAATTTCGGATTGGCGGGACTCGTGGAAGGAAGTTTTACCGCAAGCTCCTTGAATTCGGGATAAGCGTCGACAAGGACGGAATACGCCGCGTTCCCGTTACAGATAATTTTTTTTATTTTTGCCGCGTTCAAGACGACGGACAAATCCGCCGTCCGATAATTTTTGATCGACGCATCGGAAGAGCCGACGATTTCGCACTCCGTAACGATATCCCAAAGCGCAATTTTTCTCCTTCGCAAAAAGAGGATTTTCCCCTCGATCGTCTCGGGAATCTCTTCTTTAAAAAAGGAACAGAGCGTATTCCAGAAACGGTTTTGCCGATTTCCGTAATAAAAATTTACTTTGCGGCTCTTTACGGAAGGAAAGCTTCCGAGAATAAGAATTTCACTCTCTTCGTCATATACGGGCGCGAAGCCCTTTTTTCTTTCCATTACAGCTCAAAAGCCCTCTTTCGTTTGCCGACGCACGCAACCGCCGCCTTACTCTCGTCGAAGCTCTCCGATATGCATCTTTCAACGTCTTCCGGCGTAATCGCGTCGATTTTTTTCAGTTTTTCTTCAAAGCTGAAAATTTCGCCGTTGAAAAGCATATGCTTTCCGTACAGCAGCATTTGCGAAGAGGAGCTTTCCTGAGAAAATATCATGCTCGATTTCATCTGTTCTCTGCCCTTTAAAAACTCCTCTTGCGTAATTCCCTTTTCTTTAAAGAGGCGTATCTCCTTCAAAATGCTTTCATACGCCTTGTCCGCCTTTTTATCGTTGACTCCCGCATACACGGTGAGATTCCCGCATTCCGTATAGGCGGAGAGATACGAATAAACCGAATAGGCGAGTCCGCTCCTTTCTCTGATTTCGAGATAGAGACGAGAACTCAATCCGCCGCCCAAAACCAAATTGGCGAGGGATAACGCGTCGTAAGCGGGATCGTCGCGCCTTAACGCCGGAAAGGTCAGAGCGAGATGTACCTGTTCGACGGGCTTTGTTTTAACGAAGCTTCTATGGTAGGTATGAATGATTTTATCCCTCTGCACGAAAGGAGAAGTCTTTCGGCCGGAGAAATATTTTTCGACCATATCGCAAGCCCTTTCAAAGTCGATGTTGCCCGCGATGGAAACGACGATATTCTCGGGCAGATAACGCTGCGCTTTATATTTTAAGATATCTTCCTTTTGAAAGCGTTTTACGTTTTCGGCCGGACCGAGAATGGTTCTGCCGTACGATTCGTTTCCATAAAAGGTTTCCGATAACAGATCTAAGCTTAAATCCTCGGGATCGTCTTCGTTCATGGCGATCTCTTCCAAAACGACGTTCCGTTCCCGATCGAGCTCGTCGGCGGGAAATACGGCGTTTAAGAAAAGATCGGAGAGTATTTCAAACGCTTCCTCCGCGTGCTCGCTTGTAGATTTAGAATAATAACAGGTCGTATCCTTCCCCGTAAAGGCGTTTACCTGCGCCCCGATCGCGTCGAAATCGTCGGAGATTTTGACCGCCGAACGCTTCTCCGTGCCCTTGAACTGAACGTGTTCGATAAAGTGAGAAATACCGTCCTCCTCGTCCGTTTCGTACGCGCTGCCCGTACCGACGAGTATGCCCATCGTTACGGAGTAAAGCCCTTCCATGGTTTTGACGACCAACCGCAAACCGTTTTCCAATGTTTTACTTTGAATCATATCCGTTTTTCCTTTTTATGTCTTTAAAGAAGAGAGATTTTCGCTGACGGTAACTGCGGAAAGCCCGTTCTTCCGATAATAGCGCAAAATATCCTCCAGCGCGTCCGCCGTCTCCCGCATGGGATGCAGGAGGACGAAATCCCCTCCGCCGACGCTCGTCGCGCGGGAATAAATGAGAGAGGAATCTTTATCCCGCCAATCGATCGTATCTCGGCTCCACAAAATCGTCCGATAGCCGAGCCGATCCGCCGCCGAAAGCGTATCTTTATTGTACGCGCCCGAAGGAGGGGCAAACAGCGTCATCTCTACGTTCGTCGCCCTTTTCACGAAATCGTGACAGAGACGAATTTCCTCGACGTTCCCCTCCAAGGAAAGCGCATCGTGATCCTTATGAAAATAGCCGTGATTGCCGATTTCATGTCCGCCGAGAATAATCCGCCGCAACGCTTCGATATTGTCGTCCGCCCAACATCCGCCTATAAAGAATGTGCATTTTACGCCGTATTTATCCAGCGTGCCGAGGATATCGTAAACGACGTCCGTCCCCCAATAAACGTTGAACATGAGCGATACTTTGTTGCTCTCCTCGTCGCCGTGACTGAATAAAGATTCCTCCGTAGTGGAAACGCCGCTGACCGTGGGGTAAAAGCAAACGACCGCAACCGCGATGATGATGAGCGAAAGAATCCCGTCGATGATCAGATGAAGATGTTTATGTCGTTTCAAAAGTTTGCCTCCGAATATCCGTATACATTATGATATTCGGAAAATCGAAGTTTCAGAAGTTTATTTCAGCTTCACGATCGTAACGCCGCCTTCTCCTTCGCCGTACGTTCCGATGCGAAACCGATCCACGTGCTTATTCTTTTTCAGATACTCGTGCACGGCGGCCTTCAACCTGCCCGTTCCGTATCCGTGAACGATTCTGACCTCCTCCAATCCCGATAGGAGGGCGGAATCCATAAAATTTTCGACCTCGATCAAGGCTTCCTGTACGGTAAGTCCGAGCAGATTGATCTCGCGAGCGGGGATTTTATCCCTGTCTAAATCTCTCGCGACGGCGACGTTATCCTTTGGATTTAAAATCTTTTTCGTCGGTTTCGCCGTTTTCGAGGGAATATCCGAATTGATGACCTTCATTAAATCGGATATTTTTGCCCAAAACTTTAAATTGCCGCATTCTATCTGCGCCTGCCCCTTTTTCTGATTGACGGAAAGAACGACGCCCTCGCCGTTGAAGGAGGAAACGAACACCTTGTCGCCGATTCCGAGCTCTTCCTCTTTCAAAGGGACGTATTGAGGCTTTCTGTATCCTTCGCGCTCGCCGACGAAAGCCTTATCGGAAAGACGGTTTTTCAGCGTTCTCGCCCGGATGAGATCGTTCTGCGTAAGCTCCTCTTTCTCGAAGAGTTCCTCGATTTCTTTGAGAAGCTCTTCCGCTTCCGCCGTCTTTTCATTGATTATGCGGCGCGATTCCACCTTCGCTTTCAAAAAAAGATTTTCCTTCTCCTTTTCAAGCTTTTCCCTTTCCCGATCGAGCTCGTCGAGCTTCTCCTGCCATTCGAGTCGGATCTTGTTGGACTGTTCGAATTCGCGGACGGCCTTCAAACGCACCTCTTCGGCGTTGCGGACAATATTTTCAAACGCTTTGCTCCCCTCGTTCATATTCGAGAGCGCGTCGTCGACAATTTCCCTCTTTAATCCTAACCTGCGCGCAATGGCGATGGCGTTGGACGAGCCGGGCAATCCCAAACGGATACGATAGAGCGGTTGAAGCGTTTCCGAATCAAATTCCATGGAAGCGTTTTCGACGCCGTCGGTCGAGTACGCGTATTCCTTCAACGCGGTATAATGAGTGGTAACAACGCCTTTCGCGCCCGATTTCAAAAGATAGGAAAGGACGGCTTTGGCGATCGCCTGCCCCTCTTCGGGATCCGTTCCGCCGCCGAGTTCATCGATCAATACGAGACTTTCGCGATCGGCTGCATTGACGACGTCTACAATATTGGAAATATGCGAGGAGAAGGTGGATAAATTTTCTTCGATACTCTGCGCGTCGCCGATATCGCAGAAGACGTTGGAGAAGACGGCGATCTCGCTGCCCTCTTCCGCAGGAATGAACAGACCGCAAGCCGCCATGAGCGAAAACAGCCCTACCATTTTCAGCGTTACCGTCTTGCCTCCCGTATTGGGACCGGAAACCAATAAGAAGGAATACCGATCCCCCAGCTCGAGAGAGACGGGTACGACGGACGCTTGGCGAATGAGCGGATGTCTGCCCTTTACGATGCGTATATATCCCCTCGCATTGATCTTCGGGCGAACGCATTTCAGCTTATATCCGTATTCCGCGCGGGCGCAGAAGCAATCGATTTCGACGAGAATTTCGATATTCTTGACGAGTCGATCATACATAAAACCGACCCGATGGGAAAGTTCGGCAAGAATGCGCTCCACCTCGTCCTTTTCATCGATTTGAAGAGACTTCAATTCGTTATTCATTTCGAGAATATATTCGGGTTCGATGAACACCGTGCTTCCGCTCTGCGATTTATCGTGGATAAATCCTTTGACCGATCGTTTATATTCTGCCTTTACGGGAAGAACGTAACGATCTCCGCGCATGGTGACGATCTTATCCTGTAAATACTCCGACTCTTTTCCGACGAGATATTCCTGCAAACGGGAACGGATTCTCTCGTTGAGAGAACGAATCTCGCTGCGGATCGAATAAAGTTTGTCGCTGGCGTAATCGGAGACTTCGCCGTCGTTTAAAATTTTCGTAAAGATATCGTCTTCGAGCTTCTCGTCGAAACTGATATGCGAAACGAGTTCGCGAACGATCCCGATATCGCCGTCGGAAACGGAGGCGACGCTGTTATAGCAGATTTTAGAGGAACGAAGAAGATTCGCGCAGGACAAAAGTTCGCCGCAATTGAGAACGGAGCCTTTGGCCGCCCTTTTCAATTCGTCGCCGAACGGAGGAAAATATTCGATGCGTCCCACTCCGTAATCGAACAGAAGTTTTGTGCATTCCTCTGTAAAGTCGAGATCCCGTCCGACGTACGAGAGATCGGAAGAAGGCGTCGTATCCCTCAGGCGATTCTTCGCTTCGTCGAGGACGGCGTATTCCGAAACGATGGATAATATTTTGTTTAACTCCAATTTTTCCGTATTTTTTCTTTCCATATTTTACAATACCGTTTTATCGGAATGACCGAAAGTATAGCGATTAAAAATTTTCTTCAATTGCTCTTGCGCGTCGACGTTTTCAAGGACTTCTTTTTTGCGAGTTACGGCGGAGAGATCGACGAGCCTGCCGGCAAAATTCTGACAAGCGACGAGATCCGCACAGTTATACAGCTCGAAGCGGCAAGAGGAAAGGCGGTATCTTCTGACCTTGAACGCCCGATCGTTTTCGTCCGTCAGCTCGTAAAAGCTCTTTTTATCGCATTTTTCGCACGTTTTTTCGAACGGGCAATAGATAAGATCCATGACTTTGACGCTCCCCGCCGTAAGGACGAAGGCGTTGGAGGCGCAGAGCTTCTTTTGCTCGGAAAAGTCGAGCTCCTTCGACAGGCAATAATATTTTGCGATTTTACGAAGCGCTTCCACGTCGACGGCGTTGGTCGCGTTGAAGCCGAGTCCGGCGAACAAAGGCTTGCGGGCTTCTTCGGCAAACGCGACGCCCCAAAAGCATTCGGCGTACACCCCGTCGAAAAGAGCGACTTTATCCTTGATGATTTCCATATCGGACGAAGAAACGAACGGAGGGAGAAATAAAAATTTTTCCCCTTTCACGCTCCTTATTTTTTCATATTCGCGAGAATCGGAATAATCGCGCGGTTTAAACACGACGACGTCCGCTTCAACGGGTTCGTCGGTAATGACCGCCGTTTTATCGTTCCTTTCCCGAAAGGAGAGAGACGAATAAGGCAAAACTTCGTACGTCTCCTTTTTCCCGCCCGAAAGGCGTTCCTCGACGGCGGCGTAAAAACGACGGCGGAGCTCGTTGAGCTTGGATTTCGGAATAAAAATATCGCCCTCGATCCGTATCTTTTCTATCGACGCTTCAAAAAATTCGCTTTTTTGAAAGCATTCTTTGAGTTCCTCCGCCGTGAGCGGACGGCTCTTTGCCTTTTCGAGCCTGTCTTCGCCTGAAAAATTCAACGCAGAGCTTGAAATTTCAGGGCGTTCCCCCTCCTTAAAAAATAAGGAAATTGCGATGGGAATCCTCTTTTTGCCCTTTAAAAGCCTCTCGTTTAAAGCCGTATCGGTGGTGACGAAGACCCCGTCGCCGTTCATTAGCCGCGCGCGAGAAGAAAGATAAAAGCCCCTGCCGTCCTTTTCCTCGAAGACGGCGCCGCCGACTTCCTTTCCCTTTCGGATAATTTTGAAACAGTCGCCCTTAACGGATAAAAAATTACTTTCGCAATAGGCGCGCTTATCGCGCATCGAGACCACGCCGACCTTTTCGCCCATATGTCCCTGAATCTCGCGGGAAAGCAAGCGTTTATCCTGCCCAAAGGCAAGTCCCCGCGTATAATTATTGCGGTTAAAGGTACGTTTTAAATCGGAAAGCTCTTTGCGCGTTTCTCCTCCGTTTAAAATTTTACGGTAATAATGAATTGCCGCCGCCACATATTCCGGACGACGCATTCTTCCCTCGATCTTAAAGGAGAAGACTCCCGCGTCGACGTATTTTAGGATATTTTCCCCGACGCTCAAGTCGGAGAGAGAAAGCGCGTACGCCTTTTCCTCATAGCCTGCGCGGTTATAGGAATATTTCTTGCGGCAAGGCTGTTTACATCTGCCGCGATTGCCGCTGTTGCCGCCGGCAAAACCGGATAAATAGCACTGACCGGAAAAGCAGGAACAGAGCGCTCCCTGAACAAAAACTTCCGTCTCCATAAAGCGAGCGATTGTTTGGATATCCTCGAAGGGCGTTTCGCGCGCAAGAATGACGCGGGAAAATCCGTATTCCTTGGCAAGCCTTGCCCCGTATAGATTGTTCGTGCCCGCTTGCGTGCTCAAATGCAGCGTGATCGCGGGATAACGCTCATGAATATATTTCCCCAAAAAAATATCCTGCACGATGACGGCGTCGGCTCCGAGATTGTGAACGTTGACGACGGCGGAAAGGAATTCCTCCGTTTCGTCTTCTTTTACCGCTATATTCATGGCGACGTATATTTTTACGCCGAACAAATGCGCGCGGCGAACGACGCGAGAAAGGGATTCCTCGTCGAAATTATCGGCGTTTGCCCGCGCGGAAAAAGCGGTAAGCCCTACATAAACGGCGTCCGCCCCGCAATTGATTGCCGTCGTCGCACTTTCTTCATTGCCCGCAGGCGCTAAAATTTCCGTCATAATGAACCCGAAAAACAGCCCGTCTTATGACAGGCTTTTTTTGAACCGTTGAAAGCGGATGATTTTTTCGCTATCGATAGGGGGAAGCTTACCGTCCGATCGTGCGCGAAATGAGTTCGTTCGCCGCGTCGTAGCCCATTTCCTTCAAGCGGAAATTTCTCGCCGCGACCTCGATAATAATCGCCAAATTTCTTCCCGGCGTAACGGGAATAATAAGCTTAGGAACCGTGAGCGAAAGAATCTCTTCGGTATAACCGGTTCCGTCGAGACGGTCGTACTCTTTATCGGGATTCCAATTTTCAAGCTCGACGACGAGCTCGATCTTTTTTTCGTCGATGACGGAACCCGAGCCGTACATACTTTTGATATTGATAATGCCGATGCCGCGAAGCTCCATAAAATAACGAATTTTTTCAGGAGAGGATCCGTAGAGCGATTTTGCAATGTCCTTAATGACGACGCTGTCGTCGGCGACGAGCCGGTGCCCGCGCTTGATGAGCTCCATCGCCGTCTCGCTTTTTCCGACGCCGCTGTGACCCGTTATCAAAATGCCCACGCCGAACACGTCGAGAAGAACGCCGTGCATTCTCGTGGTAGGCGCAAGAAGACGGTTAAGATAAATATACAAATCGTTGATGATGCCGGTGGAAAGTCTGCTCGTGCGGAAAATCGGACAGGCGCATTTTCTCGCCGAAGAGATAAACTCGGGCAACATGGGGAGATCGCGCGAAAGAATGACGCAGGGAATCTCGCCAAACTCAAAAAGCTTGGAAATTCTCGCCTTGCGTTCTTTGCTGGAAAATCCGCGGATATACTCGTACTCTGTGAGCCCGATGACCATGATCTGATTGAAATCGTAACAGGAGAGGAATCCCGCCAGCTGAAGCCCCGGCTGCGTTACGTTTATGCTCGAAAGCGTAATCATGCCCCTGCCTGCATACACGATTTCCAAATTCAAATCCTTTGCGAATTTACCGATCGAAACCGTCTCCGTCACATTTAAATCATTCATAATATCCTCCCATACCATACTTTTGTATTATACGGCAGACCGCGTCTTCATCGTTCGACGAAGCGACCTCGTCCGCCTGATCCTTTAACTCTTTTACGGCGTTACCGACCGCAACGCCCAATCCCGCCGCTTGAAGCATAGGCAAATCGTTCAAATTGTCGCCCAAAGCGATAATTTCCGGCTTTTCGATATGATAATATTCCGATAGAAAATTTACTCCCGACGCCTTTGTGTGCGTCTTTGGCGTCACCTCGACGAGTATGCTCGCGCTGGAAGTGACGTAAAATTCTTTTCCGAGCCTGTCGGAGACCGCCTTAAACACGGCGGGAAGCGTTTCCTCCGCCGTCACGGCGACCAGCTTAATGCAAACAAAATCTCCCTGCTCTATGAAGGAGGAGAGCTTCCCCTTCACCCTCTCGGATCGTATCTTACAGACGCTCTCGTAACGGTCGAGATATTCGTTTCGGTAATTGACGTAAAGCGTATCGATCGTATAGAGATGAATGTTCAGCTTCAACTCTTCAAGAGCTTTGCAAACTCTGACGGCGGCGCGCTTATCGAATCCGACGAATCGGAGAATTTCACCCGTTTCGATATCGGAAACGACGGAGCCCTGATAGGAAACGAGAAGACCGGTAAGCCCCAATTTTTTTACTTCGGGCAAGATGGAGGGAAGCATCCTTCCCGTACAGACGGCGAATACGCCGCCCGCGCTGCGATATTCCCGAATCGCCCGTAGCGTCTTTTCTCCGACTGTTCCGTCGGAACGCGCGAGCGTCCCGTCGAAATCGGAAACAATCAATTTATATTTACCCGTCGTCATAGTTTTTCTTCAAAATAATTTTTGATGCGAAGCGCGAGCTCGTCGCCGATTCCTTCGCACTCGGCGAGATCGTCGACGGAAGCGTCCATTATTTTATCGATCGTTCTGAATTTTTCCATGAGCGTCTTCTGCTTCTTTGCTCCGATTCCCTCGATTTCGTTTAAGACGGATTGAAGATTCCTCTTGGAATGGAGGGAACGAAAATAGGTAACGGCAAAGCGATGCGCCTCGTCGCGAATGCGCTGTAAAAGCTTTAAGGCGTAATCGCGATGATCGATACGGATTCCCTCGGCTGAATACGGCGTAAAGACTTCCTCCTCCTCCTTGGCGAGAGAAATCAATTCGACGTCGGTAACGTTCATTTCCTCAAAGACCTCTCTGACCGAAGAGAGCTGTCCCTTCCCGCCGTCAATGATGATGAGCTGCGGTTTTTCGAAGCGCTCCTCCTCTTTCGTGCCGATTTTGGAAAGCCTTCGTCTCAGCACCTCCTGTAAGGACGCAAAGTCGTTCGCTCCCTCCACCGTTTTGATCTTAAAGCGGCGATAGCTGAATTTGTCCGGTTCCCCGTCGATAAATACGACCATGGAGCCGACTTTATCTACGCCGCTGATGTCGGAGATATCGTAACATTCCATGCGCTTGGGATAACGTCGAAGCCCTAAGAGTTCTTTCAGTTTCTTGCAAGCCGCTATCGTCATATCGTTCTTATGACGAATCCTGTCGATAGATTTATCGAGATACTCGCTTGCATTGGCGTGCGCCATGTCGAGAAGCTGTTTTTTCATTCCCTGCTTGGCGTATACGACGTCCACTCTTTTATTGAACTTTTCCCAAAAGAACTTTTCCAAGAGATTCTTTTCGCAATATTCGTCGGTAATAATCTCTTCCGGAATCTCATGCGCGGAATAATATTGAATCATGAACGCCGTAAGCGCGTCCTGCTCGGAATAAGAGGCCTCTTCCTGCGCATAGTTGCTGCCGCCCTGCATGACGCCCTTGCGTGTGATCAGAATATTGACGGCGGAATATAAGCCGTTGCTCTCGATCGCGATAATATCCGCATTGATACAGCTATTAATCGCGGTAATCCTCCTGAGCTTCAATTTAGAGAGCATACTCAGTTTATTTTTATAGTCGATGGCGAGCTCGAATTCTTCGTTTTCGGCAAAAGACGTCATCTTTTGCGTAAGGACGGCCTCCGCTTCTTCATAATTTCCGTCGAGAAAGGAAAGCGTCTTTTTCACGCGTTCGAGATAGTCTTCCCGCGAGCAATAGGAAGCGCAGGGCGCGACACAGCGATGTAAGTGGTAATTCAAACAAGGCTTTTTCGGCTTTTGCGTAATCGATACGTCGCAAAGCCGCACTTGATAAACCATGGCGACGATGTCTAAAAGATCCCGACAATTGATTCCGCCCATAAACGGTCCGAAATACTTGCCGCTCCTTTTGATATTTCTCGTAATCGACAAATGCGGAAATTCCTCGTTCGTATGCACTCGTATATACGGATAAGTCTTATCGTCCTTTAAAAGAATATTATACTTCGGCTTATATTTTTTTATCAGATTGTTTTCGAGCGCGAGGGCGTCGATTTCACTCTTCGTAATAATATAATTGAAGTCGACAATGTTAGAAACCATCGCCGCGACTTTTTCCGGCTTTTCGCTGTTGTGGAAATATTGACGAACTCTGTTTTTTAAAATCTTGGCTTTCCCTACATAGATGACCGTTCCGTCCTTATCGAGCATCATGTATACGCCCGGATCATCGGGTAAAAGCTTTAATTTTTCCTGCAACACATCCATAGTCACCAATCTTTGCAAACGTTATAAAAACTCATATACCATTCTATTATAAACCGTATCGCAAATTTTTGCAAGAGTATTTTATAAAAAGAGCGGCTATGAATTGTAGGATTATAATAGATGTGAGACGGGAAAATAAAAATTTTTGGAAAGCGAGGGGGGAAAGCAGAGCGGATCAGTTTCTTTTGCGCTATCGTTTAATCGCCGCTAAAAAACAAAAAAATCCGCTCTATGAATAGCGTATCGCAAAACCCTACGAAAAAACGTTATATCCGGAACAACGGGTTCGGGCGGACGTAAAGGCGGATCGTTCCCACGGAAAAGACGACGAATATTTTTATGCGGCGCACCGTTTCATGCCGTTTGAGGATTTCAGGCAAGCCTTACGTTTAGAACCGCAAGTACGACTTCTTCCCTATGCGCCCTTTCAAACGGCTTTCGTCTTGCTAATTCATAAAAGATGTTTGTTCTCTCGGCTTGTTCCTTCATTCTTCATCTTTCCCGGTCTCTTAGCTTTGACAAACCTACAATCTCTAACATTTAGAGAAATTTTTCTATCGACAAAAAAGAAACCGACTCTACATAATCTGTAAAGTCGGTCTTTTAATTATATTATCTCAAAATGTTTTAATGTTTCTTTAATTGCTTCAAGCTTTTTCGGCGTAGGATGCGCTCGCGGTCTTTTTAATTCTTCGACGGCGTTGGGTGCGTCGTACATAGGAAGTCCTAAATCTCGTTTGACTTCGGCGATGTACGCCGTGTAGACTTTAAACCCGTAAGTTTGTTCGATATAGTCCTGTATCATTTTATACGTTACTTTCTCTTTCGGTTTTTCACTTTCGGCACGTTTTATCATATCGTCTTTTTTGATTTTACCGTTTTCAAAATCAACCGTAACCTC
>CAYWKM010000005.1:0-5724 GCA_964459165.1 uncultured Clostridia bacterium
CTTTGCTTCCTTTTTCGGACGGACGGGCGGCGGAAATTTCATGAGAGGCGCGGGAAGTACGCCTGCGGCTATAAGACGAAACAAAAGAAAATCGCATGGATAACGACAAAAAACGAATCACGATAAAAGGATAAAAGAGGGGAGAAGATGGCGATTCATCACGACAAGCGCGCGTACGGCAATCTCGAAAGGCTGAATCGGGAGATGAGCGAGGAAGAGATTTTTCTTGCGCTCCGCAAGCTCAACGCGCCCGAAAACGCGCGGACGGAGGAGGAAAAGGAAGAAAACGAAGGGGAAAAAGGGGACGGCGACGGCTGATTTTTCCTGCGGGAGCTTCCCGATCCCGCCCGCCCGGGGGAGGGCGGGTTTTTTGTCGCGAGGCGGTTCGGAGGGAGTCCCTTCCGTCGTCGGCGGAGGCGGGGCTCGCCGTCTCTTTTCCTTTTAAGGAGACGGAGCAAGGAGACGGAGCGAGGGAAAAAGGGGATTCTTCCTTCGGGAGCGTTTGCGTAAGATCGCTCGGGCTGTCTGCGGCAGGCTCCGTTTTTTTCAAAAGATACGCTTCGGACGGCGGAAAATTCGATTTGTTTCGTTCGTTTGTAACAAAAAATTTTTTTTCGGACGGAAATATTCTTTAAATTTGTGAAATTATAAATTTTTTCAAAAAAAGCCTTGACAAAAAATTTCTTTTCGCTATAATATAAGTATGTATCTTGTAGGAGACAAACCTTAAAGATAAAAAAGTGTTTTTGTCAAATTAAAATTATTAAATGGAGGAAAGTTATGAAACACTTAAAGTTCTTAACGATTGCGGTTGCTTCCGTTATGGCGGTAAGCGCGTTTGCGCTTGCAAGCTGTGATAAGAACAACAACGACGACGACGGCGGCGGCGGCGGCGGCGGCGACGGCGGCAGCAACGGAGCGGCAATCCTTACAGACACGAGCATTCAAAGCAAAATTATTTCCGCTTATACCTTTGAAAACGGCGGAAGCGCAGTCGACGCTTATACCGGAGAGGCTCTCTCCCAGTATGACGTCACCTTGTCCGATGATTCGACGGTTACCGGCAAGGACGGGAAGGGCATTTCGTCCGGCGACGTAAGCATGACGCTTCCCAAATTCCAGGATGCGGTCACCGTAGACTCGGGCTTCTCGTTCACCTTTATGAGCTACAGCGAGGAGTCTCTCAGCGACTGGAACGTCCTGTTGACTTCCGATTACTTCATCATGACCTACGGCAACCTTTCCAGCCCCAGCGCCTATCCTGCCATTGCTTCGGAAATCGGCAGAGGCGCGTACTCCGCAGAAATGTTTGCGGCGGCAAAGGAGGCGGGGCTTACCACAGCGGATCTCGTAAAATATAACACCTACTCCGGCTATAACGCGGGCGTTGTAGAGGGCGAGTCCGATACGGATGCTTCCAAGTCCCTCTATGCGGAAATGGTAGGAACATGGCAGGTTATGACGGTCGTCGTTACCGATAATTCCGTTCGTTTTTATCGTAACGGCGCGCTCTCCTACGTATACGGCTCCACTATCGTAAAAGATTATGCCGAATTCCTGTTGGAGGATGTGCACGATCTCGACGGCGGCGACAGCTCTGCAATTAAAATGTTCACCGGCGCAGGCGGAAATATCGACAATTTGATCTTCGGCACCGCGCTTAGCGCGCAGCAGGTCATTGCTCTTTATAACGATTTAACGGACAGTTCCCTCACGGCGGACGATGCTATTTTACAGGACGCCGACGAATCTGCAAAGACCGACATTGCGGCTCAGGCGTTGATCAACGCTGTTGCGGAGAGATCGAGCGCAATCGGCGCTATCTTCGATGAAGAACTCGCTAAGGTTACGCCTCTGACTACCGTTGGTTTGGAAGACGCGAGCACCGCTTGGTGGTCGGTATTCCAGCCGGTAAAATTTGCCGACGGCTCCAAGACGATGAAGATCACCTATCTGCAGAAGACGTCCGAAGAGGCTAATTGGAAGGGTACTTCCACCATTCTCTACACGGGCGACGCGGAAGAGCAAGGAATTGTAAGAACGGACGCTTACGGTTGGGCAGGTACCGCCGCAGGCGAGGATTGGGCTTACACCTCCGACAACGATTTCAATTGGGATTACATGAAGAATGTTATTAACGGCTCTCTCGTCGTGGAGACCGTTACCATCAACGACGACGGCACGATCACCTTGAGAAAGGACATTACGCCTTTGGATGCCGGCGCGTCCTATGAAGGTACCGCTTCCGGAAAACTGTCCGACGGTTCTGCTTATGAGGCGACGAGTACTTTGGAAGTTGCGGAAAGCTACTTCGTAGAATACACGATTAGCGGCGTTCCCACCGACGGACTCTACATCTCCTTCTGTCTGGAAGGCGCATACATCGCGATCACTTCCGTAGAAGGCGGCGTACTTGCATAAAAGCAAGCGTAAATAAAAAAAATCGGTCGACCCGAAAGGGTCGGCCTTTTTTTACGCCATGTCGAAGGTGCAAAATTCATAATTTCTGTCCCGATAATAATCGATGATATCGGGCAACGCCTCCGCCGTGGCGGATTTATCCGTCGCGTC
This sequence comes from uncultured Clostridia bacterium, assembly GCA_964459165.1. GTDB lineage: Bacteria > Bacillota > Clostridia > Christensenellales > Borkfalkiaceae > RGIG4074. The sequence goes on from CAYWKM010000005.1 coordinate 2,572, forward strand.
GTGGAAGAGCATGATAATTTTTTTTCTGTCCGCGCCGGACTGTACGGCGCGTTCGTACAATTGCCGCGCCGTCGGATGCGCCGATTCGCTGTCGCCGCAAAGGGCGTTCCAATCGACGTAGACGTATCCCTTTTTTTTCACCTCCGAGGCAAAGCGTTCGTCCGCCATAAAGCTCCCGCCCGGAAAGCGATACAATCGCGTGTAGATTCCGATCGATTGCAGCACGCGGGAGCATTTTTCGACGTCGCAAAGGAGCGCCGTCGGCGACGCGTAGATTTGCTTATAATCGTGTGAATAAGAATGAATGCCGACGCTGTTTCCCTCCTCGACGATTCTTTGCGTCAGGGCGGGGCGGTACTCCACGTGGCTTCCCACGACAAAGAAGGTGCCGTTCACCTTCTTTTCCTTTAAAACGTCGAGAATCTTCGGCGTTACGCGGTCGCTGGGGCCGTCGTCGAAGGTCAGATAAATGCAGGAGCTCTCTTCGGCGGAGGCAAAGCGGGCGGGATGAAAACGGAAGCAGAACATCGAGGTAAGCATGACCAATAAAAAGGTCGCGACGCAGGCAAAATATTTATTCATACCATATAATTTGGTTATTTTTTCTTTTTAATATTTACAAAGCCTTCGGATTATGATATAATATAAACCGACGACGGGCGTTTTTCCGAAGCGTCGACGGCGTTCCGCCTTGAAGGACTCGGAGCGGAAGAGGGGATTTTATGGATATCAGCGATTATTACGGCGAAAACGCCGATCGGGAGGAGATTGCGGAGAGATACGCGAAGGTGAGGGAAAAGGCGTTCTCTTTGATGAAAAAGGAGCCCGATTTCTTTTTTTCCTCTTCGGGAAGGGCGGAAATTATCGGCAATCATACCGATCACGAAAGGGGGAAGGTCGTCGTTTCCGCAATCACGTGCGACGTCGTCTGCGCGGTAAAAAAGCGCGACGACAAACGCATCGAAATTTATTCCGAAGGCTTCGCGCCCATTCGCTTTTCCCTGAACGATACGGAACCCCGCGCCGACGAAAGGGGAAGGAGCGTCGCGCTCGCGCGCGGCGTCATGGCGGCGTTGAAAAAGCGCAAATATCGTTTCGGCGGCTTTACCGCCTATACGCAGAGCAACATCTTTCGCGGGGCGGGCGTTTCCTCCTCGGCGGCGTTCGAGGTGCTTCTCGCCGAGATCGTCAACCATATCTATCTGGGCGGCGCGCTCACCGCGTACGACAAGGCCGCCGTCGGACAGTTCGCCGAAAACGTCTACTTCGGCAAGCCGTGCGGGCTTCTCGATCAGACGGGCGTCGCTTTGGGCGGTATGAACGCAGTCGACTTCAAGGATCCCCTCCGTCCCGTCTGCGAACGGCTTACGCCGCCCGAGGGCTATACCGTCGTCATCGTCAATTCGGGGGGAAGCCATGCCGCGCTCACCGAGCATTACGCCGCCATCCGCGCGGAGATGGAGCAGGTCGCGGCGTATTTTCATAAGAAGGTTCTGCGGGAGGTTTCCTATAAAGAATTTTTCGCCTCTCTTCCCGCGCTGAGGGGCAAGGTAAGCGAAAGGGCGCTTCTGCGGGCGTTCCACTTCTTCGACGAGAACCGTCGGGTGGAGCTGGCGGCGGACGCGCTGAAAAGGGGCGATACGGCTGCCTTTTTAAAGCAAATCGACGAGAGCGGACAGAGCAGTCTCGTCTGTCTGCAAAACGCTTTCGTCCCGGGGAGCGTAATCCAGCCGATTCCTCTCGCCATGAAAATCTCCAAGGAGATCGTCAAGGACGGAGCCGTCCGCCTCCACGGAGGGGGCTTCTGCGGCACGATCCTCGCGTACGTCGCCGACGGCGAGGCGAGCGGTTACCAAGAGGAAATGGCGAAGGTATTCGGAAAGGAGAACGTCTTTTCCACTCAAACAAGAAATATCGGCGCGAGCGTCATCGACTTGCAGCCGTAAAAGGAGGAGTATTTTTTATGATAACGACATCGGTATTCGACAAAATGGAAGACGGCAGAGAGGTAATCGCTTACACGCTCGCCGACGGCGACAAAAAAGCGGTCGTTCTGAACTACGGGGGCATTATTCAGAGCATCGTCGTTCCCGACAGAAACGGCAATCCCGTAGACGTGATTCTCGGCTACGACAATATCGCGGGCTATCTGAACAACGGCGGGTTTCTTTCCGCGCTCATCGGGCGGTTCGGAAACCGCATCGGCGAGGGAAAGCTGACGATCGACGGCGAAAAGTATCAGCTCTACAACAACGACCGCGGCAATCATCTGCACGGCGGAAGGGTAGGCTTCAACAGAAAGTTCTGGGACGTGGAGATTCTGTGCGAAAAATGCAATAAGATCAAGCTCTCCTATGTTTCTCCCGACGGAGAGGAGAATTATCCCGGCACGCTGAAAGTGGAGGTCGTCTATTCCTTTAAGGACGGGGAATTTGCCATCGAGTACACCGCCGAGACGGACAAGAAGACGGCGGTCAATCTCACCAACCACGCTTACTTCAATCTGAACGGTCAGCAGGACGGAAGCATTCTCGACAACGTTTTGAGAATCGATTCCGACAGGATCACGCCCACCAATCCCACGATGATCCCCGTGGGCGGCTTCAAGGCGGTAAAGGGAACCGCGTTCGACTTCAACGAGCCCAAGGAAATCGGACGGGATATCGAAGCGGACGATATCGACTTAAAGCAGGGCAACGGCTACGATCATTGCTACGTCCTCAAAAATAAATGCGGGGAAAAATGCTTGTACGCGGTCGCTCAAAGCAAAAAGACGGGAATCAAGATGAGCTGCTATACCGATATGCCCGCCGTGCAGTTCTATGCGGGGAACGGACTTTGTCAGGACGGCAAGGGCGGCGTTCATTACGGAAAACGCTCGGGCTTCTGTTTGGAAACGCAGTGTATTCCCAACAACGTGAACGTACCCGAATACGCGGCTCTCGGTTCCTCCCTTCTCGACAAGGGAGAGAGGTACCATTTTACCGCTTCCTATCAATTCGAGGCATAATCGAAAAAGGAGAGGCTCGTTTTTCACGGACGGCTGCGCTCAGCCCGAACCGAACGCCTAAAAGGCGTTCGGTTCGGGCTTTTTCCTTTTAAAACGATTCGGAGCCCCGCGTCGAGGGGAACGGTTTTTCTCCCGTCGGCATA
>CAYWKM010000005.1:5824-36100 GCA_964459165.1 uncultured Clostridia bacterium
TTAAAACGATTCGGAGCCCCGCGTCGAGGGGAACGGTTTTTCTCCCGTCGGCATATACATAAAGCGTATATACTTTCACGGAGAAAAACAAATGCAATGGCTTTCTTGTTTCCCTTCGCCCTTGCTCGCGCTGGCGGCCTCTCTCTTCACATACGCCATGACCGCGTGCGGCGCGGCGATGGTGTTTTTGTCCCGCCGGCTCGACCAAAGGGCGATCACGTTCATGACCGGCGCGGCGGCGGGAATTATGATCGCGGCGAGCTTCTTTTCGCTGCTCCTGCCCGCGATCGGGTACGAAACCGCTCTTCCCTCGTTTTTTACGATCACGGTCGGTTTTCTTTTGGGAGGCGCGTTCATCGGCGCGTCCGATTTCTTTTTACAAAAGATACGCGTCGGGGAGGAACGCCGCAGCGGCGTTCTCCTGTACGGAGCGGTGACGCTGCATAACGTGCCGGAGGGGCTCGCGGTCGGCGCGGCCTTCGCCTGCGCTTCGGCGGGCGATACGCAGAGCTTTTTAACCGCCTGCCTGTTCGCTCTCGGCGTCGGAATACAGAATTTCCCCGAAGGGGTATGCGTGGCGTATTCTCTGCGCGGCGAAGGGGAGAGCTTGAAGAGAAGCTTCTTCTTTTCGCAGCTGTCCGGCTCGGTCGAGGTATTCGCCGCCGTAGCGGGAGCGTTTCTTACGACTGCCGACGGAATCATGCCTTGGACGCTTTCCTTTTCGGCGGGCGCGATGATCGCCGTGACCTGTTCGGAGCTTATTCCCGAGGCGTTTTCCCAAAGCAAGGGGCTCGCTTCCTTCGGAGTAATCGTCGGATTTGCGATCATGACGGCGCTCGATCTGGCGCTATGAACGGACGAAATTTCAAGAATCGATGGATTTTCCGAATAAAAAGCGTCGAATTGGCAATACTTTCCCTATATGGAAAACGCAGAGAACGAAATCAAACAGGATGAAAACGAAGAGAGGGTCTTTTCCGGTTCGGCGGTCGCGCTCGTGGTGGGCGCGTCGTCCGGAATCGGATTGGAGGTCGCGGCAAAGCTGGCTTCCGCCGGCTATAAGACGGTCAATATTTCCCGCTCCGTCTGTCCGTCGGAAAGAATACGCAGCGTCTCCGCCGATATTTCTCAGGGGAGCGAGCTCGAGGAGGCGGTCAAAAGCGTGGGGGAAGACTACGGGCGCATCGACGTGCTCGTCTATTCGGCGGGCTTTTCGATGGCGGCTCCCGTGGAATACGTAAAGGAAAGAGATTACCGTTACCTCTTCGAAATCAATTACTTCGGCGCGCTCCGCTGCGCGCAGGCGGCGATTCCCTTCATGAAGGAGGGCGGCGGCAAGATTTTGTTCGTCGGGTCGCTCGCGGGCGTTCTGCCCGTTCCCTTCGACGGGTTTTATTCCTCCTCGAAGGCGGCGCTCGATCTGCTCGCCAAAGAGCTGAGGCTGGAATTGAAGCCGTATAAGATATACGTGACCTCCGTTCAGCCGGGCGGAACCGCGACGGGCTTTACCTTTAAGAGAAAGGTTTATTCCGACGAGGAAAACGGAGGATATTATAAAGACGTAAACAAAGCGGTCGCCGCGCTGGGGAATATGGAGCAGGGAGGAATGTCCGCCGTGGCGGTCGCCGATTGCATCGTAAACGCCGTAAAGAGCGACAATCCGCCGATTACGCTCGCCTGCGGGGGAAAGACCAAGGGATATCGTCTCATGGATAAATGGCTGCCCGAGCGATTCGTTTCGATGTTAAACGCAAAGAGCTATAATCAATAAGAGAAAAACGCGGAGGAAGGTTTGTTTCTTCCGCGTCGCGTTTTTAAGAGATTTTTCTCAAAAATGATTTGACAAACGCGGATAAAATCAATATAATAAAACCAACAGCGACGATAAAGATAGGTTTGTTTTCAGACCGTTTTCAAAAGAGAGCGTTTCCGCAGGCTGAAAGAAGCGCGAAAACAGAGGATAAGCCGTTTCACTTTTTAGCCGCTCTTCCGAAAAGAGAGAGTAAGGAGAGCCGGATTGCGCCCGTTACCGCGCGAAAACGAGCCGTATTTTTATACGGGAATCATAGGTGGTACCGCGGATTTTTTCGCCCTGTGCGTCTTTTGGGACGCGCGGGTTTTTTATTTTACGGCTCTGCGACAGAAAACAGAAAAAAGGAAAGCGTTGAAGAAGCGGAAGAGCGGAAAGCCGCGCGTTGCGGATATCCTTTTTCGGACTCGCGTTTCGTCTCGACTGCGTACGACAAGGCGCGTTTTGTTCGGGCGTTCGCCGCGCGCGTCCGTCTTTCCGAACAATTTTTGACAGGAGGTCATGAATATCGATTATGAATAACGACATCGAAGAACTTAAACAGGAGACGGAGCTGGATATGTCCAAGGCGGATTCCGGCAAGGCTCTTTACGACGCCAAGCTCAGGTTCGCAGCGAAGCTCAAAGCGGCCATGAGCGGCATGAGGGAGCTCTCCAAGGAGGAGCGCCCCGTATTCGGAAGAAAAGTAAACGAATTGAAGGAGGGAATGGAAAAGCGTTTCGCCGAGCTCGGCGAAGAGCTGAAAAAAGCGGAGCTCGAAAGAAAATACGCCAAGGAGCAGGTGGATATCTCCCTCCCCGGAAGGTATTATACAGAGGGAAATCTTCATCCCGTGACGCTCGTAAAGCGGCGGCTCGTCGATATTTTCGCCGGCATGGGATTTGAAATTTTCGAAGGACCCGAAATCGAGACGGACTATTATAACTTCACCGCGTTGAATACGCCGAAGGATCATCCCGCGCGGGATATGCAGGACACCTTCTACATCAACGATAACGTCCTTCTGCGCACGCAGACTTCCGCGGGACAAATTCGCGTCATGGAGAGCAAAAAGCCTCCGATCAAAATTCTTTCTCCGGGCAAGGTATTCCGTTCGGACGACGACGCTACTCATTCGCCCATGTTCCATCAGATGGAGGGACTCGTCGTGGATAAGGGGGTTACCCTCTGCGACCTGAAAGGGCTGTTGGAAGAATTTGCCTCGAAGATGTTCACGAGCGATACGAAGGTGCGGCTCCGTCCCTCCTATTTCCCCTTTACGGAGCCTTCCGTCGAAGTGGATTTAAGCTGTTTCGAATGCGGAGGCAAGGGCTGTCGGCTCTGTAAGGGCACGGGCTGGATCGAGGTTTTGGGCGCGGGCATGGTAAACCGCAGGGTGCTTGAAAATTGCGGGATAGATCCCGACGAATATACGGGGCTGGCGTTCGGCATGGGGATCGAGCGCATCGCCATGCTCAAATACGGCGTGAACAATATCAAGAACTTCTATGATAACGACGTTCGGTTCTTAAAGCAATTCAAGGATTGAGGAGGAGAAAGAGATGAAAGTACCTTTCAGTTGGTTGAAGGATTACGTGGACGTAGACGTGACCGCGCAGGAACTTCAAAAGAAGCTCTTTTCCTGCGGATTCGAGGTTGAGGAGCTCGTCTACCTCGGCGATAAAATCGATAAGGTCGTCGTCGGCGAGATTACTCGCATCGAAAAACATCCCGATTCCGATCATATGGTCATATGCAGACTCGACTGCGGCGAACGGTACGGAAGAGACATTCAGATCGTGACGGGCGCGTCCAACGTGTTTGAAGGGGCAAAGGTCCCCGTTGCGCTCGACGGCTCTACCGTCGTGGAGACGAATCCCGCGCAGCTCGAAAAAAATCCCGACGGCGTAAAAAGGATCAAAAAGGGGAAGCTTCGCGGCGTGGATTCGTACGGGATGCTTTGCTCCGGCGAAGAGCTCGGCGTCAACGACGATTATTACCCCGGCGCGGAGGTGTACGGCATTCTCATTCTCGATGGGGATACCCCCGTCGGAGAGGACGTCAGGAAGGTCGTCGGGCTCGACGATTACCTTTTCGACATTGCCGTGACGGCAAACCGACCCGACTGTCAGAGCGTATTCGGCATTGCGAGGGAAGTCGCCGCCGTTTTGAGAAAGCCCGTCAAGGCCCCCGACTTTTCTTATTCCGCCGTCCCCGCGTCCGACGGCGTGAACGTAAAGATCACGGTGAAGGACCCCGAACTTTGCCCCCGATATATCGGGCGTTACGTCTACGATATTAAGATCGGGCAGTCTCCCGCCTGGATGCGGAAGCGGCTCGCCCTCTGCGGCGTTCGTTCCATTTCCAATATCGTCGATATCACCAACTTCGTCCTCTTGGAGCTCGGTCAGCCCATGCACTCCTTCGATCTCGATACCCTTTCGGGCAGAGAAATCGTCGTCAGGCGCGCCGAGGACGGGGAGAAAATTCAGACGCTCGACGAAAAGGAATTTATTCTCAGCCGCGAAAATCTCGTCATTTGCGACGGAGACAAGCCGGTCGCCCTCGCGGGCGTTATGGGCGGGCTCAATTCCGAGATCACCGAAAAGACCGAACGCGTCTACTTTGAATCGGCGAAGTTCGCGCGCGACAATATTCGCCATACGGCGAGGAGTCTCGGGCAAAACACCGACGCGTCCGCGCGTTACGAAAAGGGGGTGGACGCTTACACGACGTATTTCGCGATGGAAAGGGCGCTGCACCTCGTCGAAGAGCTCGGCTGCGGCGTCGTCAGCGACAACGGAACGGACTGCTGCCATACGAAGGTAGAGGGCAAGAAGATGACCGCCAAGCTGTCTAAAATCAACGAGCTGCTGGGGATCGTCGTCCCCGTCGATACGGCGAAGGAGATCCTCGAAAGTCTCGGCTTTAAGATTGTGATCGGGGCGGATAACGATACGATGGAGGTAGAGGTTCCCGCGTTCCGCGAAGATATCGACGGATATCCCGATCTCGCCGAGGAGATCATTCGCGAATACGGCTATGAAAATATCGCGCCCTCCTTTTTGACGTCCGTTTCCGTCACGAACGGCGGACTCAACGATCGGCAAAAACAGGCGAATCGCTTTCAGGAAGCGGTAAAATTACAGGGCTATATGGAGACGATCAGCTATTCCTTCTTCTCTCCCAAGGATTTCGACGCGATTCATCTTTCTCCCGACGCGCCGGAAAGAAACGCCGTCAGGATCAAAAATCCCTTGGGCGAGGATCTTTCCGTCATGCGCACGACGCTCGTTCCGCAGATGCTTCAAAACGTCGTCAGGAACATCCGCCGCGGAAACGAAGAGGGAAAACTCTTCGAGTTTGGAAATATATATCTTCCGTCCGAGGACGAAGAGCGGATTCTCCCCGAAGAAAGGGCCGCCGTCTCGTTCGGTCTGTGGGGGAAGGGCGATTTCTTCGATTTAAAGGGAACGATCGCGGCGATCGCCGACGCGTTCCGCGTAAAAATTTCTTTTGAGCGCGCGAGATATCCCTTCCTGCATCCCGGCGTTTCCGCCTGCGTCAAATTGGGGAATAAGGAGATCGGATTCCTCGGCGAGCTCGATCCGCGCGTCGCTTCGGAGCAGTCGCTCGACAAAAAGGTTTATTTGGCGCAGCTCGATTACGAGGCGTTGAGCGAACAATTTTCGGAAGCGACAAGGTACGTCCCCGTTCCCGCCTTTCCCGAGGTCAAGCGCGATCTCGCCCTTATCGCGGACGAAGAGATCGCCTGCGGCGATATCGAAAATTGTATTCTTCATGCGTGCAGGGCGGTGTCCAAAGTCGAGCTGTTCGACGTCTTCCGCGGCTCTCAGGTGGGCGAGGGGAAGAAGAGCATGGCGTTCACGCTCACTTTTACGCCGGAGGCGAATGCGGAAAAGGGGCTTTCCTCCGAACAAATCGACAATTTCGTCAAAAAAATTCTCGGAAATCTTCGTTTTAACTTAAATGTCGGAATCCGAGGATGACGGAGGAAACGAATAAAAATTTCTAAGATCGTTTTAAGGCGGATTCGTTTTGAAGCGGTCTTGTTTTTATTCTTTCAACGCTTGATTTATCGATTAAAATATGATAAAATAAAAATACTGATAATATAAAAATATAAATGTTTCGGAAAAACTCAGAAAAGAAGGCTTAACGGATCCGTAAAATGATAAAAACGAAGAAGTCGAAAATATTCTATATACTCATCGCCGTTTTTCTCCTTTCGACGGCCGCTCTATTCATCGGTTTCTTTCACCCCTCCAGAGTGAAAGCGGAGGCTGACGCCAAGGGAAACGGAAGCGAGCAATCTCCCTACCTCATTTCGTCGGCGGCGGATTTTATTTCGTTCGCCTATTCGGTCAACGAGGGGAACCGTTACGAAGGCGCGTATTTTTTGCAGACGGCGGATATCGATTTCAAGAACGCCCTTATAGATTCCGTCGGTATTTACGATAGCGGCAATTATTTTTACGGCACGTACGACGGCGGCGGTCATTCGATTGATAACGTCCGCGTCGACGGCGCGGGGCGGAACGCGGGGCTTTTCGGTACGCTCGGCGGAACGGTGCGCAATCTTTCGCTCGCGAGCGGTACGATAACGGGCGATTGCGTCGGCGGCATTGCGGTTTCTTCGGTAGACGGAACCGCTCTCATCGTCAACTGCTATTCGGCGGTCACGATCGTTTCTTCGAAACGAGGCGGCGGCGTCGCCGATAATTTTGCCGGAATCGTCTATAATTGCGTATCTGCGGCAAAGAACAACGGCTCTTACGCGCCTTTATGCGGCTACGGGGCGAGAATCGTATCGAATTCTTATACGCTCGGAAAACGTATCAACGGATCGAAATCGTCGAATTATACCGTAGAAAACAGCGAGGTCGTCGGCTTGGAGTCCCTTTCCTCCTGGGAACTTGTCGATAAACTCAACGGAGGTATTTTTTCCTTTGCGGCGGAGAGGGGGGATATTTATCTCTATAAGGATTATAAATTTTGGGAGCTCGAAGGGGAAAGCGTCTCTTTAACGGAGGAAGTTTCTCTTAATATCTCCTCCGAATGGGAGGGAGAGGGAACGGAGGAGGAGCCGTATCTCATCGAGACCTTTGAGGATTATCTTCTCCTTGTCGAGCGGTCGAATTCGGGAGAAGACTTTTCGGGCGTTTGCTTTTTACAGACGGAGGATATCGACTGCCATTATTATCCGACGGGGGCGATTTCCGCCGTCTCGGGCAAAACCTCTTTTGAAGGGTATTACGACGGCTACAGTCATACGATTTCGAATTATTGCTTCGACGACGGCAAAGAGGAAAATACGGCTCTGTTCGGCAGGCTCGGAGGGGGGCTTTATAACCTCGGGCTGGAAAACGGATACGTCGTCGGCAACTGTATCGCCGGACTCGCCGTCAATTCCTCCTCGGGGGAGACGCTTATTTTCAACTGTTATTCCAAGGCGACGCTGTACGGGAACCGCGCGGGCGGGCTCGTGGACAATTTCGCCGGAATTTTGCAAAACTGCGTATCCGACGCGATTTGGAACGGAAAGACCGCCGCGCCTGCGATAGGGTATTTGTGTCGGGATATCGAAATGGTCTTTTCTACGGGAAGGGTCATCGAATTCGCTCGCTACGATATTTACGTCGACAACTTTATTATGACCGTGTCTTCCCTTTACGGCGAGGAAACGACATATACGCTGAACGTCAATGCCGATTCGATTTTTTTCTATCGTGAGATCGTCGGATTAAACGGGGCGGCGGAGTGGTCGCTCGATACGAACGGCGGATTCGACGGCATTTTGGAAAAAATCATCATTTATCCTTCTCAGGGCTTAAAGGGAAAGGGGACGAAAGCGAATCCTTATATCGTCGCCACGGTCGAAGACTTTGTCTTTTTCCATGACTCGGTCAATTCGGGTTACGCGTATAACGGCAGGTACGTAAGGCAGACCGCCGACCTCGACTTTGAAGGGATGACCTTAAATCCCATCGGCATTTATGGGAGCGGACGGTATTTCTACGGCACGTACGACGGCGGAGGACACGTCGTCGAAAACCTCGACGTCGTTCAGGATTACGGCAGGGAGATGACCGGTTTATTCGGTTCGCTGGCGGGATATCTTTATAACCTCGGATACGTGAGCGGAACGGTTTACGGCGAAATCGCCGGCGGATTCGCCAATTACGGCAGCACGGCGGAAGGAACCATCGTCAACTGTTATTTTACGGGCAATCTCTATGCTTTCCGCGCCAGCGGTATCGCGGACAGCTTTCGCGGAAGAATCGTCAATTGTTGGAGCGACGCCGTCAATCTGTATGACGGGGAAACCGTTCCCTTAAACGCTATCGTCGCCACGAAGATCATTCACTGTTTTTCCACGGGGGAGATCAACGCCGCAGGCTACGACGTTGCCGTCGATTCCTGCACGATCGACGCTTCTCTCTTGAAGGAAGAACGTTTTATTACCACTCTCAACGCCGGCTGTCTCTATGCCGCGAGGGAAAATTTCTGTCCCCTGAAAAGCCTCGCGACGTGGGATCTCTCTTCCGGAAAGCTGCGCCTCGGCGACTATTTTTCCAAAAATTACGACAGCTATATCTCTTCGTTTAAAGGATTGGGCACGAAGTGGAGCCCTTACCGTATTCGTTCGGCGGAGGATTTAAGGCTTTTACAGCTGATTACCGCTTCGGGCGAAGAATATAAAAATCAGTATTTTATTCAGACGAACAATATCGATTGCTCCTCTCTGTCGGGTGCAATTCCCATCGCCGAACTGCAATCGGGCGTGTTTTACGCCGTATACGACGGGCGGGGATATGAAATAAGCAACCTCGAGATCTCCTCTTCCATATACGACGGCGCCTGTGCCTTTATCAGGACGATGGGCGGCACGGTGAAAAACGTCAGATTGAACCAATGCAGCTTTACGGGGACGTTGAGCGCCGGCATTGCCTGTTATGCCGACGTTTCCGCGACGACGAAGATCGTCAACTGTCTCGTGACAAATTCCGTCGTTCGCGGGTTTGTCGCCTCTGCGGGAATTCTTTGTTACGGAACCGAAACGAGGATCTATAACTGTCTGTATCTTTCCGGCGAGGAGCGTTCTTCTCAATATTTTTGTCTGCGAGCGGACAGGCTTTACGGCTGTTATACCGACGTCGGTTTTACGGATGAAAAATATCTTTATACGACGAAAGAGAAGTGCTATCGGATAGACGAGATAACGGTTACGCTTTCCGACGCGGTAAACGGACTCAACGAAAACGTCGTTTCCCTGAAAACGCTTTTAAACGAAAACATCGTGGGCAAATACGCCCGCTTCGCGCTCGACGGAACGAGCGTTCGGTTTAACGGGCTTTTTCGCGTTACGCCCGCCAATTTTTCCGCCTGTATGCGCGTCATGCGGTACGATTTCAATATTTATATCGCGTTCGTCCTCGCCGCGCTCGTCCTCGTCGCTTCCATCGTCTTCGACGTCGGCTATGCCGGTTATAAACGCAATCTGAAAATACAGGAATTAAAGAAGAAAAAGGAGGCGGCTTCCGTTCCCGCCGATTACATCGATTCGCCGGAAAAATTCTTAAAGAAGAGACGCGACGGCGTTTATGCGGTGGAAAACAGATTAATCGGATTGGGCGGCTCGGAGCGCAAGGAAATCGGAGACGAAGAGGACCGCGTAAAGGTCGATAAGCACGCGGGCGGAAGAAAGCCCAAGAGCGTGCCGGAGAACGTCGAGCTCGTCTTGCCCGTTCCCAAGCGCAAGAGGGGGCGTCCGCGCAAGGATGCGGAAGCGCCGTCTCCCGCGCCGCAAGAGGGAACGCAGGCCGCAGTCTCGGAAACGGAGAGCGCGAGTTCGGAGGGCGGACAAAAGCCTTCCGGCAGCACGGCGCACAGAAGGATCGATCGATAGCGACGATAAAGCGGCGGAAGAAATTTATGGAAGGAGGCGGGCATGAAAATTACGATACTCGGTTGCGAGGGACCTTTTCCCTCCGCGATGGGCGCGACGAGCGGCTATCTTATGCAGACGCAAAACGGCGATATCTGCTTTGACATGGGCAGCGGAGCGTTCGCCGCTCTGAGGACGAAGGAAAAGCCCGAACGGGTGAATTGCGTCCTTTTATCGCATTTGCATTACGATCATACGAGCGATATGGGCGTATACAATTATTATCTGGAAAATCTTTCCCGCAGGGGATTGTTCGAGGGAAAGCTGAGGTGTTTTCTCCCGCCCGTCTCCGACGGAGAAGCGGCTTCTTTCGCCGAAAGATATCCTTATTTCGAGTTTGTTCGTCTGAAAGAGAAAAAGAAATATGAAATATGCAACCTCGAATTTACCTTTTACGCCATGCGTCACCCCGTCGTCACCTTCGGCTTCACGGCGAAGGAGGGGAACAAGACGTTCGCCTATACCGCGGATACGAACGTCTGCGAAAATTTATACGCCATGGCGGAGGAAGCCGACCTCATGATTGCGGACGGACTTTTTCTCGAAAAAAATTACGGAGAAAACGCCCCGCATCTCTCGGTAAAAATCATTGCCGCTCTCGCCGAAAAGTACGGCTTCCGCGCCGTCGTGAGTCATTTGTCGCCGAATACGCCGCGCGGAGAGTATCTGGCGGAAGCGGGCGGACTTGCCGAGGTCGCCGAACGGTTCCGCGAATATGAACTCTGAAAGGAATTTATTAAATATCCGCCCCTTTCTCACGTGCTTTCTTGCAATGGCGGCGGGAATCGGATTTTCCTATCTCGTCGTCGCAACGGGCGCGCCCTTGTTTTTTGCCGCCTCGGCGTTCGCGTTTCCGATTCTTCTTCCGTTATTCAATCAAAACAAGCTTCGGGCGGCGTTTGTCGGATTCCTTGCCGCCGCCCTCTTTTTCGTCGGTATGTTGGCGTTTTCCGTTCAATATTCCGACTATTTCGTCATGCCCTTGGAGGACGGCGTCCACCTGCTTTCGGGCAGAATCGTCGGAAAAAGCGATACCGACGACGGGTTTTTATACGTTTTGTCCGGCATTGCCGCAGACGGAGCGGAGATAAAAGGGAAGCTCTCTTTTTCTTCGTCCGTCGATTTATCTTGCGGAAGCGTCGTTCGCTTTTATGCCGAAACGCAGAAGAATTCCTCTCTCTTTACCTACGGATATTTTTACGTAAACGATCTGCTGAGCGACGTGCGCTATTCCGCCCGCGTCCTTTCGGACGTTTCTCTGAACGGCTTTTCGTATGTTCCCCTCGCCTTTTTAAGGGAACGTATTTACGACGTTCTTTTTTCCGTCATGGAACAGAGCGAGGCTTCCGTATGCTACGCGCTCGTCACGGGCGATACGTCCGCCGTCGAGTACGGGCTGCTATCCAATATCCGTTACGGCGGCGTCGCGCATATCTTCGCCGTGTCCGGCTTGCATATCGGCGTCGTTTACGGCGGATTGCGGGCTCTTTTAAAGAGAGCGAAGGCGGCGCGGCTCGTTTCGGGCGTCGTCTGTCTTCTCGTCTCCTTTGCCTATGTCGCCCTGTGCGGCTTTACTCCCTCCGCCCTGCGCGCGTTTCTCATGTGCGTATGCGCCGATTTGTCCTTTTATTTGAGGGGAAACGGCGATCTTTCCGAGAGCGTCGGATTCGCCGGCGCGGTTCTTTTGCTGTACAAGAGCGCGTATCTTTTTTCGATCGGCTTTCGCCTCTCCTTCGCCGCGACGCTCGGAATCGCTTTCTTTTCGGAACCGTTCGGTCGGCTTTTGAGCAAGGCAAGGATAAAGGGACGGCTTTTGTCCGTTCTCTCCTTAAAGTTTTCCGTCGACGTAGCGTTGTTTCCTATTCTCCTCGACGGTTTTTCCTATGTGTCGCTTTGGGGGTTTTTGTTGAATATCGTCGTTGTTCCGCTTCTTTCCCTTTGTTTTGCGCCGCTTCTCGCGTTGATTCTGCTCGGCTGCGCTTTCCCTTTTGCGGCCGGCGCGTTACTCTTCCTGCCGAAGGTCGTATTTGGCGGGCTATGCTTTCTGTTCGAATTTTTCGATTTTTCTTCGCTCGCGATAACCGGCTTTTCCTTCGGCTATGCGCAGATTCCTTATTACGCCTGCGCGTTTGTCGCGAGCGGAAAGATCAACTTGAAAAGGGGCGCGCGCCTCTTTCTTTGCTTCTTCCTTTTTATCGTCGTCGTCTTTCTCGTCGTCATGAGGAGCTTTTAAGCTCGGAATATCCTTTTTTTTCATCGTCGTAACCCTTGATTTTGCTTCCCGAAAATGATATAATGAAAAAGGAGATTTCTTGAAGCGTTTCTTGAAAACGGCTGCTTCAAGGCGAAATCGAAGGGAAAGGGAGGAGTCGCTTTGAAATTTACGGCGTTGAAAAACAACATCAAAGAAGGCGGCGAGCGCGTCTATCTCTTCGAGGGGGAGGAGGCGTATTTTATCGAACGCGGCATGGAAGCGCTGAAAAGCGCGTTCGTTTCCGAGCCGTCGTTGAATTACTCTGTATTCGAGGGCGCGTCTTTAAAGGGGAACGCCGCGGAAGATTTTATTTCCGCCGTGTACGCCTATCCGTTTATGTCCGAAAAGAGGATGGTTCGCGTAAATAATCTTTTCCTCACGGAAAAAGAGTACGAGCGGATCAAAACGGTCTTTGAAAATCCCTGCGAAAGTACCGTTCTCGTCGTCGTCAATACCGTAAAGCCGAAGGCGGGCTCGGTCGATCTGAAAAAGAAGCCGAACGTCGTCTTTGTCGATTGTTCCAAGGCGGACGAGGAAGACGTTTTAAAGTGGATATATATCACCATGAAGAGAGCGGGCGTCGCGGCGGATTCTTCCGTCTGCAACCGAATCGCTTCCTACTGCGGGTTCGGCATGAGCAGAGTCTGCAAGGAGACGGAGAAGCTCGTTTCCTATGCGGGCGAGGGAGGACGCGTGTCCGCCGACGACGTAGAGGCTCTCGTCTATAAAGAGACGGATTACAAGATGTACGAGTTGACTTCCGCCGTCGTGAAAAAGAATTATACCCTCTTTATTTCCATCGCCGAGGATATGCTCGCCAAGGGGTACGACGAAATGAGCTTTTTGTCCGCTTTGGGCAATTACTATAAAAACCTCTACGACTGTTTCGTGAGCGAAAAGAGCGATGCGGAAACGGCGAAGCTGATGGGGGTCAAGGAATACGCCGTGAAGAAGAACAGGCAACAGGCGGGCAGGGTCGGCAAGGAGACTTTAAAGAAGTATTGCTCCGTTTTTTATCATGCCGTAGCGGATATTAAGAGCGGAAGCGTCTCCATGAAGTCCGCGCTCGCCGTTTCGATTGCCAAAATTTTTTTTGAAGATTAAAAAACGCTTTTCTTTTTGAGCGTATAGAGTTATAATAGATAGAGTTATAATAGATAGAGATATAACAGCTATAATAAGGATATCAAAGAAGGAGTCACCGATATGAACTTGGAAAGATTCGAACAGATAGGCGAAAGCTTCCGATCCTTTATTAAGGGAAGCTATCCTGTTTACGCATTGGAACTGATTTTGGCGTTCGTTCTCTTTTATTACGTCATTAAAGTATTGAAAGACAACAACGCGAACGCATTCGTCGTCGCCTATTCGCTGCTGATTGCGGCGGGAAGCGTTCTGACGCTATGCGCGGCGGGAATCTCTCTTACTCTGTATCTCGAATTTATCGTTTTGCTTTCCATGTTCTTTTTGCTTACATACAATTTGGAGATTAAGCGAAGCTTGACGAAGGTGAAGAAGGACGTGCACAGAAGCAATTTCGAGGCGGAAGAAAAGACCATGCAGCAGACGGAAGCCTGCATTTCCGCTCTCATTAAAGCCGTTCAGAATATGTCGAAGAAGGATACGGGCGCGCTCATCGTTCTCGCCAACAACAATTTGCCCAAGCAGATTATAGACAGCGGCATTATTTTGGACGCGGATATCTCCTCTCAGCTCATCGAGGGCATTTTTATCAATAAGGCGCCGCTGCATGACGGAGCGATGATCATCAACGGACATAAGATCAAGGCGGCGGGTTGCTTTTTGCCCCTCACGCAGAATCAGAATATAGCCGCCGAATTCGGCACGCGTCACCGCGCGGCGATCGGCGTGACGGAGGTCAGCGACGTGATTACCATTGTCGTCTCCGAAGAGACGGGTATCGTATCCGTCGTTAAGAAAGGAAAGATCGATCGCTATGCGGATTACAATATGTTGAGAAACGTCCTCATCGAGTATTATTGGACGGGCTTCAACAAGACGAAAAAAAAGACGAAAGAGGAATAGGAGGATCGTAAATGAAATTTGTTCAGTTTTTAAAAAATGTATTTGTTCACAACTTCCAGTATAAGCTTCTCGCTTTCGTTCTCGCTCTTATCGTAGTGGTTTCGGCGAACGTCGTCTTTCTTTTGGGACAGTAATCATGGCGGAATGTATACAAATCCCCGAAATTCTTCTTCCGACGGTGGAGGATTTGTCAAAATGGTCGGTGATCGCGTGCGATCAGTTCACCTCGGACAGAGAATATTGGGAAAGAGTCAGAGAAGCGGTCGGACAGAGTCCCTCCGCCCTCGATTTGATTCTGCCGGAGGTCTATTTGAAGGACGACGACGTAGACGTTCGCGTTTCCTCGATTCACCAAAAGATGAAGGAGTATTTGAAGGACGGTATTTTAAGAAAACTCGCGCCCGGCTTTATTCTCGTGGAAAGAAGGACGAATTACTCCTCCGAAGCGCGTTTCGGACTCATGCTCGCCGTCGATCTCGATACGTATTCGTATAAATCGGGCGAAAAAGCGCTTATTCGCGCTACCGAAGAGACCGTTTCGGACAGAGTTCCCGCTCGCATTAATGTGAGGAGGGGAGCCGCGATCGAAATTCCTCACGCCATGTTGCTTTACGACGATAAGCAAAACGCCGTCCTCGGCGACGTCGTCGCTTCCAGAGATTCCTTTGAAACGCTTTATGACTTTGAGCTGAATATGGACGGGGGAAGGGTAAAAGGCTATTATATTCCCTATGAGAAATCCTTGGAGATCAGAGAGAGATTTTACGATCTCGTCGGAAGGAATGCGCTCGACAGCCGCATGAAGACGAACGCTCTTTTATTCGCCGTGGGGGACGGAAACCATTCGCTCGTCGCCGCAAAAGAGTATTGGGAAGAGAAAAAAGAATATTTAGCCGATGAAAAAATTTCGGCTGTTGCAGAATATGCGCTCGTCGAGGTCGTCAATATCTACGATAAATCGCTCGCCTTCGGACCTATTTACCGTTTCATTCATGTGACGAACCGCGAAAAATTCCTCTATACTTTGGAATCTTATACGACCTCTTACAACAGAGAGGGGGGAATCGTTTCCTTTACGGGGCATTACGATATTCCCGATATGATACGCAAGTTGGATAATTACGCCAAGGCGTATATCGAAGTAAACGGCGGCAGTCTCGACTTTATATACGGCGAAGAGGAACTCAGAAGGCTTGTCGCCGATACGCCCGAATCCGTCGGCGTCATTTTCAATGCGATCGATAAATCGAATTTCTTCGATTTTATCAAAAAGGAAGGAACTCTTCCCCAAAAGACGTTTTCCATGGGCAAAGGGCCGGAAAAACGCTATTATCTCGAATGTAAGGAAATTTGAGATCGGCATTCATTTTTGATTCAGGAGTTAGGAAAGAGCCATGGGCATAAAAGTATGTAAGTTTGGCGGCACTTCTATGGCCGACGGCAATATCATAAAAAGGGTTGCCGACATCGTCAATAGCGACAGCGAGCGCAGATACGTCGTCGTCTCCGCGCCCGGCAAGCGTTTCAGCGGCGATATCAAGGTTACCGACGTTCTCTATAAATGCTATTACGAGGTTCTCGCAACCGGAAAATGCAGCGAAAATTTTTCAAAAATCAGGGAACGTTTTCAGGGAATCGTAAAGGAGCTCGGTTCTCCCATACAGATCGACGCCGCTCTCGACGAGGCGGAAAGGCGGATCGTCGAAGAGAGAAGTCTCGATTTTACGACCTCGCGAGGGGAATATCTTTCGGGATTCATGACGGCGAAATATCTCGGGATTCCCTTTATCGACGCGCAGGACGTCGTCATGTTCCGCGCGGACGGAAGTTTGGACGCCGAGAGGAGCTACGGGCTTTTAGCCGAGGCGTTGAGGGGAAAGAGGCGCGCCGTCGTCGCGGGCTTTTACGGCTGCGACGTAAACGGGAAGGTCAAGACCTTTTCGAGGGGCGGATCGGATATTTCCGGCGCGATCGTCGCGAGAGCCGTCGGGGCGGACGTGTATGAAAATTGGAAGGACGTCAGCGGCTTCATGGCTTGCGATCCGAGGATCGTCGATTCTCCGAAGCTTATCAAAACGCTCTCTTACAGGGAGCTGCGCGAGCTCTCCTATATGGGCGCGCCCGTCCTGCATACCGACAGTATTTTTCCCGTAAAGGGCGCAAATATTCCCATTCATATCAAAAACACCTTCCGCCCCGAGGATGAAGGAACGATGATCGTTCCCATCACGCAGTATAAAAACAACGGAAATATCGTGACCAGTATCGCGGGGAAGAAGGACTTTACCGTCATTCTGATCGAAAAGTCCATGATGAATTCCGAGATCGGATTTTTCCGCAAGGTATTTTCCATCCTTGAAAATTATAACGTTTCGGTCGAACATATTCCGTCCGGCATCGATACGACGTCCGTCGTCATCGACAGCCAAATGCTGAAAAACGGCGTGCTCGAAAAGGTGCTTTCGGATATCGAAATGATCGTCAATCCCGATCATATCCGAATTTATAACGATATCGCCCTCGTCGCCACCGTCGGACACGGAATGTCCTCCTCCATCGGGACCTCCGGACGGCTCTTCAAGGCGCTTTCCGACGCGAACGTGAACGTAAGAATGATCGATCAGGGCTCTTCCGAGTTGAATATTATCGTCGGGGTAAACAATTCCGATTGCGATAGGTGCATCAAGGCGATTTACGAAGAGTTCTTCGGAGACGGAAAAAATTAAATTTTTTGCGAATGCGCCCTTTCCGGAGCGTATTCTTTTGATTGCCGACGGAAATAAGAGGAAACGGGACAAGGGATTGCCGTTCGGATTTTTAAATAGGGCGACGGAAGAATTTGTATGGAAGCGTTTGACAAAAAAAGGGATAACGGATATAATATAAATATATTGGATAAGAGAGATTTCCGTACGATTGATAAAAGCGGGCGACTGCGGGAGGGGTACGGAAAATATCGTCGTCGACCGGTTGGATCGTCCGTTTTTTTCGCAGGCGCATGATAGGCGCACGGGGATAGATCGGACGCGCCTTTTTTATTTTTTTTGTTTGCGGAGGCAAGAATATGAAGAAAGTTGCGGTTATCATGGGCAGCGACAGCGATCTGCCCGTCGTGAAAAAGGCGATGGATACGCTAAAGGAATACGGCGTACCTTACGAGGTTCATGTGTATTCCGCGCATCGCACGCCCGTTCAGGCGAAGGAATTTTCGGAAAACGCAAGGAAGAACGGCTTCGGCGCGATCATCGCGGCGGCGGGGAAAGCCGCCCACCTCGCGGGGGCTATCGCGGCGAATACTACCCTTCCGGTCATCGGGATTCCCGTCAAGTCGTCCACGCTCGACGGACTCGACGCGCTTCTCTCCACCGTGCAGATGCCTTCCGGCGTCCCTGTTGCCACCGTCGCGATTGACGGTGCGGTCAACGCTGCGCTTCTCGCGATCCAGATCCTGTCGGTCGCCGACGAGGAGCTCGCGGCCAAATTAAACAAAGAAAGAAAAGCAAGCGCGGAAAAGACGCTTGAAAAAGACGGCGTCATTGCGTCCGAATATAACGGTTAATTGCAAAATTAACCGTTTTTGCGTTTTTTCGGATGGCTTTTTTCAAAAGAGAAAATAAATTTTTTATATCAATCGGAGGTTTTTTATTTTATGGAAAACATCTTAAAGGCAGAGCAGCTCTATGAAGGCAAGGCAAAAAAAGTATTTGCCACCACGGATCCTCGCTATTGCATCGTGTCGTATAAGGACGACGCGACCGCTTTGAACGGGAAGAAAAAAGGGACGATCGTCGGCAAGGGAGTCGTAAACAACAGGATGTCCAATTTCCTGATGGAAAAACTCGAAGCCGAGGCGGGCATTCCCACTCATTACGTCGAAGAAATTTCCGAGCGGGAAACGATCGTGAGAAAGGTTCGCATCGTTCCCCTCGAGGTCATCGTAAGAAACACGGCGGCGGGCTCCTTTACGAAGCGTTTCGGCGTGCCCGAAGGAACTGTTTTAAAGCAGCCCACGCTCGAATATTGCTATAAATGCGACGAGCTCGACGATCCCATGATCAACGATTCTCAGCTTCTCGCCTTGGGATATTGCACGAGAGAGGATCTCGACACGATCGCCGATTACGCGTTCAGAGTAAACGCCTACCTCAAAGCCTACTTTAAGCAGATCAACGTGGATCTCATCGACTTTAAGATCGAATTCGGCAAGACGGAGGAGGGAAAAATCCTTCTCGCGGATGAAATTTCTCCCGATACCTGCCGTTTCTGGGATGCGACTACGCATGAAAAGTTGGATAAAGACCGCTTCCGCCGCGACATGGGCGGCGTAGAAGACGCATATCGGGAAATGATGAAGAGAGTGCTCGGCGAATAACGAATGATGTTTGAAATGCGGGAAGATAAAATACACGAAGAATGCGGAGTGTTCGGCGTTTATTCCGGAGAAAACTGCGACGTCGCTTCCACGGTTTATTACGGATTGTTCGCCCTTCAACACAGAGGACAGGAGAGTTGCGGCATCGTCGTGGACGACGACGGATTGTTTCAATCGTATAAGGATTTGGGTATCGTAAACGACGTGTTTACGCCCGAACGGCTCTCTTCTCTCGGCGAGGGCAACATCGCCATCGGGCACGTACGCTATGGGACGACGGGCGTTACCGACCGCGCGAACGCGCAGCCGATCGTCGTCAATCATATTAAAGGCAGAATGGCTCTCGCGCACAACGGCAATCTCGTCAATTCCTTGGAGCTTCGCATGGATTTGGAGCTTCAAGGCTCCATCTTTCATACGACGAGCGATACGGAAGTCATCTCTTACATGATCACCAAGGAGAGACTTTCCACCCATTCCATCGAGGACGCGGTGAATGCGGCGATGTATAAGCTCAAGGGCGCGTACTCCCTCGTCGTCATGTCTCCGAAAAAGCTGATCGCGGCGCGCGACGAGCACGGATTCCGCCCCCTCTGTTACGGCGTGACGGAAGACGGACGTTATATCGTAGCCAGCGAGAGCTGCGCGCTCGACACCGTGGGCGCAAAGCTGATCCGCGACCTCGAACCGGGAGAAATTCTCGTGTTCAGCAAGACGGGCGTAAAGAGCATTCGGGATCATTGCGGCAAATGTAAGCCGTCCATGTGCATTTTTGAATATATCTACTTCGCCCGTCCGGACTCCGTCGTCGACGGTTGTACCGTACATACGGCGAGGTTGAGAGCCGGAATGTTCCTCGCGGAGGAGCATCCGGTGGAAGCGGACGTCGTCATCGGCTGTCCCGATTCGGGACTCGACGCCGCGCTCGGCTATGCGAGGGCGTCCGGAATTCCTTACGGAATCGGACTCATCAAAAATAAATATATCGGCAGAACGTTCATCTCCCCCGGGCAGGGGTCGAGAGAGAACAAGGTAAAAATAAAGCTGAATCCCGTCAAGGACGTCGTGAGCGGGAAAAGAGTCGTTCTCGTGGACGATTCCATCGTACGAGGGACTACCTCTCAGCGCATTGTAAAGCTCCTGAGGGACGCGGGCGCGAAGGAGGTGCATATGCGCGTCTCTTCGCCTCCCTTCCTGAATCCTTGCTATTACGGAACGGATATCGATTCGAGGGAACACCTGATTGCGTGCAGTCACACGGTGGAAGAGACGGCTAAAATCATCGGGGCGGACACGCTCGGATATCTCAACGTAAAACACGTGGAGCGGCTCGCCGAAGGGAGCAGCTGCAAGGGATTCTGCGCGGCTTGCTTTAACGGGGAATATCCTACGGGGATTCCCTTGACGACGAGCAAGAGCAGATTCGAGAAAAAATTAAGCGAAAGGGACGATAATTAAAATGTCGAAAGAAAAAAGTTTCAGCGAAAGCTATAAGGACGCAGGCGTGGATATCACCGCGGGCTATCGGGCGGTCGATCTGATGAAACGGCACATCGCAAGGACGATGACGAGCGGGGTGGCTTCGGACGTCGGCGGCTTCGGCGGTCTGTTCGAGCTTGATCTGACGGGGCTTTCCCGTCCGACGCTCGTGAGCGGAACGGACGGCGTGGGAACAAAGCTTAAAATCGCCTTTCTTTTAGATAAGCACGACACCGTCGGAATCGATTGCGTCGCCATGTGCGTCAACGACGTGATCTGTTGCGGCGCGAAGCCCCTGTTCTTTTTGGACTATATCGCCTGCGGCAAGAATATTCCCGAGCGGATCGCCGACATTGTAAAAGGGGTGGCGGAGGGTTGCGTTCAGGCTTCTTCCGCGCTCATCGGCGGCGAAACGGCGGAAATGCCGGGATTCTATCCCGAGGACGAATACGATCTCGCGGGATTTTCCGTGGGCGTAGTGGATCGGAGCAAGATTCTCGACAATTCTACGATGAAGGAGGGAGACGTTATCGTCGCCCTTCCTTCCAGCGGCGTTCATTCCAACGGATTCTCTTTGGTGAGGAAGGTCTTTGACGTGGAAAAGAGGGATATAAAAATCCCCTGCGCGGAGCTCGGCGGCAGAAGCGTCGGCGAAACCCTGCTTACGCCTACGAAAATTTACGTAAAGCCCATGCTCGCGCTCTATGAGGCGGTTACGGTAAAGGGCGTTTCGCATATCACCGGCGGAGGATTTTACGAAAATATTCCCAGAAGCTTTAAAAAGGGCTTTTCGGCGAAGGTGGAAAAGGCGGCGGTAAAGACGCCTCCTATTTTCGACGTCATTCAAAGGACGGGAAACATTCCCGAAAGAGATATGTTCAACACGTTCAATATGGGCGTAGGAATGGTGGCCGTCGTAGGCAAAGAGGACGCGGATCAAGCGCTCGCCGTTTTGCGGAAAAACGGCGCGGACGCTTACGTCGTGGGCGAAGTCGTCGAGAGCGACGCGGGAGTTATCTTATCGTGACGGTAAAAATATGACGGATCAAACGGATAAAATAAAAATCGCCGTACTCGTTTCGGGCGGCGGAACCAATTTGCAGGCTATCATCGACGCGGAAAGAAGCGGCGGAATCAAGAGCGGAGAGGTCGTTTTGGTCGTCTCCGACAATCCGAACGCATACGCGCTCACGCGGGCGGCGGACGCGGGGATCAAGACGGCGGTCGTCGATAAAAAGGCGATCGGAGATCGGCAGGCGTTCGAGGAAAAGCTCATAGAGCTTTTAGAGGAAAACGGCGTCGAGCTGATCGTCCTCGCCGGATTCCTGCGCATTTTATCGGAGAGCTTTACGTCGCGTTATCCCGAACGGATTCTCAACGTCCATCCGGCGTTGATTCCCTCCTTTTGCGGAAAGGGATATTACGGGCTTCGCGTGCACGAGGCGGCTCTCGCTTACGGCGTAAAGGTGACGGGAGCGACCGTTCACTACGTCAACGAGGTTCCGGACGGCGGAAGGATCATCATGCAGAAAGCGGTCGAGGTGGAGGAGGGCGATACGCCTGAAATTCTCCAACAGCGAGTCATGCGGCAGGCGGAATGGGTCATTCTTCCCGCTTCGTGCGAAAAGGTGGCAAAAAAATTAATGGATAAGAAAGGAGGATAACATTATGGATATTTACGCAGTTCAGGACATCGGAAGGCTCGTCGTCTTCAATTCTTACGTCGGCAGGGGAATTGTCGTCGGAAAGAGCCGAGACGGAAGAAAAGCGGTCGTCGCCTATTTCATCATGGGGAGAAGCGAAAACAGCCGCAACCGCGTCTTTAAAGAAGAGGGGGATAAAATCGTCGCCGCTCCCTTCGACGAGAGCAAGGTGGAAGATCCCTCGCTGATCCTTTACAACGCGGTCAGGAGCTATGAAAATAAGCTCATCGTTACCAACGGCGATCAGACGGATACGATTTACGACGGCTTGTCGGCGGGCAAGGATTTTTCCGAGAGCCTGAAAACGAGATGCTTCGAGCCGGACGCGCCCCATTTTACCCCCCGTATCAGCGGAATGCTTACCTTCGAAAAGGGGGATTTTTCCTATCAGCTGAGCATCTTGAAGAGCGCGGACGAGAGGGGGAGCGCGTGCAACCGTTATACGTTCGATTACGTCGCTTTAAACGGCGTGGGGCATTTCATCCATACGTATATGTGCGACGACAACCCGCTTCCGTCCTATCGCGGCGAGCCCGAAAGAGTGGAAATTTTAGACGATATCGACGAATTTACCGCCCTCATTTGGAATAATTTGAACGCGGACAACAAGATTTCCCTCTATGTCAGGTATACCGATCTCGAAACGGGAAACGTCGAAAGTCGAATCGTCAATAAAAACAATTGAGGAGAACGCGCAATGAAAGAATTTCAATTAAAATACGGCTGTAACCCCAATCAGAAACCGGCGAGGATTTTTATGGAGGATGACGGCGATCTTCCCGTCGAGATTCTGAACGGCCGTCCCGGCTACATCAATTTCTTAGACGCCTTCAACAGCTGGCAGCTCGTAAAGGAATTAAAGGAAGCGCTTCATCTTCCCTCGGCCGCCTCTTTCAAGCACGTGAGTCCCACTTCCGCCGCAGTCGGCATTCCCTTGCCCGAAAAGCTGAAAAGGGCGTGCTATGCGGATGATATCGAGGGGCTCGACGATTCCCCCTTGGCATGCGCGTACGCGAGGGCGAGAGGGACGGACAGAATGTCCTCTTTCGGCGATTGGATCGCTCTCTCCGATCGATGCGACGTTACTACCGCAAGGCTGATTAAACGCGAAGTCTCCGACGGCATTATCGCGCCCGATTACGACCCCGAGGCGTTGGAAATTTTAAAGCAGAAAAAGAAAGGGGCTTACAATATCGTAAAAATCGATCCCGCTTACCTACCCGCTCCCGTGGAGCGTAAGCAGGTGTTCGGCGTGACGTTCGAACAGGGCAGAAACGATTTCGTTCCCCAAAGGAGTATGCTCCGCCATTTCGTCACCGTAAACAAGGAGCTTCCTCCCGAAGCCGAAAGAGATCTGACCGTCGCGCTCATCACCTTGAAATATACGCAGTCCAACTCCGTGTGCTATGCGGTGGACGGACAGGCGATCGGCGTGGGCGCGGGACAGCAGTCGCGCATCCATTGCACCCGCCTCGCCGGACAGAAAGCGGATCATTGGCATTTGAGACAGACGGATAAGGTTTTGTCTCTTCCCTTCCTCCCCGCGTTGAGCAGACCGGACAGGGATAACGCCGTCGACGTATACCTCGGCGACAGCGACGAGGACGTTCTTGCGGACGGCAATTGGCAAAAATATTTCACCGAACGCCCCGCGCCCTTCACCAAAGAGGAGAAGAGAGCGTATTTAGCTTCCTTAAAGGGCGTATCCTTGGGCAGCGACGCGTTCTTTCCCTTCGACGATAACATCGAAAGGGCGAGACGCAGCGGCGTAAGCTACATCGCTCAGCCCGGCGGCAGCAAGCGCGACGATCTCGTCATCGCCAAATGCGACGAATACGGCATCGTCATGACGTTTACCGGCTTGCGGTTGTTCCATCACTGAAAGGATTTTGCCGCCCCTGCTTGAAGAAGCGTTGCGGCGCGAGAAAAGAATCGGGAAAATTGATTTTCCCGTTGAAAAGACGGAGAAAAAGAAAAATGAAGGTAATGGTAGTAGGCGGCGGAGGAAGAGAACACGCCATCATTAAAAAAATAAAGGAGAACGAGAGCGTCGAGGAAATTTTCGCCCTCCCCGGCAACGGCGGTATCGCCGCCGACGCCACCTGTGTGGATATCGGGGCGAAGGATAAGGAAGCCATCGTCAAGTTTGCTCTGGAAAAGGGGGTGGATTTCGCCGTCGTCGCTCCCGACGATCCCTTGGTTCTCGGCGTGGTGGACGCGCTGCACGCGGTCGGCGTGAAATGCTTCGGTCCCGAAGCGAAGGCGGCCGTCGTCGAGGGGAGCAAAATCTTCTCGAAAAATCTCATGAAGAAGTACGGCATTCCCACCGCCGATTATAAAACGTTCGAGGATATGTCTTCCGCGCTCAAATACGTAGAGACGGCTCCCGTACCCGTCGTCGTCAAGGCGGACGGTCTCGCCCTCGGCAAAGGCGTGGTCGTCGCGCAGACGAGAGAGGAAGCGAAAGAGGCGATCGTCGAAATGATGCAGAACAGGAAATTCGGCGAGAGCGGCGCGAAGATCGTCGTCGAAGAATTTCTGACCGGACCGGAGGTTTCCGTCCTTTCCTTTACCGACGGAAATACCGTCGTTCCCATGGTCTCTTCCATGGATCACAAGCGCGCGCTCGATAACGACGAGGGATTGAATACGGGCGGCATGGGCACGGTCGCACCCAATCCCTATTATACGAAGGATATCGCCGAAGAGTGCATGGAAAAGATCTTCCTCCCGACGATTCGGGCCATGAAACAGGAGGGCAGAACCTTTAAAGGCTGCCTGTATTTCGGGCTCATGCTCACGCCGAAGGGTCCCAAGGTCATCGAATATAATTGCCGTTTCGGAGATCCCGAAACGCAGGTCGTCTTACCTCTTTTAAAGACGGATCTTTTGACGATCATGCAGGCGGTTGAAGAGGAGAGGCTGCAAGAGGTTCCCGTCGAATTTTCAAAGGAATGCGCCTGTTGCGTCGTCATCGCGTCGAAGGGCTATCCCGTAAGTTATCAGAGCGGGTTTGAAATCAAGCTCCCCAAGGTTTCCTCCCGTCAGGGGATTTACGTCGCCGGCGCTCGGAGGGAAGGGGGCAAGCTACTCAGCCGCGGCGGGCGCGTTCTCGACGCGGTGGCGGTGGAGGATACCTTGGAAAAGGCAATCGCTTCCGCTTACGAACTCGCCGAAAAAGTGGAATTTTCAAACGGCTATATGCGCCGCGATATCGGAAAGAGAGCTCTGAAAGCGTTGGAAGAATAAGGGAAAATCGAAATTATGGTATATAGAATTTACGTGGAAAAGAGGGAGGAACTCGCAAACGAAGCAAGGGCGCTTTTATCCGATCTGCGCGCCTTTCTCGGGATAGAACATCTGACGGCTCTGCGAATTTTTAACCGTTACGACGTGGAGAATATCGACGAGGAGCTGTTTGAATCTTGCAAGAGGACCGTATTCAGCGAACCTCAGCTCGATATCGTGAGCGAAGAGCTCCCGAAGGACGGGGCGAAGGTGTTTGCCGTAGAATATCTTCCCGGTCAGTTCGATCAGCGCGCGGATTCCGCCGCGCAATGCATTCAGATCATCTCCCGCAAGGAGAAGCCGTTGGTGCGCACGGCGAAGGTCTATTTGCTCTACGGCGACGTGACGGAAGAGGAAAAAGAAAAAATCGAAAAATACGTCGTCAATCCCGTCGAGGCGAGGCTCGCTTCGCTCGACAGGGTCGAGACGCTGAAAGACGTTTACGATATCCCTACCCAAGTCAAGACGCTCGACGGGTTTCTCGATCTCGACAAAGACGGACTCGATAAATTTGTAAAAGATTACGCGCTCGCCATGGACGACGACGATATCAAATTTTGTCAGGATTATTTTAAAACGGAAAAGCGCGACCCCACGATCACCGAAATCAGAATGATCGATACCTATTGGTCGGATCATTGCCGCCATACGACCTTTTTGACGACGATCGACGGCGTTCGCTTCGAGGACGAGCTCTTGCAGAGGACGTACGAGGAATACCTCGCCGTCCGTAAGGAAATCGGAAGGACGAAGCCGGTCAATTTAATGGATTTGGCTACGATCGGCGCAAAATATTTGAAGAAGATCGGCCGTCTCGAAAAGCTCGACGAGTCGGAGGAGATCAACGCCTGCACCGTAAAGATGAAGGTGGACGTAGACGGCGAGCAGCAGGATTGGCTGCTGTTGTTTAAGAACGAGACGCACAATCATCCCACCGAGATCGAACCCTTCGGCGGCGCGGCGACCTGCATCGGCGGAGCGATTCGCGATCCGCTGAGCGGCAGAAGCTACGTTTACGGCGCGATGCGCGTAACGGGCGCGGCGAACCCTTTAAGACCCGTTTCCGAAACGTTGAAAGGGAAGCTTCCCCAAAGGAAGCTCGTTACGACGGCGGCGGCGGGGTACTCTTCCTACGGGAATCAAATCGGACTCGCCACCGGTCAAGTGGACGAAATTTATCACGACGGCTATGCGGCAAAGCGCATGGAGATCGGCGCGGTCATCGCGGCGACTCCTGCGGAAAACGTTCGCCGCGAGCGTCCGGAGGCGGGCGATATCGTCGTTCTGCTCGGCGGCAGAACGGGCAGAGACGGTTGCGGCGGAGCGACCGGTTCTTCCAAATCGCATAACTTGAAATCTCTCGAAACGTGCGGCGCGGAGGTACAGAAAGGCAACGCGCCCGAAGAGAGAAAGCTGCAAAGGCTTTTCAGAAAGAAAGAGGCTTCCCTCCTGATCAAGCGCTGCAACGATTTCGGAGCGGGCGGCGTTTCCGTCGCCATCGGCGAACTCGCCGACGGACTCGATATCGATCTCAACGCGGTACCTAAAAAATACGACGGCCTCGACGGGACCGAGCTCGCGATTTCCGAATCGCAGGAAAGAATGGCGGTCGTCGTCGCGCCCAAAGACGTCGGGAAATTCTTAAAGCTCGCAAACGATGAAAATTTGGAAGCCACCGTAGTGGCTAAGGTAAAAGCCGAGCCTCGCCTCACCATGACGTGGAACGGCAAGCCGATCGTAGATCTTTCCAGAGAATTTTTAAACTCGAACGGAGCGGAAAAGCACGTCACGGTTGCGCCCGCTGCGCCCGAGCCGTTCGAAAAAGAAATCAAGGGGAGCTTCTCCGAAAATTTAAGGTCGCTCGCCGGCGATCTGAACGTGTGCTCTAAGCGCGGACTTGCCGAACGCTTCGATTCCACGATCGGCGCGGGAACGGTTCTCATGCCCTTCGGCGGAAAGAATCAGCTCACGCCCAATCAGGCGATGGTTCAAAAGGTTTCCGTCGAAAAAGGGCATACCAAGACCTGCTCGCTCATGGCTTGGGGATATAATCCCTTTATCGCGGAAAAGAGTCCCTATCACGGCGCGTATCTCGCCGTCGTCGAATCGATCACGAAGCTCGTCGTTTCCGGCGCGAAATTCGAGGACGTATACCTTACGTTTCAGGAATATTTTGAACATCCTGATAAGGATGAAAGGCGTTGGGGCAAGCCGTTGGCGGCTCTTCTCGGCGCGTTCAAGGCGCAGATGAATCTGAAAGTCGGCTCGATCGGCGGAAAAGATTCCATGAGCGGCACGTTTGAAGATTTAGACGTTCCGCCTACGCTCGTTTCCTTTGCGGTCACGACGGAAAACGTGGACAATATTCTTTCAAACGATTTTAAGAGCGCGGGGCACAGCGTCGTCATGATAAAGCCCGCTTACGACAAAGACGGGCTTCCCGATACTTCTTCCCTGCTCGCCGTCTACGAGAGAACCTCCGAGCTGATCCGTACGGGGAAAGCCGTCGCGGCTTATACGCCCGTCTACGGAGGGGCGGCGGAAGCCGTCATGAAGATGTGCTTCGGGAACGGCCTCGGATTCCGTTTCGACGAGGGCGTCGATCTCGACGAGCTTTTCGGCTATCGTTACGGCTCGGTGATTCTCGAAATCGCGGGCGAATGCGACGAGCGCGACGTTCTCGGCGTCGTCACCGACGACGGAATGGTTTCTTACGGAAGAGAGGAGGTAGCTTTGAGCGAGCTTCTTCGCATTTATGAGGATAAGCTCGAACCCGTGTATTCCTGCAACATCGCGCAAGGAAAAGCGGAGATTCCTTCGTTCAGCTATCGGGCGGAAAAGAATTCCGTTCCCGCCGTAAGAAATTCTCGTCCCACCGTGCTCATTCCCGTATTTCCCGGCACCAACTGCGAATACGACAGCGCAAAGGTCATGTCGGACGCGGGCGCAAAGCCGGAAATTTTCGTCGTCAATAATCTCACGAAGGATGCGATCGCAAGATCGGTGGAAGCGTTTGCCCAAAAGATAAAGGAATCGCAAATGATCTTTATCCCCGGCGGCTTCTCCGGCGGCGACGAGCCGGACGGTTCCGGCAAATTCATCACGGCGTTCTTCCGCAATGCGGCGATCAAGGAAGAGGTTGCCGCTCTGCTGGAAAGGAGAGACGGACTCATGTGCGGGATCTGCAACGGTTTTCAGGCTCTCGTCAAGCTCGGACTCGTCCCCTACGGGAAGATCGTCGATCCCGACGAAAATTCCCCGACGCTCACGTTTAATACCATTTCCCGCCATCAGTCGCGTTTGGTGAGGACGAGGATCGCTTCCGACAATTCCCCTTGGCTGAGAAAGACGAGGGTGGGAGAGATTTATACGGTTCCCGTTTCTCACGGCGAAGGCAGGTTTCTCGCTTCCGACGAGCTCGTATCTCAGCTCGCCGCAAACGGACAGATTGCGACGCAGTACGTCGACCTCGAAGGAAATCCTACTTCGGATATTCGCTTCAATCCGAATAATTCCGCTTACGCCATCGAGGGAATTCTCTCGCCCGACGGCAGGGTGTTCGGCAAGATGGGACACAGCGAGCGCGTCGGTTACGGACTCTATAAAAACGTCGCGGGGAAATACGAAATCGGCATGTTCGAGTCGGCTGTGGAGTATTTTAAAGGACAATAAAACGCGGCGGACGGCGAAAAAAACGCTTGCGCAAACGCCGCGGCGCACCCTTTCCGTCGAGCGATTAGGATAAACAATTTAAAATCGGACGACCTGCGAGGGAAAACCGCTCGATAACGATCGTTCGATTCGATGATAAGGATAAGAATACAAATCAAAGATTTAATGAGGAGATGAAAAAAAATGGCTTTTTATTACGATGAACCTTGCAGAACTTTCAGCGAATATCTGCTGATCCCCGGCTATACTTCCCCGGAATGTATTCCCGCAAACGTGTCTTTAAAAACGCCTTTGGTAAAATTTAAAAAAAGAGAAGAGGAGTGCCCGATTTCTCTCAATATTCCTATGGTATCCGCCATCATGCAGTCGGTATCCAACGATACCATGGCGATCGCCCTCGCGAAGGAGGGGGGAATGTCCTTCATTTACGGCTCTCAGTCGATCGAGGAAGAGGCGGCTATGGTGGCGCGGGTGAAAAATTATAAGGCGGGCTTCGTCGTCAGCGATTCCAACGTCACGCCCGATCAGACGCTTGCCGACGTCCTCGAGCTCGTCGAGCATAAGGGGCATTCCACGATTGCGGTTACCGACGACGGCTCTTCCAACGGAAAGCTCCTCGGTATCGTCACCGGCAGAGATTATCGGATCAGCCGAATGTCCTACGATATAAAGGTAAAGGATTTTATGACCCCTCGGGAGAAATTGATTACGGCGGGCGCAAACATTACGTTGAAGGAAGCCAACGATATCATTTGGGAGCATAAGCTCAATTCCCTCCCTTTGGTGGACGAAAACGATCGCCTCGCCTATTTTGTGTTCCGCAAGGACTACGATCAACATAAAGAAAATCCGCTCGAGCTGCTCGACGCGAATAAGCGTTATATGGTCGGAGCGGGAATCAACACGAGGGATTACGCGGAACGCGTTCCCGCCCTCGTCGCGGCGGGCGCGGACGTCCTCTGTATCGATTCCTCCGAGGGCTATTCCTGTTGGCAGAAGCAGACGATCGACTATATCCGCCAAAATTACGGCGATCGGGTAAAGGTCGGCGCGGGAAACGTCGTGGATAAAGAGGGCTTCCTCTTCCTCGCGAAAGCGGGCGCGGACTTCGTTAAAATCGGCATCGGCGGCGGTTCAATCTGTATCACTCGCGAGCAGAAGGGCATCGGCAGGGGACAGGCTACGGCGGTCATCGAAGTCGCCGCCGCAAGGGACGAATATTATAAGGAGACGGGGATATACGTTCCCATTTGTTCCGACGGCGGGATCGTCCACGATTATCACATGACGCTCGCCCTCGCCATGGGCGCGGATTTCCTCATGCTCGGAAGATATTTCGCCCGCTTCGACGAATCGCCCACGAGCAAGCTCAACGTCAACGGCACCTATGTCAAGGAATATTGGGGAGAAGGGAGCTACCGCGCAAGAAATTGGCAGCGTTACGATCTCGGCGGAAAGACGAAGCTTTCTTTCGAGGAAGGCGTGGATTCCTACGTGACCTATGCGGGACCTTTGCACGACAACGTTGCGAAATCTCTGTACAAGGTTCGCAGCGCCATGTGCAACTGCGGGTTTACCAATATTCCCGACCTTCAAAAGGGCGCGAAGATGACGGTCGTCTCCGCAACGAGCATCGTGGAGGGCGGTTATCACGACGTCATGTTGAAAACGAGCGGCAATAAGAATATATAATGAAGAATATAT
>CAYWKM010000005.1:36200-42296 GCA_964459165.1 uncultured Clostridia bacterium
TTCCTAAAAAATGAAGGCAATATTTAAGATTGGTTTCTTGCCTTACAGGAGGCCGAAGGAGTGCGTCAAGGCGGTTATCGCCGTGCTGATTGCAGGATTCTGTATCGCATTGTCCGTCATCGCGGGTATGCTGATGCGATACAGTCCGTCGTATGCGGCGGGGCTTGTCCTTATGGACAATAACGGCTCGTACGATTGGGAGGGCTATGAATCGACGGGGTACCTTGCGCTTGGGCAGCAGCCCGTGGACGGTACGCGGGAATTGGCGGTGCAGAAGAATGCGCCGGACAGTTACTTCCCGTACACGAAACAGCAATTTTTGGAGATCACGGAGGAGCTTGGGGCGGGACTTGTCTTCCGTCAAGCGACAAACTATATCTCGATTTCCTCGCAATGCGGTTATTACGACGTCAATAGCGTCGCCGGAGAAGGTATGTACGGGTTAAAAACCCGAGAAGCATGGAGAAGTCTTCGCGCAGGCGACGAATTCGGATATGCGGATTGCTCCGGCGTTTTGTGCGTAACGAGCGAGGAGGAGCTGAAAAGCATCGGCGGAAGGGTAATCGCGGGGAGGCTGCCCAAGGGAGAAGGCGAGATCGCGATCACGAAAGCGCAACTCAACGCTTTTTTGGAGTACGGGTACTATCCGCTTACCTACAAGATGACGAGTTATGTGGACATGTTTGAAGACGCTAATCTTTCCTGCGTCGATAAAGATACCGTAAAACGGGGATTAAAGGAAGAAATTTATCAGGCGGAAGATATGCTCGGAAAAACCTTTCTTCACGCATACTTCGCTTTTGCGGCTCCGAGAAGTTATGATACGCGCGACGGATCTGATTTTTTTTATTGCAATGAGTCGGTCGTCGTAGGAGTTGTGGAATACGACTGGGAGAAAGATATGGATCAGCGTCTTTGGGGCAGAGTCGATTTACATGAGATTGATTATCCGTTTGAGAACGATCGGCTGCTCCTTGCGGGGGCGGTCGTCGTCGGCGAAGGGAGCGAAGTTTTTGAAGCGAAATCTGCCGCTTCTCGCAATGTCACCATCTCTTTGGGATATCAGCAAGGAGCGCTTGATTCGCTGAACACCGGGTATGCGTCCTATATCATTTTGCCTATGCCGAAGTCGTCGAAACAGGCAAAACAATATGCGGACGTCGCTTTAAGGACAAAAACGAATCCGACGAATCTCTATACGTTTTACGAAGAGGGGAATGCTTATTTGCTCTCTTCCTTATCATCCTTACGCTTATATACCACAGAAATTCACATGTCGAAAGACAAACCGACAGATTTGGACAGTTTGTCGTATGACAATTATACTCTTATCGGCGTCGAAAGCGGATATGAGGACGGGGAACTATGGTTTTATACTACCTTATTGGTAGAATACTCTGCCGAAGGCACGCCGATTGCATTGGAGAGTACGTTCCGTCAGTCGATCGGCGGATATGATTGGATTACGCGGATTTATAACGAGGGGACGGGCACGAAGATCGCCGTCTACTCCCTCGCGGCGGCAAGCTTCCTGTTTATGATCCTCTTCGAGTCGCTATGCCTCCGCTCGTCCATGCAGGAGATCGGAAAGTCGATCGGCGTTTTGAAGAGCCTCGGTTGTTCCTCGAAACGGCTGTATGTGAGCTGTCTGCTTCCCGTTCTTATCATGGCGCTCTTGTCGGTCGCGTTCTCGGCGCCGCTCGTATTCCTCGCGCAGTCGTTTGTCAACGAGACGATGGCGCTTCCGATCATCGACATGAATCTTTATTCGATTTTATTTGCAGTATTATCGATCGTCTGCTTCCTCGGCGTCGGGTTTCTGAGCCTTTGGCAAAGATTAAAAATCACGCCCATCGAAGCGATCGCAGGGCGGGAAAAGAGATGAAAGGCGGAATTTCCCTCAAAAATGCCCTTCGCATCGGCTTGACGAATTTACAGATCCGGCGGGTCGTCGTCACGGTCGTTCTTTGTTCCATTCTTTTGTCGGCGTCGGGGATCGCGATCAATCTCGCATTCAACGATTTTCGCAGCGAAAAGATCCGCGCGCTGATGGAAGAGGACTATGCGATTGTAAAAAGCACGGACGATAAAACCGCGCAGCCCGGCGTCGATGTGGACGAGTACTCCGATTTGAATCTGCACAGCGGGATCGCTTTTGCGCGCTTTATTTCCGATCGGGTTTTGGAGGATTTGACTTTGAGCAGTCAGGTTTCTTCCATTTCGGAAGAACACGCGGGGGAATATATCGCCGAGATCTCAAAGGTGGGGCTGATTACGCAGGAAGCCGTCGACGAAATGGGCTTTACGCTGCACGGGAGATTGCCCGAAGCGGAATTTGAGATTGTAATCCCCGAATGTTTGTATCGTATGTTTCAATACGGCGGATACAACGGCGCTGCCGTGGAAATCGATACGCTACCGGGGTATCATGAGTATGATTTCAGCGCGCTTGATCCCGCATGGGACGAGCCGATTGAAGACTACGACGACGTCATCGGGAAAAAACTATGCATGAATCGCCATGTGGAGAATACGATTTTGGGCGGACAATACGAACCCGCGACCGTCGTCGGCGTCATCGATACGGGTTGCACCGAGCATGGAATCGAATATTCGCCGCACGATGCGGTGTTTGTGAGCGAAACGGATTGGATGAATTACCGCAAGCATATTTATGGCGATTTTTCGACGAACAAGACGGCTACGTTCGTCGTCGGACGTACGCCGGATCATTACAAGGATGCGGAGACCTTCTATTCCGTCGTGGAGCGGTGGGATTTGTTGGAGATCGTTTCGCCCAATCACGAATTGTTGAACCTCGTCTATCAGTTTTTGGATCGGGTGTTTACCGTAACCTCCGCGCTTTCGATCGTCGTTTCCGCAGCGGCGGTTTTGGTGGTCTTTCAGTTCGCTTCGATCGCCGTCGATTCGAAGCGCATGGAGATCGCCGTTTTGAAAGAGATCGGCGCGGGGAACGGTTCGATCTACAAGATCTTCTTTTCGGAGAATCTGATTCTCGCGGCGGGATATTCTTCGTTGGCTTCGCTGATCACTTATTTTTCGGTGTTTGCGCTCAACGCGTTCGTGAAGGCGTTCTTCAAGTTCTCGTTTTCGATCGTGCATTTCGAGCCGCTGAGCCTTCTTTGCGTCGTTGCGATAGGATTTACCATCTCCTTCGCGGCGTCTTTCTTCCCGATTCACGGCGCGGCGAAGCGGGCGTGTATCCGTTGAACGGTCCTTAGATGAAATCCGACGGAGGAATTTGTTTTAAGAAAAAACGAAATACGGAGCGATATGCGTCCAACAAAAGTCAGGCGGGCTCTTGGAGGCGCATATCGTTTTTCCCGTTTACCGTCTTTTCAAAAATTTTTATCTCCGTCGCTCCTCTGTCGCAATCCGGCGCGAGCGGAGAAAGGGGCGGTGAAAGAGTATTGACAATTTTTCTCAAATATGGTATGATCATTATACGGAAAGAAACATGCGGGACGTCCTTTTAACGAGGACGACGGGCTCTGTCGAGAGATACGAAGCGCAATCGAAGGGAAAGAGGCCGAAGATTCTCTCCGCAATATTTCATTTAAGTCATAATCAACGGAGAACGCCATGAGATGGATGATTGCTTCCGACATACACGGTTCGGCGTATTATTGCCGAAAATTACTTGAACAATACGATAAGGAGCGAGCGGACAGGCTGCTTCTACTCGGCGATATCCTCTATTTCGGTCCGAGAAACCGCATTCCTAAGGAATACGACCCTCAAGCGGTCATCGCCATGCTGAACGAAAGAAAGGACGATATTTTATGCGTTCGCGGCAACTGCGACGCCGAAGTGGATCAAATGGTTTTAAAATTCCCCATTCTTGCGGATTACGCCGTTTTTTCCGTCGGTAAACGTATGATTTTCGCCACGCACGGACATCATTTTAATAAGGACGCTTTGCCTCCTCTGCATCGAGGGGATCTTCTTTTGTGCGGGCATACGCACGTTCCCGCGTGCGAAGAATGCGAGAATTTCGTCTATCTCAATCCCGGATCGATTACCATGCCCAAAGAAAATTCCGTGCGCAGCTATATGATTTGGGAGGGGAATCTTATGCAATGGAAGACGATCGAGGGCGAGGGATACCGCGAATATCGTATTTAAACGATAAGAGAAAAGGAGAAATGATTATGTACGACGTCGCTATCGTCGGCACGGGCGCGGCGGGAATTTCCGCCGCGCTCACGTTAAAAGCCTTAAACAAAAATTTTGTCTGGTTCGGCAGCAAAGAGCTCTCTTCAAAAATCAGGAGCGCCGAACGCATTCGGAATTATCCGGGACTTCCCGACGTCAGCGGAAGGGAGATGCAAAGAATTTTTTTGAAACAAGCGGAGGATATGGGAATCGAAATTACCCCGAAGACGGTTACGGGCGTTTACAACATGGGCGATTACTACGGAATCCTTTGCAACCAAGAGACGTTCGAGGCGAAAACGGTCATTCTCGCAACGGGCGTAGAAGCCGTCAAGCCGATCAAAGGGGAGCTCGATTTCGTCGGTCGGGGGGTAAGCTATTGCGCCGTTTGCGACGGATTCCTCTATAAAGGAAAGACGATCGCGGTCGTATGCACTTCCAAACAGCTCGAACAGGAGGTCGAATATCTCGCGTCCGTCGCGGAGAAGGTTTATTTGATCGCGCGCTACCGTCCGGCGGAGATTAAGGCGAAGAATGTAGAGTTGATTTCCTCTATTCCCGTTGAAGTCGTCGGGGGAAGAAAAGCGGAAAAACTTATCTTTAAGGACGGCGAGCTTCCCGTCGACGGAATTTTTATGCTGAAAGAAGCGGTTACGCCGTCCGTTTTAGTCGGCGGACTGGAAATGCGGGAAGGGCACGTCGCGATAAATCGCGCTTGCGAGACGAATATGGCAGGCTGCTTTGCCGCCGGCGATTGTACGGGCAGACCTTATCAATATGCAAAGGCGGCGGGAGAAGGCAATGTCGCCGCTCACTCTGCGGTTAGCTATTTGGCTTCTCAAAAAGCCGCCAAAACCTGAAGAGCATTTTGAACGCTCTGAAAACGGCGGCGGAAATTTTAAGCGGACGGTTCGAAGAGAATAAAGGAATAGGGGGAAAATACGTTGGACGTTTCAAACGCAACAAGGTTTATAAAAAGTTACAACGACATTGAGGAATGTCTCCGCGAACGCTACCGCGTAAAAGCGTCGCAGTCGTTCACCGATCTGGTCAATCGCTGTTCGGATTTCGATTTGACGGTGCGTCGTTATCGAAACGATCTCATCGATTACGGCAAGCTTCGCAACGCGATCGTCCACAAGGCGAAGGGGGAGAAAATCATCGCATATCCTTGCGACGAAGTGGTGGAACAAATCGAATATATCGAAAAGGAAATTTGCACGCCGCCCGTTATCGCGGAAATTCTCAAACCGAAGAAACTCGTATTCGTTTGCGCCGATACGCCTTTAAAAGAGGCGATATTGCTGATCGCGAGGACAAAACATTCCTCGTTGCCCGTTTACGACGGGGATAAGGTCGCGGGCGTTTTAAACAGCCGTTATATCTTAAAACATATCGGCAACGCGCTGGAAACGGGAGAGGACGTCGACGAGTTTTTAAAAAAGACGCCTTGTTTGTCCGTCGTCGACGGGGAAGATATCGGGAAGGATTATAAATTTTTGCCGAAAACGGCGACTATTTTTGAAACGTTTCGCGCATTCGAGGTCGGGAAAAAGACGCTCGCCGTGTTCTTTACGGAAACGGGCGCGTTCGGCGAAAAAATCATCAATATGCTTACGTCTTCCGATTTGCCTCTATTGAACAAATTTATAGAAACGTTTCAACAGTTCGACAAAAATTCTTGAAAAAATTTTTAAAAAATCGAAAAAATTTTTCAAAAACCCCTTGACAAACCTTTTTTTTATGCTATAATATAGACAATCAAAGGAAAACTCGAAGCAAATAGCGCATCGGGTAAGATCGACAAAGGATATATTTCCGAAAAAAAATTCCGAAGAACGAAAGGAGATTTTTGAAGGTTGAAAGGGAATTTTCAGCCGACGAAAAAAGATTTTTGAAAGGCGGAAGGCAGCTTTGAAA
>CAYWKM010000006.1:0-27010 GCA_964459165.1 uncultured Clostridia bacterium
AACGTCTCCACGTGCTTGGTCTGGGGAAACATATCGAAGGGCACGACGCTTTCAATCGCGTATTCGCCGATGGGAATATCGTTCTTTACAAGTTCCCCTCTTTCCGTTTCTATCAAGTTTCCCGTTAAAATTCCCAAATCCCTCGCGAGCGTAGAAGGATTACACGAAATCAATACCAATTTAGGGATCTTCGCCTTTACGATCGCCTTTAAAACGCTGCGGGCAATCCCCGCTCGAGGAGGATCGAGAATCAATTTGATCCTTTCCCCTTTTTCCTTCTCCATGATCGACGGCAACGCCTCGGCAACGTCGCCGCAAATGTTGATCATCTTGTCTTCGAGCCCGTTCTTTCTTTTTAGCGCGTCCGCGCAGGCGACAGCCTCCTTTACGATTTCAATGCCGTAGACCCTCTTACAGCGTCGGGCGATCATCGCCGTTAAAAGCCCTCCCCCGCTATAACAATCGATAACGACTTCGTCGCCCTCTCCCGCGAGCTCCTGCATCGCCCTGCGGTAAAGCTTTTCGCGGATACTTCCGTTTACCTGCACAAACGTATTGGAATCCGCCATATAGCGAATCCCGAACTCTTCCGCCTCATACGCGCCTGTCCCGTATAGGGGGACGAACCGCTCTCCGAAGACGACGTTGGTATCCTTTTTGTTGATATTGAGAACCAACGTAAAATCGTCGAAGACTCCGCGCAGCTTTTCGATAAAGGCCTGCGCATTCTTCAATT
The DNA here is from genome assembly GCA_964459165.1 of uncultured Clostridia bacterium. Classification (GTDB taxonomy): domain Bacteria; phylum Bacillota; class Clostridia; order Christensenellales; family Borkfalkiaceae; genus RGIG4074. The sequence continues at coordinate 737 of CAYWKM010000006.1, forward strand.
TCTCCGTCGTGGAAACCAGCGTCACGATCGCCTTTTTATCGAGCTCCCGCACGACGATATGGCGGATATCTCCTTTCCCCTTTCCCTCTTCATAAGCCGTTATCCCGTTTTCTTCCATATACAAAACGAGAGCCTCGACGAGCTTTTCCACCCATTTCGGTTGAATCGGACAATTCCTGACGGGAATAATGCGATGGCTCCTTTCGGCAAAGAACCCGACGACCGTTTTGCCCTCTTTATCGACTCCGAGAGGCATCTGTACCTTATTGCGATAAGCCCATTCGTCGTCGCTTGCGACCGTCTCGTCGACCGGAAAATCGATATTCCCGATCTTTTTGAGACAATCGGAAACGAGCTTCCTCTTAAAGGCGATTTGTTTTTCATAGGTAAGATGTTGAAGCTGGCAACCGCCGCACTTCTCGAAAACGTCGCATCGGGGAATCACGCGGGAGGGAGAAGGCTTTAAAAGATTTTCCACTCTGCCGAAACCGACGTTGCCTTTGACCTTGAGAACCTTTATTTCGGCCGTCTCTCCATCGATAAGATACGGCACGAAAAAAGTATATCCGTCCTTTTGAACGACGCCCTCTCCGTTAGAGCCGAGAGAAATGGCTTCTCCGATAAACGTTTCATTTTTTTTCATAAAATAATATCCAAAACGGAAAAGGCAAAAACCTGCCTTTTCCGTCAATCCCTTTTTATTTTTTTAACGATACGGTTCGCCGATATCTGACATCTTATTATCATAAAATCATAGACGAAAAATACCAACGTTCCGCCAACCAGAATAACGGGCAAAATATATTCGTCGATGAACGCGAAATTGCTCGTCATGCCGCAGACGAATTTCCAATAGAGGAAGAGCATCGCGTCAAACCACGCCGCTTTTACAAGATACGCAAGCCAACGGTTGACGCGGAAGCGAAACTGCAAGAAATTAACGAGCGGATGCAGCCCGAAAAACATGATAAAGGGCAATAGCCGCCAGAAAAAAGCCAGTCCGCCGAACAGCAAAGAAAGGATCGTCGCGGCGATGTATGCGAGCAGATCGCCCAGCCAAAAGCTGCGCGTGAGAGGAATGGTGAGCGAAAGCGTCCCCGCGATATAACCGAATACAAGGAGATAATTATTGAGCGTACCGAGAACGAGAAAAATAGTAGCGAAAGCACAGGAAACCGCAGACAACGCGATTTCAAACGACTTGCTTTTCTTTTTCATTCATTTCTTCCTTAATGGCAACCGCAACACAGGTTGACGCACATATTTACACACAAGCAGGTCGTACACCAGCTCAGGCATTCGTTGCATCCGTTCCCGCCCATCTGATCCGCGTCGTCGGAATTCGTATTTCCGTAGGCGTCGAAACGGTAATTGCCTCCCTGAGCGTTTTGCGTATTGTTCTGAGAAGCGGACGTTCTTGAATTGATCCGTTCATATTCCGTTTTATACTTGGCGTTTTCCGGATCCATCTGCATGGCGATTTCCAGCTGCTTTTTGCATTCGTTCATCCACTGCTTTTTGTAAAAGACGGCGGCTTGCAGGTAATGCCATTGCGCGTTCCTTTCGTTGAAAGCGTCAAGCTTATTCTGCGCCTCTTGAATATTGCCCGCCTTGATGAGGGCTTCGATCTCCTCAAACGCGGATTTACCGCTCGTATTCCGCGCTTTTTCTCTTCGGAAAGACATGATTTCCTGATAGGCGACGTCTAACTTGTTGAGCATTTTTGCCGCTTCGTTGCCCGCTTCGCCTTCGAGCCATCTTTCCTCGTTATATTTCTTTTTGAGATTTCTGTAGCTTTCGGCGATCTCTTCATCGGTTGCATCCTCGGAAACTCCGAGGATATCGTAATATTCTTTGTTCATATATCCTTCCTTTTATTCTGATTTTTTTCTTCTTTTCGTTTCGCTTTATCGTTCAAAAGAATCAACTTCGTTTGTTTGGGAAGTCCGCCGAATAAAATATTGTCGACGAGCTCCGCATTGAAACGAAACCGGATGTTTTGTCGGCTTTCCCACATTTCCTTAAAGAGACAGGAAAACATGAAATCGAGATCTTCCTTTCGGGAGCCAAGCAGCGTCTTCTTATCCTCGTCTCCATAGGAGAGTACGAAAGGATTATAATGCTTTTTCTTAATATCCTTATCGTAATCGTCGATCGCGTCGATCAAATAAATCCATTTTCCGAGCGCATAGAACAATCTTTTCGTATATTCCGTGGCGTATTGCCCGAGAAAATAATCGGAGAGCTCGGAAACCATTAACGCCGTAGCGTCCGCCGCCCTATCGACGCTTGCCGCTTTCGCCTTTTCGACCTTCGACTGCTCGAGCATGTGCTTCCGCACGATATTTTCGATTTCCGGATATTTTTTTAACACCCTTTTTCTTCCCGAACGAAACGCGAGGCGGGCAAATCTGCCCCGGTTGTCGTCTTCGATATCGTCCGTCAATTTATAGTAGGTCAGCACGGTGTTGAGCGCGCCGAGCTTATCGGTAAGCTCGTCCGTTTCCGCCATGGGAAAGGAGAGAACGGGATGCTCGATGCAATGCTGCTTCGTTATCTTTACGTCGAGCCCCGTTATATTATGCAAAATAATCGAAAAGAAAGCGACGTCGTACGACAGCGTGAACCTTGCTATGTTGCCGCACGTTTTGCCGATGCCTTTACAGAGACCGCAATAGACGGCATTGTAGAGGGAGTAGTCTTTGATATACAGATTGGGTTTATCGAATTTTACGTAGCCGAACATAGAAGCGTTCCTTATAATAACCTGTATAATAACCTGTGAATCGTGCTATCATCGAAAAACGATTACTTATCGAGCTGATAAAAACCGATTTTCCTATAAACCTTGCTCAAAGTTCTTCGGGCGGTCTTATACGCCTTTTCCGCGCCGAAAGAGAGAACGTCGTTCAAATACTTTTTATCGGCGAGAAGGCGTTTCTGTTCCCGCTGAATGGGAGCGAGCTTATCGGCGACGACCTCGCCAACGGCGAGTTTCAGATCCCCGTAGCCCTTCCCTTCAAATTGCCTTTCCGCTTCCTCGACGCTTATTTCCGCGAACACGGAATAAATGGCGAGCAGATTGCTGACGCCCGGCTTATTGACCTCGTCGTATCTCACGCACGAATCGCTGTCGGTGACCGCGCGCTTAAATTTACGCATGACGCTATCTCTGTCGTCGGAAAGAAAGACGGAAGCGTTCGCATTCGCATCGGACTTGCTCATCTTTTTATCGGGCTCCTGCAAGGAATTAATCTTTGCGCCGACCTTCAGAATATACGGCTCCGGCACGGTAAACGTGGAACCGTAAACGCCGTTGAAACGATTTGCGATATCGCGCGTGATTTCGAGATGCTGCTTCTGATCGACGCCTACCGGCACGATATCCGCCTGATACAAAAGAATATCCGCCGCCATGAGCACGGGATAATCCATAAGTCCCATATTGATGTTATCCGCGTGAGACAAGCTTTTGCTCTTAAACTGCGTCATTCTCTCCATTTCGCCGACGTACGTAAAGGTGTTCAGAACCCACGCGAGCTCCGCGTGCGCGGAAACGTTCGACTGCACGTAAAGCGTACATTTTTCGGGATCTACGCCGCAAGCGATATAGAGGGCGAGAAGCTCCAGCGTCTTCGCCCGCAGCTGCGCCGGATCCTGACGCACGGTGATGGCGTGCATATTGGCGATCGCATAAAAGCAATCGAAATCCTTCTGCAATTCCACCCAATTCTTGATTGCGCCGATATAATTTCCTATGGTCAGATTGCCGCTCGGCTGAACTGCGGAATATAAAACCTTCTTCCTGACTTCTTCCATATTTTTCTCTCCGCTAAATACAATATCATTATAACACCGTTTCTTTTGAAATGCAATTCATTATGACGAGCGAGCGAGAATCTTCACTTATTTTGTCCGTTTTTTTCACAGAACATACAAATCGAAAAATTCGTCTTTCCTTAGCGGGCTCTCCGTCTCATAAAAAACAGGACCGACGATTGATCGGTCCGAAAGAATCTTTAATTTTCCTCGCCTTATCTTTCACAGGCTTTGATATACCCTTCGGTTCCGAGATCGATGAACCTCTCGACCTCCCCGAACAGCTTTGCAGGCGCGGACACGCGCTTAAAACGCACCGGCTTATACCTGAGCTCTGTCAAACTCTTGGGAATCTCCATGGCCGTCTCGGCGTGAAGCCGTTTGATTCCCTTAAAAGAATCCTTCACGTCGTTCCCCGTGACGGCATACAGAACGTCCTGCGGAAATTTGTAGGGACTCGCCGTGGAGACGACCACCATGGGAACGTTATCGGCAACGATCTTGCTCTTTTGGTAGAAATCGGCGACGTTCATGGCCACGCCGGTATGCGTATCCATGGGATAGCCGTATTCTTCAAAGAAATCGTAGATGCATTCGACGGTTTCGTCCTCGTTGGTGCAGCCGGCAAAAAATTCTTCCCTGATCTTATCGATTTCCTCCTCAGTGATTTCATATCGTTTGTTTTTGGCGAGCGACTCCATTCTCTCTTTGGTGACGGAAGCGTTTCTTCCGCTGATTTCATAGAGCAGCCTCTCCAAATTGGAAGAGATGAGAATATCCATCGAGGGAGACATCGTCTTATAAAATTCCCGATCGATATCGTATACGCCGCCCTTAAAGAAATCGGTGAGAACATTATTCCTATTCGACGCGCAGACGAGCTTGCCGACGGGAAGTCCCATCTTCTTGGCATAATAGCCCGCGAGAATGTTGCCGAAATTGCCCGTGGGAACGGTAAAATCGACCTTATCGCCCATTTTGATCTGTTCGGAGGAAACGAGATCGAGATAAGAGGAAAAATAGTAGACGATCTGCGGCGCAAGACGACCGAAATTGATGGAATTTGCCGAAGAGAGGAGGATATTCTTTTCCTTTAATATCGCTTTATCCTCCTCGCTTGAAAAGATCTTCTTTACGGCGGATTGGCAATCGTCGAAGTTACCGTTTACGGCAAGGACGTTTACGTTGCCGCCCTCCTGCGTGCACATTTGCAACTTTTGCATTTTAGACACGCCGTCGTTGGGATAAAAGACCATGATCTTGATCCCCTCCGCGTCCTTAAAGCCCTCCAAAGCCGCCTTCCCCGTATCGCCGCTGGTGGCGACGAGAATGAGAATATCCTCCTTGATTCCGCAAATATCGCACCCCTTTCTCAACAGATAAGGAAGCAGGGTGAGCGCCATATCCTTGAAAGCGCACGTGGGACCGTGGAACAGCTCGAGAATATATTTCCCCTCGTCGATCTTCACGAGCGGCGCGGGATCTGCGCCGTCGAACTTCGCATATGCTTTTTTGCACGCCTCTTCGAGCTCGTCGTAATCGTATTCGTCCAAATATTTATGAAGGATGAAAGCCGCCCTCTCGGGATAGCTCATGGAGAGCATTGTTTCAAGTTCCTCCGCCGACGCCTTGGGAAAGATTTCCGGAACGAACAGTCCTCCGTCTTTGGCGAGACCCTGAACGACGGCTCTCGCGCCCGTAACCCTTTCGTCTCCTCTCGTGCTTAAAAAATACATAAATTCAATCTCCTTGCATGGTAAAGTGCAGCTATATAAAAAATCTCAGACAAAGGGTATTTGCCTGAGATCTCGTCTTCCCGTTTAAAAATTACAGATATTTCGCCACAAAAGAAGGCAATTCTTCCGTCGCAGCGCTGCAAGTAAGCGTGATCTTCATTCCGCAATCTTCGGAAACCTTATCGAGCATATAGAAGAACGCCGCCATTTCCGAGAGGGGCTTCCCCGTGATTCTCGAGCAGCCGTCGATAAATATATCCTCGATGTCGCGGTTTCCTGCAATGAGTCCTCTGATAAAACCGCAAAGAGCTTCCTCGCCGGCGATCTTATAATCCTTGACGTTAATGAACTTTATATTGCGGTTAACGCTGTACATATAATCGTTGGTATCGGTTACAAATACGACGTATCCCTTCGTCCCTTCCAGCGCGACATTGGCGGCGTCAATGATTCTCTTTGTTTTTCCCGAACCCTTGCGTCCGCTAATAATATTTATCATAAAAATCCTCCTTGAAACAATAATTTTCGCTTGGTTATATTCTACCAAGTTTTTAAGATAATTTCAAGACCTTTTTTGAAAAAATATTGCGTAAAAGCGAACAAAATTTTTGCGAAAACGATTGACAAATAAAAAACGCTGTGTTTTATCGCTTTTATTTTATTCCTTTTAAACAAAAAAAGCAAGTGAATTGTAAAAAATTTCGCAGCCTGTTTCCGCGTTTTTTATGAAAAAAAGGCGGCTTTGTCAAAACGAACGCGGCTCGAATCCCCAAAAAAAGCGGCTACGGGAATGCGTTCAAGGCGCAATTTCGAGCAGGAAATCCCTCCGTCCGTTTTTAGCGCCCGATCATTCGCCTCTCTCAAAAAAAGGACGAACTCCTTCGGTTACGCCGTCCATTTTAAAAAGTAAATTTCCAACGGCTCATTCGACCTTCAAGGCTCGCGTTTCTCCGCGCCCGATCGTTATTCCGTCGGATTTTCATCGATATCGTCGTCGCTGCCGGCGAGCTGAGCTTCGCGGTCGGCGAGCGTCAACGCTTCAATCATTTCGCCGATGTCGCCCGCCATGAACGAATCGATATGAAAGAGGCTTAATCCGATTCTGTGATCGGTAATTCTGCTCTGCGGGAAATTATACGTACGAATCTTTGCGCTTCTGTCGCCGCTGCCGATGAGGCTTTTTCGGTTTGCGTCGTATTCCGAACGATTCTGCGAATTATAGTAATCGTAAAGCTTTGCGCGCAAATATTTAAACGCCATCTCTTTATTTTGAAGCTGGCTTCTCTCGTTCTGGCACTGCACGACGATTCCCGTAGGAAAATGCGTGATGCGCACGGCGGAAGCGACCTTATTTACGTTTTGTCCGCCCGCTCCGCCCGAATGATAGATATCGATGCGGATATCCTTTTCGTCGATTTTCACGTCGACCTCCTCCGCTTCCGGCATGACGGCGACGGAAACTGCGGAGGTATGAATCCTGCCCGAAGTCTCCGTTTCGGGCACGCGCTGCACGCGATGAACGCCGCTCTCATACTTTAATTGCTTATAAGCGTCCTTCCCGGATATATTGACGCAAATTTCTTTGATTCCGCCGAGCTCGGTGCGATTCTCCTCCTCCACCGCGTACTTTAAACGATGGCGATCGCAATAGCCCTGATACATGCGGTAAAGCTCGGCGGCGAAGAGGGCCGCTTCCTCTCCTCCCACGCCGGCGCGTATCTCCATGATACAGCCGCGTTCGTCGTTTTTATCCTTGGGAAGAAGGAGAATCTTCAATTCCTCTTTTATGCCCGCAAGCTTTTCCTTACACGCGTACGCTTCGTCGTTGAGAAGCTGCTTCATCTCCCGATCGCTCTCCGTTTCCGCCGCCTCGAAGGCGTCGTTCATCTCTTTCTCCGTTTTTTGATATTCGCCGTACTTCAGAGCGACGTCTTCGAGGTCGGAGCGTTCCTTGGAAAGCTTCGTCCACTGCCGTCTATCCGCGATGACTTCGGGCGAAGAGAGCTGCTCGGCGAGCGCGTTGTATCTGTTTAAAATATCGTTCAATCGTTTTAACATCGTTTAAATAACTACTTTTACGAACCTTTCCGTTCCGTTCATATCGCGGATGATTAAAGAGTATTTGCAATCGGGAAACATCTTCACAATCTTTTCCGCTTGCCCTATTCCGCATTCCATATAGAGAACGCCGCCTTTATATAAATGCGAGGGAGCCTGTTCGGCGATTCTGCGGTAGAAGTCGAGCCCGTCCTTTCCGCCGTCGAGCGCGATTCTCGGCTCGTGATCCTTAATTTCCCGTTGAAGGTCGGAAAGCTCCGACGTTTTGATATAGGGAGGATTGCAGACGACGACGTGAAATTTGCCCTTAATGTTTTCGAACAAATCGGATTTGATAAATTTAATATCGCCGGCGTCGTTTGCCTGCGCGTTCTCCTTGGCGAGATCCAGAGCGTCTTGGCTGATATCGCTTGCCGTGAAAGAAATGAGCGTATTCTGAGGAAGCCGTTTGCTCAATGCGACGGCGATGGCTCCGCTGCCCGTGCAAAGGTCGAGAATCTTCTTATAATTGGGCTTCATCTCTTTGCCGACGAGTTCGACGAGCTCTTCCGTTTCGGGACGGGGAATGAGAACCCTCTCGTCCACCTTTATGGGATAGCCGCAGAAGGAAGTATCCCCTATAATATACCAGAGGGGTCTGCCGCTCAGGCGTTCGGCTACGATTTTATCGATTTTTAAATTTTTCTCCCTCGTAATTAACGTATTGCCCGAGAGACTGCTCTTCGGCACGTCGAGGACGATACTGCAAATCCACTCCGCTTCCTCTTCCTCGATATGATTTTCCTTAAACATCTTTTTCAGCCTTGCGAGCGTGTTGGAAAGCTTTTCGGTCAGAATAAACGAGCTTTCGGGATAGGAGGGATCCTCGTCCATGACGAGGACGCGATGAAACGCCGCGATAGCGCATTCGATCATATCGTCCTTGGGTTCCCTCGTCGTAAGCCGTTGAAGCGCGAGCCCGGGAGCTTTGAAGATCAGCAATATCTTCGCCTGAGATTTCGCGAGCAGACGAAGGATCTCGTAAGAGGTCCCCGCGACCAAAGGCAAAAAGACGATATGAATGACGAACATGAGGAGATTCGCCCCCACCTTATGCAACGTCGTAGCCGTCGCGGTTTCAAAAAAATCTCCGAACACGGGAATGAGCTTTACGAGCCATGTGACGACGGCAAAAATGAGAATGCTGACTACCATGACGAGAAACATAAACGTGGTGCCGCATCTATCGTGCACTCTCGTACATTTCTTTACGTTCTCGACGGTCAAAGGCATTCCGTATTCGTAACAGGAAATCGTCTTGTGCTCCGCCCCGTGGTACATATACGTCCTGCGCATATCCTTCATGATCGAAGTAAAGGCGATATAAGCGATAAAAACGATGATCCGCACCGCTCCCGCGATCAGATTATATAAAATTCCGCCCACGGGGAAAATTTCGGGATAACGCGCCGTTAAGAATCCCGTGACGACGACGGGAAGCAGAAAGAAGAGTCCGATCGCCAAAAGAACGCCGATCACCATGGAAACGCCGCTCAATACGGCGGAGACGCTGACATGAAGCTTTTCGGCGATCCATTTTTCCGTCGAAGAGGGCTCTTCCTCCGAGCCGAACACTTCGGCGCTGCGCATGAGAATCTTGCTTCCGCCGACGAGCGAATCCCAGAAGCTGAATACGCCGCGAACAAACGGCAGACGGGAAAACCTGCTGCGCTGATCGTAGGGCTTTACCCTCTTTGCCTCCACTTGGATATTCCCGTCGGGATCCCTCACGGCGGTGGCGACGGCGGTTTTTCCGCGCATCATAACGCCTTCTATGACCGCCTGTCCGCCGATATAGGTCGTCTTTTTTTTCTTTTTTCCGGATTTTTCTTTTTTTTCCATCTTTTTTCCTTTTTTGAACCTTATATTCCTTGCCCTTTTCTCGATATAAAAACAGCCTCAAGAAGATAAACCGCTTGAAGCTGAATTTTTCGTGTTAAATTCCGTATCTTTTCTTGAATTTATCAACGCGTCCACCGGTATCAACCAGTTTCTGTTTGCCAGTAAAGAATGGATGGCACCGGCTGCAAATGTCCACCTTTAAAACGTCCCCTTCCTTCGTGGTTCCCGTTTTAAACGTAGCGCCGCAAGCACAGACAACTGTTACTTCATGATATTTTGGATGAATGTCAGCTTTCATACTTTTACCTCGCTATTATTAGTGCAAAACACTTCATTACCCGTCTATTATATAGCTTTTTTGTTTTCAAGTCAACTCTTTTCAATCGTTTTTCTGCGTTTTTGAAAAGCTTTTTGGCAAATCGTTTTTACAAATTGTCCTTTTTCTATCGTTTTCGGTTGCAAAAATATTTTTTTCAGGTTATACTATAAACGACTATTCCATTGATTAGAGATGAAACATGAAATATTGGCAATTAATCGCAAAGAACTCGTTAAAACTCTTCGAAACCTCAGGCAAAAAGCCGGAAGGAAAAGAGATTCGCGTAAAGACGTCCAAAATTCTTCTGACGAAAACGGATAACCTCGTCTATAACGGAACGATAGACGTTCCCTACCCCTTTACGATGGGAAGCTACGCCATCGGAAAGGTGAGCGAAGGGTACGGCGTAGACATGACCGGAGAAGGATCTACCATCGAATTTTCCTACAAGCGGAATGAAAGAGTCCTTTTGAGAACCTATTCCGCCGACGAAGACAATCATTATATTGCCGGAATCAACGCCCCCGGACTGTTGAAGGATTACGCGTATGTTACGGCGAGAGATCTGTTTCATATTCCGTCCGTCATTTCCGACGATGAAGCGCTGTTCTTAGGATTGGTCGCCTATGCCGAAGCCGTCGTCGATCGGCTAAACACGGAGGAGGGACGATTCGTCGCCGTATCCGGAGAGGATATTCTAAGCGTAATTTTATGCCAGCTTCTGTTATATTATAAGCAAATCCCCGTATTGATTACTTCGAGCGCGGAAAAAGCGGCCTTTGCGAAAAAATGCGGCGTTTTTTACAGCCTTACGACGGGGGAAGAGCTACGTGAAAACATATTCCGAATAACGGGCGGGAGAAATTGCGACTCCGCCGTTTATATCAATACGATGAATAAGGTATCCCCTTCCATCATATTGGGGCTCGTCAATAAAGACGCTCATGTGGTGTTCGCCGGCATATGCGATAAGGGATGGTCGATGGATATTTCCGCCGTCACGCAGAAAAATCTCATCGTAGTCGGCGTCAATTCGGGTTACGGATACGAAAAATCCGCCATCAACATTATGGCGAACAAAGCCGTTCATTTCTTCGATTTTAAAAAAAGCTATACCGATTTCATGTATGCGCCGAACGTATTTGAAAAATTTGCCGCGCCGGAAACGATCCCCTATCCCCTTGAAATTATAACGGTAAGTTGACAGAGCAGCGAGGCATTTTCCATGGTAAAATTTATAGCGACGGATCTTGACGGAACGCTTTTGGATGAAAAGGGACAACTTCCGGAAAATACGTTCGACGCCATAGAAAAATTATATAGCAAAGGGATTCTGTTCGCCCCCGCAAGCGGAAGGCAATACGCGAATCTAAGAAAGCTTTTTCAGCCGGTGGCGGACAAAATCCTGTTTATCTGCGAAAACGGCGCGTTGGTAAAATATCAAGAGAAAACTCTCTTTTCTTCCCCCGTTCCGCAAAACGAGATCAAATTTGCCCTCGACAAAATACGCCGCGAGGAATGGGCGTACCCCATGCTCTGCGGCGTCGACTGCGCCTACATCGAGGACGACGACGAGCCTTTTTTTTCCTATTCCTTCGCTTCGTACAGCCATTGCAAAAAGGTGGAAAATCTCGATTCCGTCATCGGCAAAGAAGACGTATGCAAAATAGCCATCTTCGATAAATACGGCAAAGCGGATTTTCACGCAAAAGAATTGCACAAAGGCGTACCGAAGCTGAGGACGATCGTATCGGGAAAATGCTGGTGCGACATGGCTTCTCATGAAGTGAATAAGGGGGTAGCGATCGAGTTCATTATGAAAAAATTTTCCTTTTCCAAGGAAGATTGTTTGGCTTTCGGCGATCACATGAACGATTACGAAATGCTTATGGAATGCGGACAAGCCTACGTAGCCGAAAACGGTTATCCCCCTTTAAAGGAAATGATCAAACGCACCGTTTCCGGCGCAGACGGCGTGATTCGATTCATCGACCGATTATTATAAAAAATCCATCGTCATGCTCTCATTTGCGGCGCAAAAAAAGGCCCCTTTTTTAAGGTAAGGGAACGTTAAACGCTTTCCGGAATCGCCCGTAAGGGTTTGCGTTCGTTTTTCGTCCGCGCGATCAAGCAATAAAAATAAGGATTTCTGTTCGAAAACCCGTTTGTTTGCGCGAAAGCTATTGCATACGGACGAGAACGGAGAAAGGAAATACCAAAAAAATAACGAAAATAGCGCGCGAGCTTCAAAAAACGAAGCGTCGCGCGCTGTATTTTACGAATCCGAGAAAAGCCCGACCGAAAAAATTCCGTTTTTCATCGCGCCGCTCCCGTCCGATTCCCGTTTACAGCGTCAGAAGCCAATAGACAATTCCCACGATCGCGCCGCCGAGCACGCCGTAAACGATGATGGGTCCCGCAACGACGAACATCTTGGCAGCCAAGCCGTAAATGTATCCCTCCGTCTTGAATTCGAGGGCGGGCGAAGTAACGCTGTTGGAAAAGCCCGTGATCGGGACGATGGAACCCGCTCCCGCGTTCCTGCCGATTCGGTCGTACACGCCGACGCCCGTGAGCAACGATCCGAGAAAAATAAGAAGAATGGAAACCGTTCCCGCGAGAACGTCGCCCGAAAGCCCCGCGAACGAAAGCATATAACGAAAAAACTGTCCGATGCAACAAATAAACCCGCCCACGAGAAACGCTCGATAGCAATTATGAAAGTGCTTCGTGCTCGGTTCGAAGGTATTTACGTAATCGATATAATTTTTATTGGTATTCTCTTTATTTTTTCCGGTCATTTCTCGATTCCCTGCCGACAAAATCGGAAAAACAGCTTTCGCGCTCGTCTTTCCCCGTAATATTTTCGCCTCGTTTGATTTTATTCATATTTTTATTTTGGGAATCGCCGCGCGGAATTATACAAAAAACGAAACGATATTTTAACCGTTTCGTTTGATTTCTATTGATAGAATTCCGTCTTTGTATCGCGAGAAAAGAGCTTCGAGAGAATTTTGGAGGCTTCGCTCTTATAATCCTCGATGACTTTATTGCCGTAACAGATTTCGTATACGGTATTTGTCAAGGGCAAGTCCACCCCATACCGTTCGCCGAGTTTTTTGATCGCCGCAGCCGTCGTGACGCCCTCCGCTAATTTTTGAAATTTTTCGCCCTTTACGAGCATTTCGCCGTAAGCGCGGTTGTGCGAATAGGGGGAGAACAACGTCGTTTCGTAATCTCCGAGATGCGCGAGACCGTATGCGGAGAGCTCGTTTCCGCCCATGGCTTTAATGAGACGGGCGACCTCTCTCGCCCCCCTCGACATCAAAGGTCCCTTTAACGAGACGTACCCGCAACCGTCGAGCATGCCGGCGAGAATTCCCATCACGTTCTTTGCCGCCGCGCCGATTTCGGTGCCGATCATATCGTCGCCGTAATAAAAACGAATGAGATCGCTCTTGAAATGATCGGCGAGATAACGCTTCAATTCCTCGTTTTCGGAATCGATGACCATACAATTGGGAATTCCCTGCGTAAACGCCTGAATATGCCCGGGTCCGACCCAGACGGCGATACGATTCTTATCGATCCCGTTGTCGACGAGAATTTCGGAGAGCCTTCTGCCCGTAGAGACCTCGATTCCTTTCATACAGAGGACGAAATTTTTATCCGAAACGTCGTAAGCCTTTATGCGCTTAACGAAACCGTCGAGCCCTTGCGAGCTGATGGAAATCACGACGATCTCCGCATGATTTACCGCCCGCTCCAAATCACAGGTGAGCGTAATGCGCTTGTCGAGTTCGACATATTCGTTTTTCCCCGTTTCCTTCAAAACCCGATAGGAATAATCGTCTTCCGGTCCCCACGAATATACGTCGTAGCCCTTGTTGACGAGATACCACGCGATAAACGATCCCCATCTTCCGCAACCCAATACCGATATTTTCATTGGAATCTCCTTTCGTTAAATAGATTTTCTTTCTTGAAGCGCACGGGACAGCGTAACGTCGTCCGTGTACTCGATTTCAGATCCGATGGGAATGCCGTGCGCAAGACGCGTGACGTTGACGCCCAACGGCTTAATAAGCTTTGCGAGATACAGGGCGGTCGCCTCTCCTTCCACGTCGGGATTGGTAGCCATGATGACCTCCTTTACCGTCCCTTCGCTCAGTCGCGCGAGAAGCTCTTTAATGCGAATATCGTTGGGTCCTACGCCGTTCATCGGATTGATGACCCCGTGCAGGACGTGATATACTCCCTTATATTCGTGCAGCTTTTCCAAAGCGACGACGTCCTTCGGATCCTTCACCACGCAGATGACGCTTTGATCGCGCGTGCGGCAAACGGAGCATACCTCCTCTTCGGTGAAGTTTCCGCAAATCTTACAAAAATGTATCTTCTTCTTCGCGTTGACGATCGCGTCGGCAAAGGCGCGCGCTTCGCTTTCGGACATATCGATCACCTTATAGGCGTACCTTTGCGCCGATTTTTTTCCTACGCCCGGGAGCTTTGAAAACTCGTTGACGAGCCTGCCGATCGGTTCAATATAAACTTCCATCACATCATTCCGCCGAGCGCGCCGTAAGGAGCCATCTTTTCCTTGTAGACTTCGTCCGCCTTTTTATAGCCGTCGTTGATCGCCGCCATAATGAGATCTTCGAGCATTTCTGCGTCGGAGGGGTCGATCACCGATTCGTCCAGCTCGATTCCGTTGATGATTTTTTTTGCGTTCATATAGACGACGACCGCTTCGCCGCCGGAGGTTCCGACGATTTCCCAATCGTCTAAAAGCTCGCTCGTCTTCTGCATTTCTTCCTGCATTTTCTGAGCTTGCTTCATGATATTCTGCATATTGCCGCCCATACCGCCTTTGTACCCTGCCATATTTCTATTCTCCTTGCCGATGTTTTTTTATTGATTGAAATTTTTCTGCCGACTCTTACCGTTCTTCAATGTCTACGTCGCCAAAATCCGCGCGAATGCGTTCCGTCAACGTCTGCTTCTTCTCGGAATCCCCGGAAAATTCGATGCGGAAATCCTCCACTCCGATATTTTTTAGCGCTTCCGCGATTGCGGAAAGGTGCTCTTCGCGGTTAAGCGATTTATAGACGACCTCGCTCTTTGTGGAAAGAAGAAAGGTATCGCCGGAAAACTCCGAGTTCAAATCCTGACACATGACGAACAATACGCCGTTACGGTTTGTCTTTCTGAGCGAACGAAGGAACTTTCCGAAAGTATTCGCCTTGAAATCCCCCGAGGAAGCGGAAGACTTCGCCGCTTTTTCTCCCTCCTTGCCCGCAGATTCCGCCGACCGTTCCCGCTTTTCCTCCCGAACGGGAATCGACGCGGAGGCGGGGGCGGGAGCGACGCTCGCCTCCTCCGCTCCTCGCATTTTTACTCCGCGCCCGTCGTCCGGCTCGTAAGCCTTCTCCGAGGAAAAGGAATACTCGTCGAATACGGGCTCCTCTTCGGTATAGGGCGCAAACGCGGGCTCTTCCTCGAACGCGGGAGAGTCTTGGGCGGGAGAAGCCGTCTGCCCTTCCTTTTTCCGTTCCGTCTGCGCCTCGGGCGCGGGCGGGGCGGCAAAAGACGCGTTATTCAGCTTTTCCTCCAATTCGTTTATCCTTGCGACGAGCGCGTCGATGTTGTAATCCGTCTCCGGCATACTCGCCTTGACGACGGCGGTTTCGACGACGATGCGGGGAGAGGTGGAATACTTCAAATCGGTTTCCGCCTTCGCCATAATTTCGGTGACGCGAAGAAGTCGGTGTCCGTCCGCCTTTTCGCCCGTTTTCCTGACGAAATCATACATTTCCGAGGGGAGGCTTAGAATTTTATCCGCGTCGCGGCACATCTTCGCGATCGCGCAGCGATTCAAAAATTCCATGAGATCTTTGACGAGCACGCCGATCCCCTTGCCCTCCGAAATCATTTTTTCCAAACGGGAGAGCGCGGCGGAAACGTCTCCCGATAAGATATCCGAACCGAGCTTCCCCGTCTCGAAAAAATCCGCGCTTCCCAAAACCTTCGTCACGTCGTCGTAAGTAAGTTTGCCGGCTGAATAGGAAACGCACATATCGGCGATGGACAGCATATCTCTGTCGCTGCCCGCGCCTACCCTCGCGATGGCGGAAACCGCCTCCTCTTCGTAATCTTTCCCTATTTTATGCAAAACGCTCTTTAAATGGTTCTCGAGATCCTCCTGCGGAAGCAGTTTGAAATCGAAGCGCATACAGCGGGACAGAATGGTCGCCGGAATCTTATGCGGCTCGGTCGTCGCCATGATAAAAACGGCGTGTTCGGGCGGTTCTTCGAGCGTCTTTAAGAGAGCGTTGAACGCGCTGTCGGTGAGCATATGCACTTCGTCGACGATATAAACCTTATATCGGCAGGAAACGGGAGGATACTGCACCTTTTCCCTGAGATCTCTCATTTCGTCCACGCCGTTGTTGGAGGCGGCGTCAATTTCGGAAATATCGAGAGAAGAGGGATCCGCGAGCGCCCTGCACGTCTTGCATTTTCCGCAGGGCGAACCGTCCTTGGGATTTTCGCAATTGATCGCCCGCGCAAAAATTCTGGCGACGGTCGTCTTGCCCGTCCCCCTCGGACCGCAGAAAAGATAGGCGTGACCGATGCGATCGGTCGCGAGCTGATTTTTTAAAATTCTGACGATATGCTCCTGCCTTACCACGCCATCGAACGTGTCGGGGCGAAACATTCTGTACAATGCAAGATACGCCATAGTTTACTTCCCGATATTTTGTTTATAAATTTCTCTCAATTTTCGCTTTGCGCGGTGAAGCGCGTTGTCGATGCTTTTATTCGTCTTGCCCGTGGCGGAAGAAATCTCGTCGTAAGTCATCCCCTCCATATACAAGACGACGATACGAAATTCCGCGTCGGAAAGAATCCCGCTCATCCTGCGGAAAAATTCTCGCGCATCCTCCGTTCGGATGACGGCCTCCTCCGCGTCGGAATCGTAAATCAGATCGAAATCCGCTCCCGAAAGGGAGACGTAATTGTTCAGGGGGAGGTTTTTCTGCCTCACGGAAGATTTGACGGCGTCGATAATCTTTCGGGAAATACAGACGCAGGCGTAGTTTTTAAAGCTCATGCCCCCGTCGGGACGAAACGTCCCGATCGCGGAATACAACCCGATCATGCCTTCCTGAATGAGATCCTCCGCTTCGCCGCCGATCAAAAAAAAGCCTCGGGCCTTCGCGCGAACCATGCCCGTATATTTAATCAGAAGCTCGCTTTCCGCTCCCTTGTCCCCCTTTTTCGCCCTTGCGATCAGCTCTTCGTCCGTCATGGGAGATTTTGCCTGACCACTTCGTAAGCGGCGACGCCGAGAGCGACGGAAGCGTTGAGCGAATTGACCTTGCCGAACATGGGAAGAGCCAGAAGCTTGTCGCAGCGCTCTCGCGTCAGCCTCCTTACGCCCGAATCTTCGCCGCCGATGACGAGGGCGACGTTTCCTTTGAGATTTTCCCCGTAAATGCTTTCGCCTTCGGCTTCCAACCCGTATACCCAATAGTTGTTTCGCTTTAAAAAATCGATCGCCTGATTGATATTGACCGCCTTTGCCACCTTTACATGAGCCGCCGCTCCTGCGGAAATACGTACGACGCTCTCGGTAACGACCGCGCTGTTCGTCTTGGGAATGACGACGCCGTCCGCCCCCGCGCACTCCGCCACGCGGATAATAGAGCCTAAATTATGCACGTCCTCGACGCCGTCGCAGAGAATGATAAAGCCGTTTTTCCCCCTTTTTTCATCGACGAGATCCTGCAAGTCGTAATACTCGTAATCGGATGCGTAGGCGATGACCCCCTGATGACGCTTCGTTTCGCTCTCCCTGTCGAGGACGGCGCGATCCACAAAGCGGACGCTCACCTCTTTCTTTCTCGCTTCGGCGAAAATGCGGGAAAGAGATCCCTGCGCTTGCTTTTCCATCAGAATTTTATCGATCGGTTTATCCGTCTTTAAAAGCTCGAATACGGCGTTTCTGCCTTCCGTTTTCATTGATATTCTCCGTCCGTTACATTCTTTAAGAGTTCTTCTATGCGCCGTTTGTTCCCCGTAATATAAAGGTAGCCGATAACGGCTTCGAATCCCGTCGAGCGGTTATATTCCGCTACCGTGGCGTTCTTGCTCTTGGTCTGCTTTTTAGCGTTTCTCCCCCGTTTAAAGATTTCCGTCTCCTCCTGCGTGAAAAGGGGGAAAAGCTTTTCGACGAGTTCGCTCTGCCCATGCGCCGAAACCGTTTTCGAGGTGAGTTTCTGCAATTCTCCCGTCTTATAATCGGTGGAAAAACAAAGCTTTTCCCTCACGTAAAGGGAATACACCGCGTCGCCGATAAATGCGAGCACGACGGGACTGTATTGTCTGGCTTCGTCAGGCGTTACGGTCGAATCCAAAGAAAACATAGGCTCTCCGTATAGATAAATTTATTTTTTTATTATACCATAACGCCATGTAAATATCAAGCGATAATAGAAAAAATCCGGCAAAAAGCCGTCCGCGCCGAATGGATGCGGGAGCGCCGCAGCCGCTTAACGTCCGGATCGTTGAAATTGCGCCGCAGAAAAGAGCGGCGAAAAGTTTTTCAACAGAAAGAAAATCCGACGATTCCGCCGGATATCGGTAATTTCGGACGGCTATACGCCGTTCGCCTTCTGCGCGAGATAGACGAGCACGCCTTCATAAATGACCTCGGCGACCGTCTGCTGATATTCCTTGGTGATGAGGAGCAATTCGTCCTGCGCATTCGACAAAAATCCGCACTCGACGATGACGGAAGCGCAATCGGTGCAATTGAGCATATAATAATCTCCCGCATGAATCTGTCTTTGAGCGGTAGGAGGATTGATTTTATTGAACGCCTGCTGGATTCCGAGCGCCAACGCCTTCCCGTTTTCGTTGTCCGCGCGATAAAACACCTGCCCGCCGCGCATAGCGGAAGATCCCGTGTAAAAATTCTGATGGACGGAAACGACCGCCACGGGATCCGCCCGATCGATGATCTCCTTCCTCTTCGCCATATCCCGTTTTTTAAATCCCTTCGTCGGAAGCGCGTAAAGTCCCGCGTCCGTCTTGCGCGTCAGTACGCAATGAATGCCGCCGTCTTCAAAACAGCTTTGCAGTTTTTTGACGATAGCGAGGTTGATTTTGCTCTCCGGCGTCTTCGTGACGGCTCCCACGACGCCCCCGTCGATTCCTCCGTGCCCCGCGTCGAGGACGACGGTGAGCGTGCGCATTTCCGAAGCGGTAACGCCGAGACCGTATACGCACACGGAAAAACAGAATAAAAGGCAAAGACAACCAATAACCCCGATAAGAACCTTCCTTTTCATCGCTATCTATTTTATGCCTTTCTTATGAATTTATTCATGCTTCCCGCCTTCGCTTTAACGGCTCGCAAAAAGGAAAACGGCGGAGCGTTACAACTCCACCGTCATGCCGTCGTACAGAGCGGTTACGCCGTACCTTTTTTCTATCTCGTCGAGCGTCTCGCTCAAAGGATGATTGCAATGGCTGAAATGCGTGATACAATATCTCGTGCTCTCATTGCATACGCCGCAGCGAATCAGCTTCTCCTTTACCGCCATATCGTCTTCAATCCCCATATGTCTGCCGACTTCGCCCTTGGTAAAGTTGACAAACGTGCAATCGAAGCAAACGAGATCGACGCGCTTCCCCTCGGAAGAGAGATATTCGTACGCGTCGGAGGGAAGTCTGCCCGTATCCGTCAGATGAAGATAGCTTTTTCCCGCTTTTTCAATGAGAAAGACAAACGCCGTCTCCGAGGCGGAATGTTGCGCTCTCAAAGGCGTTACCGTATAGTCGCCGACGGAATATTCGGCGTAGAGCCGCATCGGGTGAAAAGAGATTGCGGGTCTTACGTCGGGCTTCATTTCGCGTCGGGTGCACTCTTCAAAGACCCTGCCGATCTCTTCGTTTCCGTAAATATCCAGCGTGGGGCTCGTCATGCCGAAGGCGTATTTATAGCCCCTTAAAATAAAATCATGAGCGTAAAAATGATCCATGTGGGAATGCGTCACGATCAGATATCGGATGGCAGACAAATCTACATGAAAACGCAGGGAATGATAGTATGCGTCGGGAGGAAATTCCAGTCCGAGATCGCCGTCTATGACGATCTGTGAACGGGTATGTATCTCTTTGCCTCCCCGTTCGCGGACGATACGGCAGGTTTTACAATTGCAGAACTCTGCGGGAACGCCTTCCGCCGCTCCCGTGCCGAGATATTGGATTTTCATAAGATCCCTCCTTTTTAAGAAGCTCCCGCGCCGATTTCTTATATTTCGTGAATAATCGTTACGGGTCCGTCGTTCCGCTGCAAAATTTTCATATCCGCGCCGAACACTCCCGTCTTTACCGAAACGCCGCTCTCCGCGATCCTTTCGGCGGTATATTCATACAACGCCTTTGCCCTTACGGGTTCTTCTGCATCGATGAAACTTGGACGGTTTCCCCTCGAAGTATCGCCGTATAAGGTGAATTGCGATACCAGCAGGACGCTTCCGCCGACGTCCCTTACGGAAAGATTCATCTTTCCGTTTTCATCCTCAAAAATACGCATATTGACGATCTTTTTCGCCATGAGGTCGCCCTTGTCCCGCGTATCGCTCCTTTTCACGCCGAGGAACACGACGAGTCCCTCTTCGATCTGAGAAATTAACCGCCCGTCTACGCTGAGCGCAGCGCAGCTTACTCTTTGAATAACGCTTTTCATACCGATATAAAAACAGTCGGATCCCGCCATAAGACAAAATCCGACCGAACTTTCATTTTATTCCGGACAAATCAAACGCGGGACATATATTCGCCGGTTCTGGTATCGATTCTGATCACTTCGCCCTCGTTGACGAACATGGGGACCTGAATGATCGCGCCCGTCTCCACCTTTGCGTTCTTCATGGCGTTCGTCGCGGTATTGCCCTTTACGCCGGGCTCCGCTTCGACGACTCTGAGTTCCACGAAGTTTTCGGGCTCTACCGAGAAGGCGTTGCCGTAGAGGAATCTTACGGTGACGACGTCGTTTTCTTTAATATACTTCAAAGCCTCTTCGCACTGCGACTGCGTGAGCATCGTTTGATTGTATTCATCGTCCATGAATACGTAAAATTCGCCGTCGAAATAAGAATACGTCATCTTCTTGGTTTCTACGTCAACCGTTTCAAGCTTTGTCGTAGGGTTAAAGGTTTGGTCGGACAACACCTGCCCCGTAACGACGTTCTTTAACGTGGTTCTCACGAAAGCCGCGCCTTTGCCGGGCTTTACGTGCTGAAAATCGGTAACCATGTAAACGCCCTTTCCGTTGTATTCGAAAGTGACGCCCTTCCTGATTTCACCTGCTAAAATCTGTCCCATAGTATAATAATTCTCCTATAAAAAATTCTAAATGATTGATCGATTAAAGGATGATCAAATCCTTACTTGTCTTACGCATGAAGCTCTCGGAGTTTCCGTTTTCCATTCTCACGCTGTCTTCGATACGGATTCCGAGTTCTCCCTCGAAATAAAGCCCGGGCTCGTCGGAATAAACCATACCGTCTTCGAGCGTCGTTTGGCTCGTCCTTCTCAGCATGGGAAGCTCATGGATGTTTAAGCCGATTCCGTGTCCCAAAGAATGGGTAAACCATTTATCCAATCCCTTGCTCGCAAAATAATCCCTCGCGATGGCGTCGCCCTGCGCGCCCGTCATCCCCGCTTTCAATTCGTCTAAAACCTTCAGCTGAGCCGTCAAGACCTCGCGATAGAGCTCTTTGAACCGCTGATGCTTTCCGTCGTCTCCGAAAAGGAACGTCCTCGTGATATCCGAACAGTATCCGTTGACCTTGCATCCGAAGTCGATCAGAATCTCGTCGCCGAATTTCAGTTTGGTATCGTCCGTCACGTGATGAGGGATCGCGGCGTTCGCCCCGAATGCGCAAATCGTGTCGAACGAAACGCTGTACGCGCCGAATCTACGCATATGATATTCGAGGAGCGCGGCGACTTCCGTTTCGGTCATGCCCTCTTTGATATCCGGAAGAAGAGCCAAAAACGCTTCCTCGGCGATGGCGCACGCCTTTTGAATGTTTTCGATTTCGCTTGCGCTCTTTTTCATCATCAGCCTTTGAAGCTGCGGCATATCGTCTACGAGCGTTACGCCGATCGCTTCAAGCTTCCGATATTCGGGATAGGACGTATAGTCGAAAGGAATCGCTACCGTCCGATAACCCTTTAACAGATTTTCCGCCGTGGCTTCCCTGTCGCCCTCGATAACCTGAACGTCCGTGCCCGACAGAGCCTTTTTCGCCTCCTCGGTATAACGGGAATCGGTATACATTCTCGTTCCGTCCCTATCGACGATGACGAAGCCGTCCTCGGCGTAAAAACCGGTGAGATATCTCCTCAAGATATCGTTCTTCATGTAAACGGCGTCGGCGTTTACCGCATCGAATAACCTCTTGCCATTCGTTTCCATCATATGATTTTTACCTCTCGACCTCTATTTTAGCAAATAATTCAATTTTAGTCAATAGGAAACGAGCGGGTTTCCCGTTCCCTTTTCCCAAATTTTTACGAAAGGCGAGTCGGACGCTTTCGCCGTCGTTTAATTTTCTCCCCGGAAAAGGGAAAGATACGTCTTTTTCATCGTCACGGCGTCTTCCGCCTGCGTACCCGCCGATTCGCTCACGACGTAGGGTTCCAGCTTTAGCTCTTTCAGCGCAATGGCGAGAGGCTCGAACTCGGGTCCGTAAATCGTATCTTCAAAGGTGAGATGCCTGACCTCCCCTCTGTCCGAATACATGATTTTCGAAAAATGCACATGAAAATTTTTCATTCTCTCGTAGCCGAGCTTCTCGATCATATATTCCAGCCTCACCCTGTAATCCTCCGTCGTCTTTAACGAACCGCGCTCGCGCGCGTTGACGTGTCCGAAATCCACGCAGGGCGTGAAACAGGGATCGACGAGGCAAAAATCCGTAATTTCCTCTATCGTGCCGATTTGGGCGAGCTTGCCCATCGTCTCGGGACAAAAACGGATATTCTGCATGCCCGCCTCGTAAATGACGTCGCGCAAGACCTTCAATCTCTCCTTGGCGAGTTCCACGGCGGCTGCACGCGTCATTTTTCCCTCGGTCGCGGGGTGAAAGACGAGACGCTCTCCCCCCATGAGCTGTAAAACGCGCGCGCTCTGCATGACGTAGCCGTAAGATTTTTGCGCCATTTCCTCGTCGGGATTGGCGAAATTGATGAAATAAGGAGCGTGAACGGAAATTTCGATTCCCTGCTCTGCAAAGGCCGAAGCGATGGAGCGCGCCTTCGCGTCCGTCATTCTCACGCCTCGCCCGAAGGAATATTCAAAGCAGTCGAGATCCCTTTCCCTGCAAAAAAGGGCGGATTGCTCCGTACCGTCGTAGCCGGCGTCGTAGAAGCTTTGCGAATTGCCGCTCGGACCGAATTTTATCATAGACCGATCTCCTCAATATATTTTAAATATTTTTACGATTCCCCTCGCTATTTTATACAGGGGATTCTCTAATTTCTTCTTTACGCTTTTCAGCTCTCTGCGAATTTGAATATGCTGCGGGCAGCGCTTTTCGCACCTGCCGCACGATACGCAATTCGACGCTGCGGAGGAATCCCTGCGCATGGCGGTACACATGAAATACTCGGAGAGTCCCGTAAAAAAGCCGTCGCTGTAAACATGGTTATAGGCGGAGAACGCGCCCGGAATATCCACGTTTTTCGGGCAGGGCATACAATAGCGACAGCCCGTACAATTTACTTTCGTCTTGGCGTTGATTTCTTGAATGACCTTCGCGTAGAGCTCCGCTTCCTCCGAGCCTAATTCGTCCGCCGCCGACGACGAAGCGGCGCGGACGTTTTCCTTCACCATATCGACGGAATTCATGCCGGATAAGACGCAGGTAACCTGCTTTTGATTCCACAGCCATTTCAATCCCCACTCGGCGGGACTTCTTTTGACGGGATAATCGTCGAAAATCTTCTTTGCCGAAGGGGGAAGCTGATTGGCGAGCTTTCCGCCGCGAAGCCCTTCCATGACGATCACCGGAAGACCTTTTTCGTTTGCGTACATCAGTCCTTTTCTGCCCGCCTGCGAATTTTCATCCAAATAGTTATATTGAATCTGACAAAAATCCCAGTCGTATGCGTCCAGAAGCTCGATAAATTTATCGGCGTTTCCGTGATAGGAAAAACCGACCTGTCGAATTTGTCCCTTCTCTTTTTTCGACCGAATCCACTCCTCGACGCCGAGCGCTTTCAGCTTTTCCCACGTCTTCACGTCGGTAAGCATGTGCATCAGATAGTAATCCACATGATCCGTCCTCAAACGTTTAAGCTGTTCGGAAAAGTATTTTTCGATACTGTCCGCATTCTTGACGAGATAGTGCGGAAGCTTCGTCGCGATAGATACCTCGTCGCGCAACCCGTTTCTTTCGAGAATTTCGCCGAGGGCGGCTTCGCTCCCCGGATACACATAAGCGGTATCGAAATAATTTACGCCCGAACGAATCGCTTCGAGAATTTCCTCTTCCGCCTTTTTTACGTTTATTTTCCCCGCCGAAGAGGTAAAGCGCATACAGCCGTAGCCGAGAATGGAAATTCGGTTTCCGTATCTGTCCGTTCGATAATTCATATTCGTCCGCTCCTCACCTTTTCTATATCCTCGGAAAGTTGAGCGATTAGCTCCTCCCTTCCGGAGAATTTTCTGATATCTCTGATCTTCGCGTCGAAATATACGCGCAACCTTTTCCCGTACAGATCGCCGGAAAATCCGTCGATATACGTTTCGACAAGCTTATACGGTATATCGAAAGTAGGACATTTTCCGTAATTGGCGACGCCGCGGTATTTCTTCCCGCCGATGAATACGCTGACGGCGTAAACCGCGTCCTGTATCGGCGTCTTGTTTTCGGGATAAATCATATTCGCCGTAGGGAACCCCATGCCTTTGCCCACGTGTCTGCCGTGTATCACCTCTCCCGTGACGCAAAAGGGAGTAGCGAGGATGCGGTTGGCCTCCCCGACCTTCCCCTCTTTCAGCAATTCCTTTATCGTCGTCGTGCTGATCTTTCTGCCGTTGTCGTCTATCCTGATATCCTCGTCGAATACGAGAATTCCCGTCCTTTCGCGCAAGAAGGCGGGCGTGCCGAAAGCCCCCTTGCCGAAACGAAAATCCTTGCCGCAGACGAACGCCTTTACGTTGAACCGTTCGGTGATCAGAGAGACGAACGCTTCCGCCGAGGTGTTTTTAAATTCCTCGGAAAATTCCGTTTCGAGGACAAACGAAACGCCGAGCCGTTCGAAAATCTCCTCCCGTTCTTCCATCGTAAAGAGACTGCTCGACGATTTCGCTCCGTTGATGGTCATTATGCCGATCGGAAGATAAAATTCCTTTGCCCTTTCAATCAGTTTTTTATGCCCGCAATGGACGCCGTCAAAGCCTCCCAGCAAAAACGCGCAAGGAGCTTGAAAGACGGTTTCGTCGGATAAGAGATATTTTTTCAACATAATTTCTTCTTCATCCTCGCTTCTCCCGCCCTTACCTCCGCAACGCCGTAGAAGCCGTTCTCGTCATAAATTTTATAAAGCCCGTCCTTTTCTTCGCTCTTTACGGGCAAGCCGTGAAAAATGCGAGGATCCTTCCAGTCGAGAGAGGGGAAGGGAAGAACCTCTTCGGTCGGAATAATAAAATTTTCTATATTTTCCTCCGTCAGCGTCTCCGCGCCGACGGCGTTTTCAATGGTGAAAATTCCGCTTTTGGTGCGGGTAAGCCCGCTCATGATCGCTTGCGTGCCGAGCGATTCCCCCAAATCGCGCGCGATTGAACGGATATACGTCCCGCCGCCGCATTCGATCCGAAAGGAGAACGTATCCTCTCCGTCCTGAGAGAGCAGCTCTATCCTATCGATGAAAACCTTCTTCGGAGGAAGCTCGAACGGCTTTCCCTCTCTTGCGAGCCGATATCCTCTCTTGCCGTTTACGCTTTTCGCGCTGTATTTAGGAGGAATCTGCATCACCTCGCCGCAGAGAAAAGGAATCGCTTCCTCTATTTCGGAAAGGCAAGGAATCCTGCCCTCCTTCCTCACTTCCCCTTCCGTATCGAGCGTATCGCTCGTGCAACCGAAGGTAAACTGTGCGATATAGGTCTTTTTCTTTTCAAGAAAATAATCGAAGAGGCGCGAGGCGTTGCCTATTCCGACGGGCAGAACGCCGTTTGCGAGAGGATCGAGCGTGCCCATATGCCCGCAGGGCGTACGGACGAGCCTTTTGACGCGATTGACCGCCGCGGAAGAAAACATTCCCGACGGTTTATTGATATTGATAAATCCCGTTTTCATGTCACTAAAAATATTGCGATACGGTATAGGTCATTCGATCGATAATACCCTTTATCGATATCGGTAAATCCTATTTTCC
>CAYWKM010000006.1:27110-41853 GCA_964459165.1 uncultured Clostridia bacterium
ATTTTCCGATCACTCTAAATACTGCGATACGGTATAGGTCATTCGATCGATAATATCTTCGATATCGCCGAACATCATACAGCCGCTGGCAAGAATGTGCCCGCCCCCGCCGTACACGCCGGCGACGGCGTTTACATTGACGCTGCCCTTGGAACGCAAAGAAACTTTGAATTGCCCCTTTCTGCTCTCCATGAAAGCGACGGAGACTTCCACGCTCTCGATCGT
The DNA here is from genome assembly GCA_964459165.1 of uncultured Clostridia bacterium. Classification (GTDB taxonomy): domain Bacteria; phylum Bacillota; class Clostridia; order Christensenellales; family Borkfalkiaceae; genus RGIG4074. The sequence continues at coordinate 27,336 of CAYWKM010000006.1, forward strand.
CAAGGGAAAATCGACGAAGCCTTCGGTATCTTCCTGCTTGGCTTCGAACGCCTGCATATCCTCCTTCTTCACGACGATCATAGCGAGCCTGTCTTCGAGCGCGAAACGGATATGATCCATCGTATGTCCGTAGAGCAGGGCGCGGCGTTTCTTCTGCTTTTTAAAGATATTGTAATTGATTCCGCTCGCGTCGGCGCCGTGCGCGGACAACAACGCAGCGCATTCAAAGGTATGCGCGTTGACGTCGCTGTGGGAAAAGTTCCCCGAATCGGTAAGCAATCCGAGCATGAGAAGGTTCGCCATGGCGGGCGTTATCCGAACGCCGAGGAGCTTAACGAGCTCCACCATGTTTTCACAGTTGGCAGAACAGCCGTTTACATAATTGTACTTGGCGAATTTGGTATTGGATATATGATGATCGATATTGATCGTGATTTTCTTGCTTTTTGCCGAAAGAAAGACGTCCGTCATGGCGCCCAAACGAAATTCGTCGGCGCTGTCTACGCAAATGTACGCGGAGTAATCGTGTTCCGGACGCTTTTTGATAACTTTTACTTCCTCGAAATAATAAAATTTTTCGGGTATGTCGCTTTCATCGACGACTTCGCAGGGAATATTCAACTGACGAAGAGCCAAAAAGAGCGACGCTGCGCTGCCGATCGCGTCCCCGTCGGGGCGCATATGGGTAAAAACGACGGCGCTGTCTATGCCTTTGATAATATCTGCAATTTCCTGTAAGGTCTGCATAGCGAATCCTCTCTATGAAAAAATGATGGGAAAGAAAGCATATTTATATGCAGCCGTTTTCTCTACGGCTGCATGACGGTTATTCTTCTTTTTCGGACGACGGATGGGTATTTTCTTCCTCTTTATGGACGGAGGACAAAAGTCGATCCATTTTTGAGCCGTATTCCATGCTGCCGTCCCAATAAAAGGTCAGGGAAGGAATCGTCCGAATGCGCATCCTCTGCGCGAGACAATGACGAATAAAGCCCGCATTGTCGGAAATGACGGAAAAGCTCTCTTCCCTCTGTTCCTCGCTTCCGTAAATACTGATATAGATCTTTGCGGTTTTCAGGTCGGGCGCGATATCCGCTTCGGTCACGCTGATGACGCCCGAGAGAGAAGGCTCTCTGTCTTTTAAATCTCTCGATATGACGGCAGAAATCTCTTTTTGAAATTCTCCGTTCAACCTTGACGTACGGGAAATCTTCATACCTGAGGCGCCTCTTGCATGATATAGCACTCGATGACGTCGCCCACGCGAATTTCGTTGAACCCGTCGATGGCGCAGCCGCACTCGAAGCCGAACGCGACTTCCTTCACTTCGTCCTTGAACCGTTTCAACGTCTTGACGTTTCCCTCGACGATCATGATGTTTTCGCGGTAAATTCTGAGCTTTCCGCCGCGAACGATCTTGCCTTCGGTCACATAACATCCCGCGACGAGACCGACGTTCGTGATGTTGAAGGTCTGGCGGACTTCGCACTTGCCCATGTAAACTTCCCGGAACTTAGGCGAAAGCATACCCTTTAACGCTGCGGTCATATCGTCGATGAGCTCATAGATGATACGGTACATTCTCACGTCTACCTTGCTGCTCTCGGCGAGGGCCTTCGCCTTGGTATCGGGACGAACGTTAAAGCCGATGACGATGGCGTTCGCGCTGTCGGCGAGCATGATATCGCTCTCGTTGATTGCGCCCGCCGCAGAATGAATCACCTTCACGTTGACTTCCTCGTTGGAAAGCTTTAAAAGGGAAGTCGTAACCGCTTCCGCGCTGCCCTGCACGTCGGCTTTTACGATGAGATTGAGCGTCTTCATCTTTCCTTCGGCGACCTGAGCGAACACGTCGTCGAGCGTCACCTTGCTCTGCGTATGGATCATGCTCTCTCTGAGCCGCGTCTCTCTCTCTTCGAGAACCTGCTTCATGAGAGATTGCTCCACGGCGAATATCGAATCGCCGGAAGAGGGAACCTCCTCGAGTCCGAGGACGTTTACCGCCATGGAAGGGCCCGCTTCCTTTACCGAGCGGTTCTTATCGTCGAACATGGCGCGAACGCGACCCATCGTGGTGCCGGAGATAATGTTGTCGCCCGTACGAAGAGTGCCGTTCTGAATGATGACGGAAGCCACGGGACCCTTGCCCTTGTCAAGCTTCGCTTCGATAATGACGCCCTTAGCCATACGATTGGGATTAGCTTTGAGCTCCAGCATTTCCGCGACGAGAGAAATATTTTCGAGAAGATTGTCGATCCCCTCGCCCGTCTTTGCCGAAACGGGTACGATGATCGTATCTCCGCCCCATTCTTCGGGAACGAGGTTCTGTTCGAGCAATCCTTGCTTTACTTTATCGGGATCGATATTGGGCTTGTCGATCTTATTCATGGCGACGATAATAGGTACGTTCGCCGCCTTTGCATGGTTGATCGCCTCTACCGTTTGCGGCATGATCCCGTCGTCCGCCGCCACGACGAGCACGACGATATCGGTAACCTTCGCGCCCCTTGCGCGCATGGCGGTGAACGCCGCGTGTCCCGGCGTATCGATAAAGGTGATCTGCTTGCCGTTCGCCGTTACCGTGTACGCGCCGATATTCTGCGTGATGCCGCCCGCTTCGCCGGCTGTGACGTTGGAATTTCTGATTCTGTCGAGGAGGGAAGTCTTGCCGTGATCGACGTGACCCATAACGGTTACGACGGGCGCGCGCGAAATGAGATTTTCTTCGTTCGCCTCTGCGGAGTCGTGCGCCTCGGTAAGAATATCCTCCGCCGTCTTTTCCGGCTTGTATTCGAGATCGATTCCCAATTCCATCGCGATTTCGAGCGCGGCGTCATAGTCGATGGAATCGTTTACCGTCTTATCCATGACGCCCTGTTTAAAGAGCTTCTTCACGATTTCGACGGCGGTGACTCCGAGTTTCTCCGAAAGCGTCTTAATGGGGATATCCTTCGTCGTCACGACCGCATGGTCGATCTTGATGGCGGAGACCTCCTTTCTCTTATCCTTTTTGGAAGGGCGGGCCTTTCTGTAACCCGTCTTATCTTCGTCGAAGTCGTCGATATCGAGCCCCTCCTGCTTCAGCATGGCGCGCTTGTTCATCGGCTTCTTCTCGACGAAGGTCTTCTCCGGCTTTTTCTTCTTATCCGGACCGAAGCTCTTGGAATCCTTAGGGAGGACGGTATCGGCGGACGTCTGACCCGCGCCGAGCGTTCCGGCGGATCTCATGCCCTGAGGACGAATCGGTCTGCCGTCTTTATCGTATTGACGGGGCGCAAAGCTCCTTTCCCCCTGCGCGCGGACTCCCGAGACAGGCTTGCCGTCTTTCCCGTATTGACGGGGCGCAAAGCTCCTTTCCCCCTGCGCGCGGTTCCCTGCGGCGGGTCTGCCGTCTCTATCGTATTGGCGAGGCGCAAAGCTCCTTTCCCCCTGTCCGCTTCTGCCGCCCGCGTTCCTGCCGCTGCGGTCGTTCCGACGCGGATCGTTCTGCGCGCGGCGAACGGGAGAAAATTCCGTCTCGGAAAGAGGCGTATAACTATACATTTTAAGCTCCGGCCGGGCGGGTTTTTCCTCCGAAACGGTTTCCCTGAGTTCCGGTTTTTCTTCCGGCTTTTCTTCCGGCTTTTGCTCCGGTTCCTCTGCGGGAGCATTATCGACTGCGGCGGGAACGGGAGAAGCTTCCTTTTCCGATTGCTCTTCCGATTCCTTTTCCGCGCGGAGTCTGGCTCGTTCCTCTTCCTCCGCTTTGACCGCTTCTTCCGCCTTGCGGGCTTTTACTTCGGCCTCTTTGTCCGATAATTTTTTCAAAATATCTGAAAGCTTTCTCTCGGTATTGCTGATTTCTTTTTGGAGAGCGGGAATCCCCGTTTCGCTTAAAAGTTCACCGATCCTTTCAATATTCTCATAGTTGTTTCTTGCCATATTTTATTCCTTTTCCTCCCAAGGATAAATTCTGAAATCGTTATCGCCGAGCGCGCTTGTTAAAACGGCTTCGCTCAGACTTTTATCCGTAAGCGCTATCAATTTACAATTCTCTCTGTGTACGAGTTCGCTCAGCGCGATACTCCGCGTCTTCATTAAGGCGCATTGAAACCTTTCTTGCAACTTCAACGCGACCTTATACGAATTTTCCGATAAATCGCATGAAACGACCAAAAGATATACTCCCTTTTTTTTCCGCTCGGCGGCGTCGACGCCGAAAATGATTTTTCCCGAGCGGATCGAAAAGCCGATAAATGTTTCAACCTTGCTTTGCGACACCGAATTCCTCCTCGATCCTGTCGTAAACGGACGAGTCGATTTCGCAGGAAAACGTCTTATTCAGCAACCGCTGTTTTCTGAGTTTTTTTATGCATTCGCCGTCGTTGCATATATACGCGCCGCGGCCGGAAGCCTTGCCGGAAAAATCAATGCCGACCGTCCCCTCTTTGCTGCGGACGATACGAAGCATGCTGCCCTTTTCTTTCATTTCACGGCAGGCGATACACATCCTGAGCGGTATCTTTTTCGTCTTTGCCATCGATTATTCCTCTTGCTTTTCCTCTTCCTCTCTTTCTTCAAGCTCGGGATAAAGCTTTGCTGCGGCGGTCTGACTCTTCACGTCTATCTTCCAGCCGGTGAGGCGAGCCGCGAGGCGAGCGTTCTGACCGTCTCTGCCGATTGCGAGCGAAAGCTTGTCGTCGGGAACGACCGCCATGGCGGTCTTTTCTCCGGACAGCTGAGTTACGGAAACGACCGTCGCGGGAGAAAGGGCTTTGGAAATAAATTCGAGCGCGTTCTCGCTCCAAAGAATGACGTCTACCTTCTCGCCGCCGAGCTCTTTGACGACCGCGTTTACCCTCGCGCCCTTTGCGCCGACGCACGCGCCGACGGCGTCGATGCGGGGATCTTCGGAATAGATCGCCATCTTCGTTCGACTGCCCGCCTCGCGGGAAATTTCCTTTACGATGACGGATCCCGACTTGATTTCCGGAACCTGCTCTTCAAACAGCCTCTTCACGAGTCCGGGAGCGGCGCGGGAAACGAGAATCTGCGCGTTCCTTCCGCCGTTTTTGACCCTTTTTACATATACCTTTATATTGTCGCCCACGGCGTATTTTTCTCCGGGAACCTGATCGGCGGGAAGCATGAGCCCTTCGATCTGCTCCTTGCCGATTTCGACGTAAACGCATCTTCTCGCGTCGATCTTTCTCACGACGCCTTCCATAAGCTCCCCTTCTTTATCGGAAAACTCGTTCAGCGTATTGTCCCTCTCCGTCTCATGGAGCTTTTGGAGAATGACCTGCTTCGCCGTCTGCGCCGCGATTCTCCCGAAATCCTTAGGAATAAATTCTTCGACGATGACGTCGCCCGCCTTGCTTCCCTCTTTGACGAGCTGCGCGTCTTCCTCCGAAATTTCACTGCCCTTATCCGTCACTTCGGCTACGACCTTTCGGATATTGAAACAGCGGATCGATTCGGTTGCGGGATCGAGCTTCACCTCGACTTCGCCGTTTCCCCCGACAAACTGTTTTTTATACGCCGACGCGAGCGCGTTTTGAAGCGTCTCGATAAAAAGCTCTTCGCTGATGCCCTTTTCTCTTTCCAAGTCGGCGAGCGCCGAAAAGAATTCATGATTTATCATCTCTATCTCCTTGATCCGCTCCTTTAAAGCGGCGTTTTTCGTATTTTTTCAGCGGTCGTCCGCCGTTGCTCCCTCATTTTTTTCCGTCGCGGAAAGCCCGTCTGCAATCTATTCGAAATCGATCGCCTGATGGATTTTTGCCACCTGCGTCATATTGAACTTCACCTCTTTCCCTTCGATTTCGAGCGTGACGCTGTCGCCGTCGTAAGCCTTTAAAATTCCCTCGAAAAATTTTTTCCCCTTGACGGGGCCGTATGTTTTCAGCTCCGCCCTTTCCCCCATATGACGGAGAAAATCGCGCTCCGTTTTAAAGGGTCTGTCGAGCCCGGGGCTTGACACGTTGAGCGTATAGGGAAGACCGCCCGTAGGGTCGAGCTCGTCTAAAATCGGATCGACGGCGTAATGGAATTTTTCGCAGGTATCGAGATCCACTCCGCCCTCCGTGTCGATAAAAATCGTAATGGACGGATCTCTCGTATTCTTCCATTCGATCTCCACGATTTCAATATTCATGGAATCCGCCAAGTCCGAGACGGCCCTGCGAATTTCTTCAACCGATTTCCTGTTCATCCTTCCACGCTCCCCCCTGTCTACAAAATGTAAGAGCGACTTGAATAAGCCGCTCTCAATAATCATCGTTATTAAGCACTTTTACAGTATAGCAAAAAAAATCTTTTTTTGCAAGCATTTTTCGCTGAATTTATCAAACAATTTTTTTTATTCGATCGGACAGCCTTCCTTGGCGAGAGCGATAAAAATCTTCGCCGTCGCGAGCGCGTCGTCAAACGCGCGATGATGCTTGAACGTAACGCCGTAATAATCCGCTATCGTGTTCAATTTATAATTGTTTAAACGAAGGCGTTGCTGCGCCATAAAGAGGGTGTCGTAAAGGGGATTTTTAAATACAAAATCGTTTTGTTTGCCATAGTAATTGATAAATTTCGAATCGAATCCGACGCTGTTATGCCCGACCAGGGCGCAGCCGTCGCAAAACTTATAAAAATCGGCGATTACGTCGGAAATATCGGGCGCGCCGACGAGCATCTCGTCCGAGATCCCCGTGAGATCGATGATCTCCTGACTCAATTTTCTGTCCGCCGCCACAAAGGAGGAAAACTTCTCGACGACGACGCCATCCTTAACCTTGACGGCTCCGATCTCGATAATCGCGTCCATTCGCCCGCCGAGACCGGTATTGTTGAGTCCGGTCGTCTCTATGTCGTACACGACGAACGTCTGCTTCTTCAAGGAATCCGGAACGTCGGTATTATCGAAAAATCCCGCCTGATTGTAATCGGCAAACGGCTCGGGAAACACCGCCTTATAGGCGGCGGGAACCTCCCTCGTCGGTTTTTCCGCAGGGACAAAATCTTCGGGATAGCTTCCGTAATTGATATACCTCGCGGTATAGCTGAGATTTTCGCGAAAGGCGGAATAGTCTCCCCGACAGACGATCCTGTCGCCGACCTGTAACGACCTCGTCTTATCGATCGTCCTCTTTTTGGTAAAATAGGTGACGCGCATTTCCGAGGTTTTATCGCTCAGCGTAAACACATAGAACAATTTCCCCGCGGAGGTCTGCTTTTCCCGAATATCCCGAATCTCTCCGCAGAGGACGAGATTTTGATTTTCTCCCTGAACGTCCGCGATATAGGTAGCGTATTTGGGAACCTCGCCCCCGTCGATCTCCTTATAATCGACTACGGGAAAGACGCGGATCGGTATTTGCGTTTCCGCAGGCGGAAGATACGGATCGGGCGCAAACGGCTGTTCCTCCCTCTCCACGGCGCAGACGTTGCCGATAAACGAGCCGCAGAAATTTTTGGATAATTCCGCGGCGATCGTATCGAGAATATTTCCCGAGCGGAAAAGCCCCTGCTCCCGCACGCCGATCTCGATAGAAAAGACGGCTCCCCCTTCCGTCTTTTCCACCCTGATATCCTGCGGGGTGACGAAAGATCCTGCGGCGGGGAATTTTTTTCTGAGAACGGCATAAATTTTCTTCGCGATCAAATCGGCGTCGGCGACCAGCTTGGAAATTTTTACCGAAGCCTTCGTCCCTTCGGGCAAAAATTTCTCCGTCGCTTCCAGCGCAGCCGCCTCATCCGCAGGAGAATAGGTTTTGTCCGTAATCAGATGAAATTCCGCAGACCGACGGCGTTCGTCCACTACGATCTTCGTGAGAATCGCGTTCTTCAGCCCGAAGCTCTTTCGGATTTCGCTTAAATACTCCTGCGTCCTCATTCTTCCAGGAGCCTCCCGACTTCGGCGAGAAATTCCTCTTCGGCGTTTTCCGCCCTGACCTTTTTCACGATTTCGCCCTTTCGGAAAACGACGCATTCGCCCTTGCCGCCCGCAATGCCGAGATCGCTGTCTTTGGCTTCGCCCGGTCCGTTGACGACGCAGCCCATGACGGCGATCTTTGCCTTTTTACGGATATTTTTCACTCTTTGATTGACCTTTTCGGCGAGCTCCATGCTGTTCCATTGACATCTTCCGCAGGTGGGACAGGAAACGACTTCCACGTAATCGTCCCGCATCCCGCAGGCGCGAAGAATATTTTTCGCCGCGTAAATTTCCTTTACGGGATCGTCGGTGAGCGAAACTCTTATCGTATCGCCGATTCCGTTTAATAGGAGAGAGCCGATTCCGACGCTGCTCTTGATAATCCCCATTTCCTGCGTCCCCGCCTCGGTGACGCCGAGATGAAGCGGATAGGAGCATCTTTGAGAAAGAAGGGCGTAAGCCTTCACGGTGAGGGGAACGTCGCTCGCCTTGACGGAGACGACGATATCCTCCACCCCGTATTTTTCCAAGAGTCCCACGTTACAGAGCGCGCTCTCCACCAACGCGTATTCGTTTCTTCCGTACTTTCTGAAAAATTCCGGTTCGATACTGCCCGTATTCGATCCGACTCGCACGGGAACGCCGTATTCCTTTAAGACGGAAGCCACGCTTCTTATCTTGTCCTCCCCGCCGATGTTGCCGGGATTGATGCGGATTTTATCCGCGCCGTTCTCGACGCTCTTAATCGCGAGAGCGGAAGAAAAATGGATATCCGCCACGAGGGGAATATGAATTTGCTTTTTCAGCTCCTTAAGGGAAAGGGCGTCCTCCTCGTCGAGCACGGCGACGCGGATAATGTCGCAGCCGGCCTCCTCGAGCCGAAGAATCTGAGCGGCGCAATGGGTTACGTCGCTCGTCTTTACCGTCGTCATCGATTGTATTTTTATCGGACTGCCGCCGCCGAGGACGACGCCGCCGATGTTTACGCGTTTCGTCATAACAGAGCTCCGAATTACTTCTTGCCGTCCATCATGCTCTGAAGCTCCGCCATAAAGGAGGAGATATCTTTAAAGGAACGATAGACCGAAGCGTAGCGAACGTACGCCACCTCGTCGATTTCCTTTAAGCCTTTCATGACCATTTCCCCGATCTTTTTAGACGTGACCTCCTGCTCCATGCTGTTATAGACCGCCTTCGTTACCTCGTCGACCAGCGCGTCGATCTTTTCCATAGAGACGGGTCTTTTTTCGGCGGATTTGATGATTCCTTTCTTGATCTTTTCCTTGTCGAACGCCTGTCTCGTGCCGTTCGATTTTACGACGAGGATGGGCGAGCTCTCGATGGTTTCATACGTCGTAAAGCGTTTTCCGCAATTGGAGCATTCGCGGCGGCGTCTGATCGCCTTATCCTCATCGGCGGAACGGGAGTCGATCACTTTGCTTTCGGTGCAACCGCAATAGATACATTTCATAATGGCACTTACCCCTCAATATAGTTTTACGTTTTCTATCATACCACAATTTTTTGCGGTTGTAAACAATTTTATTTGACTTTTATCCGCATAAAAATACGTTCGCAAAGAGCGACGGCGGTCTTTTCGCGTCTTTCCAAACGGATTTTATTTTTAAGGGTTTTTTTTAAAAGTCATTGACACAAATTAAAAAGTATAGTAAAATATAAGAGCATAAAAACGATAGGCGGTAAAAAATGGCAAGCTATAACAGTCCTTTGGCGATGCAGCAAGCGGACCCTTTTGTATTGAAACATAACGAAAAATATTACTTTACGGCAACCTTTCCCAATTACGATAAAATCGAACTCAAATGCGTGGATAAACTAAACGACGTCGAAAACGCGACGGCAAGATGTATCTGGGTGAAGCACGAAACGGGACCGATGTCCGGCTTCGTTTGGGCGCCCGAAATTCATTACCTCATGGGCAAATGGGTCATCTATTTTGCGGCGAGCAGGGAAGACGCCATCTGGGAGCTGCGCCCTTATGCGCTCGTCTGCAAAGGAGACGATCCCATGAAAGACGAATGGGAAGAAGCCGGTCAAATGCAGGCGGCGGAAGACGATCCTTACTCCTTTAAAGATTTTTCTCTCGATATGACCGTCTTTGAAAACAAGGGAAAATGGTATACCGTATGGGCGGAAAAGGTGAGAGGCAGATTCGGCATTTCCAACCTTTACATCGCCGAGCTCGAAACGCCCACGAAATTGAAAACCATTCAGGTGCTTCTGACCACGCCCGATTACGATTGGGAAAGAATCGATTTTTGGGTAAACGAGGGTCCTGCGGCTCTCCATCATAACGGAAAAATCTTTTTGACCTTCTCCGCCTCCGCCACGGGAGCCATGTATTGCATGGGTATGCTTTCCGCGAGCGAAGAAGACAATCTCCTCGATCCCACTTCGTGGGAAAAAAAGAACGAGCCCGTGCTCACCACGAACGGCGAGCTGAAAGTGTTCGGACCCGGGCATAACTGCTTCGTAGAGGGCGAAGAGGGCGAGGATCTTTGCCTGCTCCATTTCAGAAATTACGAAAAAATCACGGGAGATCCTCTCCTCGATCACAACAGACACGCGCACGTTCTCAAAGTGAAGTACGACGAAAACGACGAGCCGACGTTTATCCTCGATAAGGACGAGCTTTACACCGTTCCCGTACGCAACGAATTCCAAAAGGGAATCAACGATTAAAGAGTTCTACGCGCAAAAAAAATAAATTCGCTCCGACGTTCGGAACGGACTTTATTTTATTGAAGAAGAAAAAATATTAAAAAAATATTTAATGATAAGAGGTAAAAAAAATGATACGTTACAACAGTCCCCTGGTTCTGCAAAGAGCCGATCCTTACATTCTCAAACACAACGGTAAATATTATTTTACGGCGACTTGCCCCGACTATGACAAGATCGAACTGAAATGCTCGGATACGATCAACGGTCTCACTTGGGCGGAGCCTAAAATCGTTTGGGTAAAACACGCTTGGGGCGTCATGGCTTCCCATATTTGGGCGCCCGAGCTGCATTTTATCATGGGCAGATGGGTCATTTACTTCTCCGCGGGCGAAAATCCCGATATGTGGAGAATCAAACCTTTTACTCTGATCTGCGACAGCGACGATCCCATGACCGGACGCTGGATGGAAGGCGGAAGAATGATTCCCACGGTCAACGACCCCTATTCCTTCATGGATTTCTCTCTCGATATGACCGTCTTTGAAAATAAAGGAAAATGGTACACCATTTGGGCTCAGAAGTCGGGAGCGAACTTCGATATTTCCGATCTCTACATAGCCGAGCTCGAATCCCCCACCAAGTTAAAAACGGCGAGAAGGCTTTTATCCACGCCCGATTACGATTGGGAGAGAGTCGGCTTTTGGGTCAACGAGGCTCCGTCCGTACTGCGGCATAACGGAAAGATTTTTGTCACTTATTCCGCTTCGGCCACGGGAGCCATGTATTGCATGGGCATGTTGATCAGCGATGAAAACGCGGATCTCCTTGACAGGAACTCTTGGAAAAAGAGAACCAAACCCGTCCTCGCCACCGACGCAGATCTCAAGGTGTTCGGTCCCGGACACAATACCTTTGTAGAAGGAGACGAAGGCGAGCTTCTCTGCGTCGTTCATTTCAGAGATTACGAAAAGATCAAAGGCGATCCTCTCGACGATCACAACCGGCACGCGCACGTCATACGCGTCGAATTCGATGAGAACGACGAGCCCGTGTTCAACTTAAAGAGGGAAGATCTTTACAACCTTGCCGCCATCAACGAAGTACAAAAAGGTATTAACGATTAAAGATTCGTTTTGAGCGTAAAAAACATATTTTGAATAAATAATATCGGAATGAGCAGCATGTTTATTCCGATATTTTCAATTCTATTATTTTTTTGAATTTATTGACTTTTTATAAAAAGGCGAATAAAATATCAACGTATCAAACGGATACAGAGGTTTTTTATCTATGACGACATACAACAGTCCCTTGGCTTTGCAGAGGGCGGATCCTTACATTTTAAAATACAAGGGAAAGTATTATTTTACGGCGACCTGTCCCCGCTATGACAGAATTGAAATCCGTTGCGCGGATACGATTAACGGCATCACGACCGCTCAGGCGAGAATTCTATGGACGAAACACGAAAAAGGCGCGATGTCCTCCAACATTTGGGCTCCGGAAATTCACCGCATCATGGGAAAATGGGTCGTCTATTTTGCCGCAGGCGCGGACAATCCCTCGCAAATAAGACCTTATACGCTGATTTGCGAAGGCGACGATCCCATGACGGACAGCTGGAAAGAGGGCGGAAAAATGCGCGCCGCAAAAGGCGACCCCTATTCGTTCAAAGACTTTTCGCTCGACATGACCGTCTTCGAAAATAAGGGGAGATGGTACGTCGTATGGGCGCAGAAATCCGGCAGGCGTTTCGATATATCCGATCTTTACATCGCCGAGCTCTCCACTCCCACAAAATTGAAGACCGTGAGAAGACTTTTGACGACGCCCGACTTCGATTGGGAGAGGGTTGGTTTTTGGGTAAACGAGGGCCCCTCCGTCCTTCATCATAACGGCAGGATCTTTTTAACCTATTCCGCATCGGCTACGGGCGATATGTACTGCATGGGCATGATGTCCGTGGACGAAGATCAGGATATTCTCAATCGGAATAATTGGACGAAACGAACCGAACCTGTTTTCAAAAGCGATCCGTCTCTCAGGGTGTTCGGTCCCGGGCACAACTCCTTTACCCAAGGAGAAGAGGGGGAAACGCTCTGCGTTCTCCATTTCAGGGATTACGCCAGGATCAAAGGCGATCCTCTCTCCGACCATAACAGACACGCGCACGTGATGAAAGTGACCTTCGACGAAAACGACGAACCGGTATTCGCCTTAAAAAAGGAAGATCTTTATAACCGCTCCGTAACGGACGAGGTTCAAAAAGGCGTCAACGATTGACGGCGAATCAAGGCGAACCCGCTCCTTTCGTAAAGGATTAAGAAACATTTCGTCTGATTTTAAAAAAGCTCCCTCGCTTTTAAAAGCAAAGGGAGCTCCTTTTATCTTACGATTTTCAGTCTCTCTTCGAATAGCTGTCGCAGCAGGTACAGGAAGCGCCGCATCCGCAGCCGACGTGAATTTTGTCGAGCGTACAGGAAATGCCGTGCAAATTGTAACGGCATTCTTCTACTTCGCATCCGACGCCGGAATTTGTATTTTGTTCCATATTGAAAACCTCCGATAAAAACAGTTTCGTCAAAGGAGACTATTTTTATTCTTCCTTATTGACTTTTGGAGAAATATTTTGTAAAATAGAAGAAAAGGACAGGAGATTTAACGCATGAAAGTGATTTTAAAAGCCGACGTGAAGGGTTCCGGTAAAAAAGGCGAAATTATAGAAGTTTCGGACGGATATGCAAAAAACTATCTTTTAAAAAAGAAGCTCGCGGAGATCGCCACAGAAGCGGGCGTCAACGAGATAAAGCAGAAGAAGGCCGCCGAGGCTTTCCGCAAAGCGGAAGAGGTAAAAGCCATACAGCAAATGGCAAACGAGATAAAAGGAAAGAGCGTAAACCTCTCCGTCAAAGTGGGAGAAAACGGAAAAGTATTCGGAAGCGTCACTTCCGCGCAAATCGCAGCCGAGCTCTCCGCCATGGGCTACGATGTAGACAAGAAGAAGATCCTGCTCGATTCCGCGATCAAGACGGTGGGAACGACCGAAGTAAAAATCCGTTTGATGGAAAATATCGAGACGAAAGTTTTCGTAACCGTTTCCGAGAGCAAATAATTTTTCATGCGCAAAGAGGGAAAGAAAACATGAACGGCGAAGAACGCAGAGAAAAAATACTGCAAACATTACAAACGAACGCGCAGCCGATATCGGGATTCGCTCTCGCCAAAAAATTTGCCGTCAGTCGTCAGGTCATCGTTCAGGACGTCGCGCTTTTAAGGGCAAAAGACGTCGATATCTATTCCACAAACCGCGGATACGTCCTGCGAACGCGAAAGATAAACGCGCGAATCTTTAAGGTACGGCACACGGACGAGGAAGTCGAAAAGGAGCTCAACCTCATCGTCGATATGGGCGGCAGAATCAAAGACGTATTCGTATACCACCGCGTTTACGGCGTGATACGCACCGAGATGAATATACGATCGCGCCTCGACGTAAGCAATTATATATCCGCTTTACAGGCGGGGTGTTCGGGTTTTTTAAAAAACGTAACCTCCGGCTATCATTATCATACGGTGGAGGCGGAAGACGAGGAGACGCTCGATCTCATTCAAAATAAGCTCGACGAATGCGGATTCCTCGCAAAGCTTCAAGAGTACGAACCGGTAGATTTTTCTTCGCCGCAACAACAAGAGTAAAAAACAAGGACGCTTTCGATTACCATAGTTCCCATAGGGAATTTATAGGTAAAAAAAGGTATAGAAAATAAGGCGTGGCTTTAAGCCACGCCGTTTCTCTTATCTGTTTGTGGACGAACTATGCTACTTGTAGCTTAGTGAGATATAGATATATTGAAATTATTTTGACCTGTCCGATAAATTGAAATTTGTTTTATAAAGCTTTAATAAAGTAATAAATCGGATTGC
>CAYWKM010000007.1:0-41409 GCA_964459165.1 uncultured Clostridia bacterium
CCCGGAGATTTCCGTTATTCTGTAAAGAAAAATCCGTTGCGGAAAAAGTCGCGACGGATTTATTTTAAGCAAGATATTTTTTATTACGGATTAAAGAACGAGAGAAGGCGCGGTATAAACACGGGATTTCAGTTCATTATCCACCATGTACAGTCCCTTTGGCTCGGACCCGAACAATTCCATTTTCGAAATGAGATCGGACGCGTTCTTTTCCTCTTCGCCCTGTTCCTTGACAAACCAATCCAAAAATTGCATGGTACGGAAATCCTTGACGGCAAAAGCTGCGGCATAGATATGATTGACAAGACCCGTGACGTATTTTTCATGCGTCAACCCCGCCTTCAACACATCGATATCCTTCTCCGCTTCAAGCTTAGGCGCATCGATCCCGCCAAGCGTTACCTCTTCTCCGTTGTTGATGAGATAACGGTAAAAAAGCAAAGCATGATCGCGTTCTTCTTGAGCCTGTACCTCATACCAATTGGCAAAGCCTTCAAGTCCTCTCTTTTCAAACCAATTGGCAAAGCCGAGATAGAGATAAGCGGAATAAAATTCCTTATTGATCTGTTCGTTAAGAAGTTCAGCTACTTGTTTATCCATAAATAATTATCTCCTTTTGTTTCATTCGATTATTTATACCCGCCTTTTTAAATTTTGAAACAATTTTCGGAAGCATATTTTATATTTTTTTAAAACCCTCTCCCGTCAGCCGTTTATCGGCTCGGAAATCGGCCTCGAAAGCCGAATGCCGTTCGTTCCTTCGTCGTTAAATCCGGTTTGCCCGTTGCCGTTTTCGTAATTTTTCTCAAATTACCGTCTTGCGAACGCTCCGCTAACATCATGCTTTTTTCAGCGGTCTATCGATCATTCTCTACGGAACTGCAACAAAAGCCGATTTATTGATTCTTCCCTCCTTTTCGTTTAAAATGTCTTATAAGGCCGACGATAAAGAAAACGAGAGCGATCAGCGTTGCCGAAAGCAGAACGATCAAATAAATATTGCCGTCCAAGCAAGCTTCCCAATCTCTGAAATCGACGGAGATGGAGCGGAGCGGCTGGGAAAAAATCAAATCGACGACGTTATTTACAAAAAAGAGAAAGATCCCCCACAGAACGACGATCAGGCTCGCCTTAAAAAAACCGTTTACTTTTAAATACGCTAAAACGGCTATCGTCGCGGCGACGGGTAAAATGCAGAAAACGGTTACTTCCGTCCCGCGTAAGAAATTCGTCTTGTCGCCGTTGAGGGCGATGAAGATCAGGAGAAGAAGCAGAAGGACGTCGATTCCCAAAGAAATAAAGGCGTTATGTCTGCGTACGGCGGAAACGGGAACATACAGATGAATGAATATCGGCGTAAAAACGACGGAATAGGCAAAGAGAAGCGAGACGAACGTAATCAAAAAGAAATGTCCTCCCGTATAAATATTGCAGGTAAGAATGAGCAGCGACAACGAGACAAGAAAGCTTCCGCTGATCCAAAGAACCTTCTTTGACTTTACAAAACGAGACGCCGACGGAACCAACGAAAAAGCCGTTAAAAGGGAAGTGAGGACGATAAAAAACCAAGAAAGTCGTTTCTGCACGGCAAGATTGACGATAAAACAGACGACGAGAGCCGTCGCGTAGGCGATCGTCCATCCCCAAAACCAACTGCAGGATATAATACGATATCGCTTCGATTCTTTGCGCATACGGCGGGTTTCCTCGTCGTTGCAAGCCGTTATCAGCTCATGCTCGCTTACGCCGAGCCTCTCGCACAGAGCCGGAATGAGCGTGATATCGGGATAGGTAACGCCGCGTTCCCACTTAGAAACAGCGGTCTCCGTAATATAAAGAGCTTCGGCAAGCTGCGCCTGCGTAAATCCTTTTTCCATACGTTTTTCCGCAACGAATTGACCGAACGATTGTTTATCCATAAAAACCTCCAAAAGCACACGTATTCCCCCGCAAGGGGATTTTAGTTTAACGGAAAAAAATACAAAAGTCAATAAAAAAAGGAAAAAAGCGGGGTAGCTTGTTAAGCCACCTCGTTTTTTATGAGAAAAATCGTCTTACAAGGACTCGCTTCCTGTATTTTCCCAATCGGAGATCCCGATTGCGCGGCGCTTTTCGGCGTTGATTTGCTCCGACGCTTTCAGTTTTATATATTCCGCCATTCTCCTCTAAGGTTTTCGCCTTCCATTCCCGACGCGCCATAGAGAGATACGCCCGATATCGGATTTCTCTGATAAAAGCGCATAACCGCGTTTTCGAAGAGATTCGATCAAACGGCGGTTATCGGGATAAATACAGCCGCAACCCATCGCCGCCGCAGGCGACGCGATTTTTTCCTTCTTATGAAATTAAAGCGCAGCCGAGAAGCTGTCGGCGACAAGTCCGTTGCATAAAAAAACCGTCGGAACAGAAATCGACCTAAAATCGTTCGTTTTCCGACGGATTTCTTTATTTTATCTATCAATCAATATCTTCGTCTTTCTTTTTATCCTTTTTGGACTTTTTCGTCTTTTTCACGACGGTCTTTCCGTCTACCTCGTCTACCTCGACGTCTTCGATATTTTCCGATTTCGGCTTAATCACGAAGAGAATAATAATTCCGATAAGAGCCAGAACCCCTATCCCCGCGAAGATAACCGTGATATAATTATCTCTCAGCCAATAAATTTCGCCGTACATAACGTCTTGTTCCGATTCTACTTCGACCACCGTGTAAGCGATCGCTTTGTCGCCGTAAAGCTCTTTATCGGTAACGACGACGCGCAGGATATAAAAGCCTTCTTCTTGAGGAACGAAAGCGGATCCGGAGCCGTACCAATAATAGGCGTTGTCGGACGCGTCCCAATCGTCGTCGTCATCGTCGATGGAAGAATCATAGACGTTAATCTTTCTCAGATAGAGCGCGCTTTCGTCCGCGCCGATATAACTTTCAAATCCCCCTTCGGAATTCGCCATCTCAATCATTTCGGCGTAGCCGTACCGTTCGTATGCGCCCTCGAAATAGTAAAGAGCATACGACGCGTTATAACCGGAAATCGCTTTGATCCTGCTCGTGATACTGCTAAACGTATACTGCTGATCGACATATCCGATTTCTTCTTCCTCGGCGTCGTCGATTTCCACGCCGTAATTATATACGGTAAACGTAAATTCCGGAATCGCGTCCATATCCCATAAATTGGAAGAGGTGACCTTGATCTTTCTTCCGTTATTATAAAGATACATACTGTTTCCCGCATCGTCGGTAACGATCACGCGGAAAGAATAGATTCCGACGGAAGCCGTTTCGATTTCAAGCGAATCATATTTTACGGAACTATTCGAACTCGCCGAAGAGGAGGTCTGAATTTTATAGTAGATGGAGAAATGGAGCGAAGTATACGCGGTCTCTTCGTCTCCCACGAGATCCTCCAGAGAAGGAAGATAGAAATAATTTCCGCTTCCCGCCCGAAGTCCTTCGGAAGCCTCCTTGACCGCCTCGATATAAGCGAGATAGGCTTCGTTTTCCTCGTCGAGCACGCTCACGCCGTTTTCATCGTCGTTGATAATGCATTCATAATAGGGACCGTTCTCGTCGATAATGAGAGGAATATAGTCCGTTCCGTCAACCGTTATAAGACAATCGGGATCGGCGAACCATGAAAGATCGTAAACCGTCTGATGGGAAGAATCGTCGTCGTTCAACGTAAAGCGCACGGCGAGAAGATCGCTGCCGTATTCCTCCGCAACCCCTTCGTTTTCAAAGAAAGGCGTGCTGGTAGAGAGCGTTGAAAAATCGTTTTCGCCATCCATCGTATAGCAATTGTATTCGATCGTCTTGGTCACGGTCGCGTCGAGAACGTCGATCACCTCGTATTCTAAATCAAAGGTATATCCGAGCTGAAAGGATTTTACTTCCTGATTGACGACGAGCACGGGAACCGCGTCGTCGACGATTTTATCTTCCTCGTTTAAAGAAAAGCTTTGACCGTTCAGCGAAAGCAGGTAAACGGTAGAAGACGTCTCTGCGTCCGAACTTTCATCCACGGAAACGCCGAACGTTAAAGGAGTAATCGTCGTAGCCGAATATTCGGCAAAATATCCCCCGATATTTTCAAAAACGCCTAACTTTTTGCCGTTCAAATATACGTTGTATTCGCCCGAAAAATTCTTTTCGTTCCGGTCAAAAGAAAGCTTTACGGAGGAAGCGGGATCGACGGCGATAGAGGAATCGCTGTCGTTGATTTTTGCCGAGACGATTCCGCCGTCGTTCGTAAAGAGAATTTTATTTACCGTTTTGCCGTCCTTGGTCTTGCTGTTTTGGGCGGATTCGAACGTTACGGTAAATTCGTCGAACGAGGTATCGGCGAATGCGAGTTCCATCGAAAAGAAACGCTCGCCTTCCCCGTTAAACCACCTGTAAGCGAGATCCTGTTTATAAGAAACACTGCTTCCGTTCTGAAAAACCATGGCGGTATACGAAGCGCCGCCGAAATCCCCCGAAGCGAGACTTGCGGAATCGGCGACGGTAAGGACGTCCGAAGCGGCGTAAACCGTTTCTTCGGCGTTCGCTTTTACGGGATTGGAAAGAGCAATGCCCGCCGCGCTTGCGCCGACGGCAAGAACGGAAAGCAACGTCAATAATCTGTGCTTATACTTTTTCATGTAAAGCCACTCCTAATAAAAATATGCGAAATTTCATTTAAAATGTATTATTTATTTTACTATTTTCGGGATCTTTTGTCAAACGCATTTCAATCGCAATTACAGTTTTTACAAAGATTTCACCGTAACGCGCGCTCCGTGCGAAGAAACTTACCGATCGAATCCCAAGGACTCGTCGACGGAAAACGCCTTCCAAGGAATTTCATCCTCGGGAGGAATGAAGAGAAACTTCATTTTTTCCTTGCTCACGGGATGATAAAAAGAAAGCGAATAAGCCCAAAGAGCCAGCTTTCCCTTCTGCGCGAGCGCTCCGCCGTAACGCATATCGCCGAATACGGGATGATTAATCCCCGCCATTTGAACGCGTATCTGATGACTCCTGCCCGTGTGCAGACGCACCTCCGCCAAGGAATATTTTCCTTTTTCGTCGAGGACGCGGTATTCAAGCTTCGCCTCCTTCGCCCCTTCGGTGTATTTATTGCAGATGTAAACCATATTGTTGACGGGATTCTTTTTCAGATAATTGACGAGCGTTCCCCTTTCGGGTTCCGGCGTCCCGCAGAGGACGGCGAGATATCTTTTTTCAAAGCCGCTCGTCTGAATCTGTTCGGACAGACGCGCCGCCGCTTTGCTCGTTTTTGCGTAAACCATGACGCCGCCGGTGGGACGATCGAGCCGATGAACCAGCCCTACGTACGCGTTGCCCGATTTATGATAGACAATCTTGATATATTCCTTAATCATATCGAGGAGATTCTTATCGCCGCTCTCATCGCCGCAGGAGGCAATATTCTGAGGCTTTAAAACGACGATGATCTGGTTGTCCTCGTACAAAATTTTAAATTCCGGAGTATACGCGTCCGTCTTGTTTTCGCCGTCGACCGTTTCCTCCGACCGCTTCGTTTTTTCCGTTTCCTCACACATAATAAATCCCTTAACCTTTCCTTTCGCCGACGAAAATACCGCTCGCGCCGCAGGGAAGAGGAATCCCCTCTTCCGTTCCGATTCCCACTTCGTACGAATCGACCGTACCGTGAAATCCCTTCATGACCAGCGTAAGAATATTATTTAACACCATGGGTTGAAGCCCCGTCGTATAGCCGTTGATCAGCACAAACAGAGGATTTTCGCTCAGAACGCCCGCGCACAGCTCTACGAAGGAAAAGAGAGAATCTTCGATTTTCCACATTTCCCCGTTGGGTCCCCTTCCGTAGGAGGGGGGATCCATGACGATCGCGTCGTAACGGTTTCCTCTCCTGATTTCCCGTCGAACGAATTTTTTACAGTCGTCGACGATGTATCGAATTCCCGATTGAATACCGGATAGCCTCGCGTTTTCGCTCGCGCGCTCCACCATGCCTTTGGCCGCGTCCACGTGAACGACCTCCGCCCCCGCTTTCGCGCAAGCGACGCTCGCGCCGCCCGTATAAGCGAACAAATTGAGGACCTTGATCTTCCTTCCCGCGCTTTGAACGAGCGAGGTCATCCGCTCCCAATTGACCGCCTGTTCGGGGAACAAGCCCGTATGCTTAAACCCCATGGGCTTTATTTTAAAATTCAAATCCTTGTAGGAAACAGTCCATTCCTCGGGCGTTTCCTTTAAAAATTTCCATCCCCCTCCGCCGTTTTCGCTGCGCTTGTAGAACGCGTTCAGCTTCGGATAAGCAAAGAGATCGACGTTGCTCTTCCAGATGACCTGGGGATCGGGGCGCAGGAGACAGACGTCCTTCCATCTTTCGAGTTTATAACCGTCTCCCGTGGCGATGATAGAATAATCCTTCCAATCGGACGCTATTTTCATAATACCAAGATTATAATAAATAAGCAAAATTTTGTAAAGTGATTTTACGTTGAAAAAACGCTTTCCGCCCTCTTTTTGTCGACGAAAAGAGAGACAATTCGACGAACGAAAAGAGCGGAACGCCCTGCAAGGACAGAGCGTTTTAGAGCGTTTTTAAAGCCTTTCTCATCGAGAATGCATTCGCCAAAGCGACGGTAAAGGGATTAAATCCGCTTACTCATAAAACAGAGGATAGAAAACTCTCTCTATCCTCTTTCAACGTCTTTACAAAAAGACTTATCTTTTTTTCCCTTTAAAGAACAGCGCCAACGTGCCGCACCCCGAATGGGAGCCGATGACGGGTCCGATCATGTTGATTTTTATTCTTCTGCCGGCGCCGAATTTTTCCAAGACCAGGGACTTTAAATATTCGGCGTCCTCCAAACAGTCGCCGTGGCTGATAAACACGGGGTCGTCCGGAGTAAGAATTTGAGTTTCTTCCATATAGCCGACAAGGGCGCGGATGGATTTTTTCCTTCCCACCGCTTTATCGATGCTGACGAGATGCCCTTCATCGTCCACGTGAAGCACGGGTTTGATATTGAGAAGGGAGCCGACGACCGCCGTAGCTGCGGAAACCCTTCCGCCCCGCTTTAAATGGAAGAGATTATCCACCGTAAAGAAGTGACAGATGTTGAGTTTGATGCTTTCCGCATATTCATAAGTTTCCTGCAAGGTTGCGCCCGTATCCGCCTTGCGAACGATATAATCCAGGTAAAGCCCTTCCCCCATGGAAGCGGCGAGCGAATCGGTAACTTTAATTTGCCGTTCGGGATACTTTTCCGAGAGTTCCTTTGCGGCGACGATCATACCGGAAGCGGTACCGGACAGACCGGAGGAAAAAGCGACGACGAGGATATCGACGCCGTTTTCGAGATATTTTTCCATATGCGTTTTTACCGTCTGCGCAGAGACTTGATAGGTCGTGGGCATGGCTCCGCTTCGAAGTCTTTCATAAAAATCCTTTACGTCGATGCTTTTCCCGTCTTCCCCCTCATACGTTTCTCCGTCGAGAAAAAAACCGAGCTTTAATACCTCGACGTCATGCTGCAAATAGTAAGAAGCCGGCATATCGGTAGAAGAATCCGTAATAATTTTAAAGAGTCTTTGCGTCATATTGATTTACCCCTTTCTTGAATATCGGTTGATCAAGTTTAGCTTTTCAACAATTAGATTATACCATACAAAAAACGGGTTGTCAATCCTTCTATTTTAAAAGATTGAAAGTCTTTACGCGAATAGCGGAAAATTCGATGGTTACCCGAAAAGACCTGCCGTCTTCGCGAATATCCATGGCCAGTCCCTCCGTATCGAAATATTCGTTTAAAACCTTGCCGATATCTTCCAATGCGACTTGGCGGCAATCGGGCGTCATGGGGAGTTTATCGGCGGAAAGGATATTATTGACTCTGCGGAAATTTTCTTCCGGCGTGACGAGCTTGCGCGAAAGGTTTGCCTTACGTTTTTTCATAAACTTCTCCTAAGCCCCCTTTTAATAGCGCCGAACAGTCCGCTGTATTTTTTTGTCGCGTCAAAAATCTTCGTTCTTCCGCCGGAGACGTTATTCGCCATGATTTTAAACGCCTTAGACGAGTCGGAAAGATTATTCAAAAAAATGCCGTCCTCCTCCGGAATAATGGCGAGAAGGGGAATTTTTAAAAGATCCTCTATTTCTTCGGGCGAGAGCGTCTCCTTGCTCAACATCATATCCCCCCTCGCCATATTGATGACGAGATTAATGCTTTTGGGATTGTAGCTTTTCAGCACGGCGATGACTTTATCCGCATCCCGAAGGGAGGAAATATGCGGCGTAGTGACGACGATCGCCTCGTCTGCGTTCGCCACGGCGCGGTGAAAGCCGTCGTCGATGCCCGCGGGACAATCGATGAGAATATAGTCGAATTGGGGAGCGAGAGAATCGAGCACGGCTTTTACCGATTGAGGAGAAATATACCGCCCCATAACGGTATGATTGCTTGCAAGGATATATAAATTTTTAAACTCCGGATGCTGTACGAGCGCCTGTTTTGCGCGGCAACGACCTTCGATAACGTCGACGATATCGTATGTAATCAAATTCTCTACGCCCGTGACGACGTCGATGTTGTTCAATCCCATATCCGTATCGCAAATGATAACGCGCTCGCCACGGCGGGAAAGCTGAACGCCGAGGTTAGCCGTTACCGTGGTTTTGCCGACTCCGCCCTTGCCCGATGTGAAAACGATTTTTCTTGCCACTTTATTTTACTTCCTGTTATGACTTGTTGATAGGGTAATGATACTATAAAAACGCGTAAAAAAAACCGCCGTTTCTGTCTTATAAACAGCGCTTTTGTCGTTTTTCAAAATTCAACGCGAAAATGATTCTTTCGAGGGAAAACGAGCTTCTGCGCTTTCCCCCTCGAAAAAATCTCCGGCGCGATTCCTTCTCTCAACGTCGGAAAAATATAATCGGATCGGCAAAAAGATGAGTTAATCCCTGTCGAGGATTTCCTGGTAGAACGCAAAGTAGTCCTCTCTCTTATCGGACGTGAATTTAATCGCCGTCCGAGGGTGCTGATTGAGAATTCCCGTAAGGAGATATTGAATATCGTATCCCCATACGACGCCCTGCTTCTTCAAGGCGTCGATATGCTTTTCGAGAAACTTCAAGGCATAGTTCAGATTATACTTGGGATTTTTGAGAAAGCCGAGCAGGAGCTCCATAGCGCAATTTCCCGCGCCCCGCCCCATCGCGCCGTAGGTGGCGTCGAGATAATTTACGCCCGCGGCGGCGCATTCTATCGTATTGGCAAACGCGAGGTTCTGATTATTATGCGCGTGAATACCGATCTCCTTGCCGTATTTTTCGCCCGCTTCGAGATACTTCTGCGCCAGGAGACGAATCTGCATGGGATAGAGCGCGCCGTAGGAATCGACGATGTAAACGCCGTCTACGGAAGATTGCCCGAGCATTTCCAAGGCGACTTCGATATCCTTTTCGTTGTCTACGGAAATAGCCATGATGTTGCAGGTCGTCTGATAGCCGAGTTTATGACAATGCTCGATCATGGCAATGGCTGCGGGCATGGTATGGATATAGGTCGCGATGCGGTACATATCGATGGGGCTGTTGGCTTTTTCGCCGATGTCGCGCCGATAGTTGCATCTTCCCACGTCCGCCATAGCGGTGATAGCCAATCCCTCCTTCTTTTCGCCGACGATATTCCAAATATCGTCCTCTTTACAGAACTTCCACTTGCCGAATTTGGATTCGTCGAAGAGATCTCTATCCGCTTTATAGCCGAATTCCATAAAATCCACGCCCGCCGAAAGGTTCGTTTCATACAGGTCCTTGACGAACTCATCCGTAAAGAAAAAATCGTTTACCAATCCCCCGTCGCGAATCGTCGCGTCGAATACTTTGATTTGGGGACGAAAACTGATCATGCGGGAAGAATCGCCCGCCCGTAGTCTCGTTTCGTTATTCATTTTCTATCTGTCCTCCGTTACTTGCTTCTTATGCTTCATTATGTCTCTTTCTGAGTTCCGTGCAAACTTCGGAAAGCTCTACGCCCTTTTCGCGCAAAAGGACGAGCGTATGATAGAGGAGATCGGCGCACTCGCCGATCAGTTCCTCTTTATCGTCGTTTTTGGACGCGACGACCATTTCCACCGCTTCCTCGCCCGCCTTTTTGGCGATCTTGTCTATTCCCTTTTCAAACAGGTAACTCGTATAGGAGCCGTCCTGCGGGCGATCTTTTCTGTCTTTTACGATGCGTTGAAGAACGCCCAGCATCTCTGCGCCGACGGCGTCGGGATCGCCCTGCACAAGATTAAAAAAGCAGGAATACGCGCCCGTGTGACAAGCCGCGCCCGTCTGACGCACCTTCAACAAGAGCGCGTCGCAATCGCAATCGAAAAAGGCGGAAACCACCTGCTGCAGATGACCGCTCTCTTCGCCCTTCCTCCAAAGCTTCTGCCTGGAACGACTGAAATAGGTGGCATAGCCCGTTTCAAGCGTGAGCCTTAAGCTCTCTTCGTTCATAAACGCCTGCATGAGAACCTCTCCGCTTTCAAAATCCTGCGCGATGGCGACAAACAATCCCTTGTCGTCATATTTTATTTTAGAAAAATCAAAATCCATTTTATTTTACCTACGACCTCCCGGTTTTTCTTATGGGAATCCCCTTTTCGACGAGGAAATCTTTCAACTCGTTCATGTGAATGACGCCGAAGTGAAAGAGAGACGCCGCCAACGCCGCGTCGGCTTTTCCGTCGGTAAGAACGTCGGCGAAATCCTGCATGCTTCCTGCTCCGCCGCTCGCGATCACGGGAATATTGACGGCTTCCGCGACCGCGCGGGTCAGTTCGATATCGTAACCTGCCTTCGTTCCGTCTTGATCCATGCTGGTGAGAAGCACTTCCCCCGCGCCGAGCTTCTCCGCCCGAACAATCCAATCGATCGCGTCGAGATCCGTCTTGATTCTCCCGCCGTTCAGATAGATGTCCCAACGCCCCTGTTCGTTTCTCTTTGCGTCGACCGCCAATACCACGCACTGGCTGCCGAAACGAAGAGCGGCTTCCGTAATGAGAGAAGGATTTTTAATCGCCGCCGAATTGACGGAAATTTTATCCGCCCCGCAGGAAAGCATCGCTTTAAAATCGTCCGTCGTGCGTATCCCTCCGCCGACCGTAAGGGGGATGAATACCTGCTCGGAAGCGCGCGAGACGACGTCGTACACGGGAGCGCGTTCCTGATGGCTTGCGGTAATATCGAGAAAGACGATTTCATCCGCTCCGAACGCGTTATACGTTTTCGCCGCCTCGACGGGATCGCCGGCGTCTGCGAGATTGACAAAGTTGACTCCCTTGACCACCCTGCCGTTATTTAAATCGAGACAGGGAATAATTCTTTTGCAAAGCATTTACCTCGTCTCCTCTATCGCCCTTCTCAAATCGATGGCTCCCTCGTAAATGCTTCGCCCGAGAATCGCCCCGAAAACGCCCTTTTCCTTCAATTTCAATAAGTCTTCAAGCGAAGAAATTCCGCCGCTTGCAATGACGTTTAAACCCGTCTCCCGCTGCATTTCGACCGTTTCGTCGAGCGAAACGCCCTGCATGGCGCCGTCCTTGGCGATATCGGTAAACACGCAGACCCGAACGCCCGCGCGCTTCGCCCTTTTCCCGAAATCGACGGCTCTCACGCCGGAATTTTCCGTCCAACCCTTAATAGAGAGAAATCCGTCCCTCGCGTCGATTCCGGCTGCGATTCTTTCGCCGAAATCCTGCGTCAAACGCATGAAGAGATCGGGATCGGTATAGCAGACCGTGCCGAGCACAACCCTCGCCGCTCCCGCTTCGAGTCGATCCTTCACGTCGCAATAGCTCCGCAAGCCGCCGCCGCTCTGCACGGGGACGCCGAGCTTCGCTATTTTTGAAAGGGTATCGTTCATGCGGCTTATCCCCTCGAACGCGCCGTTCAAGTCGACGACGTGAAGATTTTCGGCTCCCTGATCCACCCACTGCTTCGCCCTGTCGAGGGGATCGCCGTAATCGGTCGAACGCTCCTTTTTTCCGTATAAGAGGCGGACGGCGCGTCCGTCCATAATATCGATAGCGGGGAAAAGTTTCATGTCTCGCTCCTTATCTTCCCTTATTTTAATCCTATAGCCGTACAAAATTGGCTAAAAGCCGAATGCCGACATCGCCGCTCTTTTCGGGATGAAACTGCGTGCCGTACACGTGTTTTCCATTCCACACCGCGGCGGCGTAATCGATGTAATAATTCGTTTTTGCTATGACAAATTCATCCGTCGTATCGGCGTAATAGCTGTGAACGAAGTAAAATTCGCTCTCCTCGTCGATCCCTTTAAACAAGGGAGAGCGAAGGGAGAATACCTGATTCCAACCGATTTGAGGGATTTTTCCCCTTTCGAACCTGACGACGTTCCCCTCGCAAAAGCCGAAGCCCTCGTTTTCGCCGTCCTCGAAGGATTTGTCGAGAAAAAACTGCATTCCGAGGCATATCCCCAAAATATCCGTATTTTCCGATCTCTCCTTGAGATAAGAGACGAGATTTCGCCGAGACAGCTCGCGCATACCTTGTCCGAAAGAGCCTACCCCGGGCAAAATAATTTTTTCACATCGGTCGAGAACGCTTCTTTCGCCGCTGACGACTGCCTTTTGAGAGAGATTTTCGATTGCTTTTTGTACGGAACGCACGTTTCCCATTCCGTAATCGACGATTCCGATCATAACGTCCCTCTTTTATTGAAGAATTCCCTTAGAAGAGGGCACCTGATCCGAAACGATCTTCACCGCGTCGTGCAAACATTTTGCGAGCGCTTTAAAAATCGCTTCCGCCTCGTGGTGCTTATTCCCTTTTGCGAGGAGTTTTACGTAAATATTCAAGCCGCCGTTCACGGCAAAGGCTTGCAGAAATTCTCTGATGAGTTCCGCGTCGAAATTGCCGATCCTTCCGCCGGAAAATTCCCCGTCGACCTCGAACGTAAGATAAGGACGACCGCTGATATCGATCGCCACGAGAGCCGCCGTCTCGTCCATAGGGACGACGCGATCGGCAAAGCGGGCGATTCCCTTTTTGTCGCCAAGCGCGGCTTTCAACGCGCTTCCGAGCGCGACGCCGATATCCTCCGTGGAATGATGGTCGTCTACCTGCGTGTCGCCGCGACAGACGAGCGAAAGGTCGAACGACGAATGGACGGCGAGGAGCTCTAACATATGATTGAGAAACCCCACTCCGCTGTCGATATCCCGTCGTCCGCTTCCGTCGAGATTTAAAGAAAGGCGTATCTGCGTTTCGCTTGTGTTTCTTTCGATTTGAAATGTTCTCATAAAAGACCTCTTTCCCAAATGATTTTCTTACTATTTTACCGCTTTAATCGGATTTTTACGGCGTTTGCATGAGCGGTAAGCCCTTCGCCCTCCGCCATGCGAACGATGTGTTCTCCGTCCGCTCGAAGGGCTTTTTCGCTGTATTTGACGACGGACATCTTACGCATAAAGATATCCTGATTGACGACTTCAAAGAATTTCGCCGTTCCGCCCGTGGGAAGAATGTGATCGGGCCCGGCGAAATAATCCCCTACGGGCTCGGGCGTAAAGCCGCCGAGAAACACCGCGCCCGCGTTTTTGACGCTCTTTAAAAGTTCGTCGCAATTTTCCGTGTAAATTTCCATATGCTCGGGCGCGATTTCGTTGGCGAGTTCGATCGCCTGCATGATATTTTCGGCGACGACGATTCCGCCGCCGTATTCCACGGAATATTTTGCGATCTCTTTACGGGATAAGAGCTCGATCTGTCTTTCGACCTCCGCCTTCACCTTTTCGGCGAACTCCCTGTCGTCGGTAACGACGATGGCGCGGGCGAGTTTATCGTGCTCCGCCTGAGAAAGGGTATCCGCCGCGACGTACTCGGGATTCGCCTTATTGTCGCAGACGATGAGAATCTCGGAAGGACCGGCGAGCATATCGATTCCGACTTGTCCGTACACTTCCTTTTTTGCGAGGGTGACGAAGATATTGCCCGGTCCCGCGACGACGTCCACTTTGGGAATACTCTCCGTTCCGTACGCGAAAGCGGCGATTGCCTGCGCGCCGCCCGCTTTATAGACCGCCTCCGCGCCGCATTCCCTTGCGGCCACGAGCGTAGCGGCGTTGATCTTTCCGTTCTTCGCCGGCGTGGTCATATATATATGGCCGACTCCCGCCGCCCTCGCCGGGAGAATCCCCATACACACGGAGGAAAACAGAGGCGCGGTTCCCCCCGGCACGTAAATGCCGGCTCGATCTACGGGACGGACGGTATAGCCCGTTCTTCTGCCCCATTCGTCTTCGCGAATATCCTCCTTCATTAAATTTCTCGAATGATAGGAAAGGATATTTTCGATCGCTTTACGGAGAGTCGCCAAAAGATCGGGGTCGATTTCCCGATAAGCTTTTTCGTATTCTTCTTCACTCACTTTTATCGTTTCTTTCGTCAAGACGGCATTGTCGAATTTCGCCTCGTAGGCAAACACCGCCTCGTCCCCGTTTTTCCTTACGTCGCTCACGATTTTCCTTACCGAAGCCGCGAGCGATTCGTCCTCGAAGCCGCCCCGTTTTAACAACGCTTGGCAATCTTTGATATCGTAAATCTTCATAACGAATCCTCCTGTACTTGCCGTTTGATTTTTTCAATCAGGGGAAGAACGGCTTCCGCCTTCGTCTTTAAACTGACCTTATTGACCACGAGACGAGCGGAGACGTCGAAAACCTCTTCGAGAACGGCAAGCCCGTTGGCGCGAAGAGTGGAACCCGTCTGCACGATATCGAAGATCATGTCGGCAAGCCCCGTCACGGGAGCGAGCTCAATGGAGCCGTTCAGCTTAATAATCTCGATTTCCTCGCCCCGCGAAGCAAATAATTTTTTCGCCGTATTGACATACTTCGTGGCGATCCTCAAATGCGGGTGAGTCAGCCGATTCTTTCGTTCGGGATAGCCGGCGAGGCAGAGCTTACATTTTTCAAACTTTAAATCGATCATTTCGTAAAGCTCCTTATCCTCCTCCATAAGCGTGTCTTTGCCTACGACGCCGACGTCCGCGATACCGTATTCTACATAGGTGGGAACGTCGGAAGGCTTTACGAGAAAAAAGGTGTATTCTCCGTCTCTGCTCGGCAGAACGAGTTTTCTGGTATTTTCAAGTACGACGGAAGCGTCTACGCCGCACTTTTCTAAAAGCGCCGCGCTTTCCTCCGCGAGTCTCCCCTTTGCCAAAGCTACGGTAATCATAGTTCTACGAGCCCTCCTTTCGTCGCCTTACAGATTCTTCCTCCTCCCCGATTTTTCAATAGCTCCTCGTCGGAAAGGTTTTCCGCCCGCAAACAAACGATTTTTCCCTCCTCCGTCAGCTGGCGATAAGCGGAATAAGCGACGGCTTCCGCCCCTTCCTCGCAATAGAGAAGGACGTCGGGCTCTCTCTCTTTTACGAGATCCCCCTGCCGTTCCAACGCCATGAGCGCGCGCTTCAAGCCCATCGCGAAGCCGACTGCCGGAATATGCTTTCCGAACTCGTCGGCGAGATTGTCGTATCGCCCGCCGCTGAGAATATCCGAGCCGAAATTTTTCGCGTAGCCCGTAAAGACGACGCCCGAATAATAGGCGAGGCTCTTGACCGTGCCGAGATCGACGGAAACATATTCTTCGAGCCCGA
Organism: uncultured Clostridia bacterium; assembly: GCA_964459165.1. GTDB lineage: Bacteria > Bacillota > Clostridia > Christensenellales > Borkfalkiaceae > RGIG4074. Next base: position 15,679 of record CAYWKM010000007.1, read on the forward strand.
AGCTCTTTAAGAGATCATATACTTTTTTTAAGTGAGCGAGCGCGTTCAGCGCTTGCGCGTTATCAGTTAATTTTTCCGCTCTGGCAAACACTTCCTCTCCCCCGAAAAGGGTGGGGAGAGCCATGATCGCGTCCGCCGCCCGCCTTTCGGCTTTCGAATTTTTCAAAATCATCTGAACGCCGATACCGTCCTTCGCGTTGACGCCTTTGCGGATTTCCTCCGTCTCTTCCTCCGTGAGCATACTCGCAGACAAAAGACCTTTAAAGAAACCGACGTGCCCGATATCGACGATAAACTCTTTTATTCCCGTCTCTTTTAAACATTCGATGGAAAAGGCGATCATCTGCGCGTCCGAAAGCGGCGAAGAAACGCCGAAGCTCTCCACGCCCGCCTGCAAAAATTCGCGGCGGCTTGCGCCGGCAGCCTCAGAAAACTTCCAAACGTCGGAGAAATAGCAAAGCTTGACGTTGGTATTTTTTAATTTGGTGGCGGCGATGCGCGCGGCAGCCAGAGTCATATCGGGGCGCAAGACGAGGAGCTTCCCGTCGCTGTCCGTCATCTTAAACATTTTTTCCTGCGGAATGCTGTTCTTGATGCGGGCATACGTATCGTAATATTCGATCGCCGCGCTCGAAACGAATTTACAGCCGGCAAGCGTGAATTTCCGTTCGAGTTTCCGTTTGATGATATTTAGGTTATAGCATTCTTCGGGAAGCAAATCCTGAACGCCGGAAGGTAGTTTAAAATAAGTCATTTTCTTTTCTCCGAACCGCTTTTCGCTTAAAAGACGAGCGCGACGTTACCGATATATTTTATCATAGGTGAAAAAGCCTGTCAAACAATTACGGATAACCCTTTAAAACAAAAACGCTTGCCGAAGGAATCATTTCCCTGACAAGCGTGGATCAGACATTTTTCAGCCTTATATCGTGAATATCATAACAGGTTTTATCGTATTTGTCAAACGATTTCACTGTTTTTCTATAAATTTCTTCGACGTTCGCGTCAATTGAGCACGACGTCCTTCAAGCTCTCGTATTTTTCGACGGCAATCCTCCTCAATTCGTCGTTATCGAAGCGCCCGTCGAACGTTTCGTCGGAGAGCTTTTTCGCTAAAAAAATAACGTCGGGAGGATATTTCAGATTTCGGATTTCCGAAAGCATTTTTCCGCTCTGGCGGGTTCCCATAAAATCGCCGCCGCCGCGCATGGCGAGATCCAGCTGAGCGATCTTGAAGCCGTCGGAATTTTCCTTTATGATCTTCAGCCGCTCGACGCTCGCCTCCGTTTCGCTGCCCGCGAGCAAAAAACAATAGCTTTGATCCTCTCCTCTGCCCACTCGCCCGCGAAGCTGATGCAGCTGGGAGAGCCCGAAGCGTTCCGCGTTATAAATGACCATGATGGTAGCGTCGGGGACGTCCACGCCCACTTCAACGACGGTGGTCGCCACGAGGCAATCGTACTTTTTATCCTTAAAATCCTGCATGATCTGATTTTTTTCTTTATCCTTGAGCTTTCCGTGAAGAAGCGCGAACCTTAAAGAGGGAAGCCGCCCTTTCAGCTCCTCGAAAAGCTCGGTGACGCTCATCACCGTGCCTTCTTCGTCGTCCTCTATTTTGGCGCAGACGAAATAAGCCTGCTTCCCCAAAGCGCATTGATTGCGGATATACTCCAACATATCGTCGTATTTACGCGACGAGACGACGGAAGTGGAAATTTCTTTGCGGCGTTTGGGTTTGTCGGCGATCGTTGTAACGTCGAGATCTCCGTAAAAAATAAGGGCGAGCGTGCGGGGAATCGGCGTTGCGCTCATGACTAAAACATCCGCCGCCGCTCCCTTATTGCTGAGCGAGCTCCTTTGAGCTACGCCGAAGCGATGTTGTTCGTCCACGACGCAAAAGGTGAGACGCGGAATTTCGACGTCGCCTTGAATGACGGCGTGCGTGCCGCAGACGATATCGACGGTTCCCTCCTTTAACCGCCGTTTAATATCCGCCTTCTCCTTCGCCGTGCTCGCGCCCGAAAGATACTCTACGCAGTAATCGGGAAACATCTGTTTCAGCACGTGATAGTTTTGTTTGGCGAGCACCTCGGTCGGCGATAAATAAGCCGCCTGATATCCGCTCTTCACCGCCATAAAAATACCGCAAAGCGCGACGGCGGTCTTCCCGCAGCCGACGTCCCCTTGAATCAGACGATTCATTTGGCGGGGAGAATGCACGTTTTCAAAAATATCATTCACCGCTTTTTTCTGCCCTTCGGTAAACTCAAAGGAGAAACGCTCGGAAAATTTTTTTACCTCCGCAGCCGTAACCGAATAAGGATTGACGCGAACGGCGTTTTTATCCCCCTTGATGATTTTAAAGGCGGATATCAATACGAAATATTCTTCCAGCGCAATGCGCTCCGCCGCAACGTCGCGTTCCTCCGCCGTAGGGGGGTTATGAATATCGTAAAAAGCTTTTTCGAGGGGATAAACGTCGTATTTTTTTAATATCGGCGCAGGGATGACGGAAGAAAGATCCAACTTGGGAAGAGCGTTCCTGACGGCTTCCCGCACGATCCTCTGCGTGAGAGATCCCTTTAAAGAATACACGGGAACGATTCCCTTCAAGCGATAATTCTTATCGAGTTCCTCGAAGGATGCGTTCACCACGCTGATCCGGCCGTATTTATTCTGTATTCTGCCGTAAAACAGATACTCCCCCTCTTTCAGCTTTTGAGCTACATACGGCATATTGAACCAGACGGCGGTAAAAGAAAAACCGTTTTGAGTACAGTATGCCCTTACCGTTTTCAGGCGGCTGTAAAAATTGACGGGGAGAACCTTTACGACCTCACAGGCGAAGAGCGCCGTATCGTTATGATACGTTTCCGTGATGGATTTTCGTTCGCTCATATCGAGATATGCCTTAGGATAGTACTTTACCAAGTCCTCCGCCGTAAAAATATTCAGTTTGTTGAAGTCCTTTTCCCTCTTCTCCGTGACTCCCTTTATGTTTTTTAATTGCATATCGATACCGCTTTTTTCCTCTCTATAAGAAAAACGGGAAGCGTTTATCGCCTTCCGTTTTATCATGCGCACACCGCCGCAAATTATTCAAGTGAAAGAATATAGTAATAAACCGGCTGACCGCCCTGATGGTAATCCACGTCGCAATCGGAGAAGCGTTCCGCCACTTTCTTGGAAAGCTCTTCTGCCTGCTCTTCCGTCACGTCTTCGCCGTAATAGAGCGTAATGACCTCGTGGAAATCCTCCTTTAAGCATTCGAGAAGGGAAAGAACCGTTTCGTCGATATCTTTGCCCTTTGCGAGAATCTTTTTATCGTCGAGACCGATAATATCCCCTTCCTCTATCTCAAAACCGTTTACGTTGGTCGTTCTTACGGCGTGCGTAACCTGACCGACGACGACGTTATCGAGCGCATGGATCATGTTGACGTTGTTTTCTTCCACGCTGGCTTCGGGATTGAAAGCAAGAGCCGCAGAAAATCCCTGAGGGATATTTTTCGTGGGAACGACGTGAATGATTCTGTTTTCCACGAGCGCCTTTGCCTGTTCCGCCGCGAGAATGATATTCTTATTATTGGGGAAGACGAAGACGTTCTTTGCATTGATGCGTTGAACCGCGCTCGCGATATCGTTCGCACTGGGGTTCATCGTCTGACCGCCCTCGATAATCTTATCTACGAACAAATCCTTAAAGATATCCGAGAGTCCTTTCCCCGCGCAGATGGCAAGCATGCCCATCTCCTTCTTTTCCGCCTCGCGCTTCGCGCGAACCTGACGGTTTTCCTCGAGCATATTTTCGATTTTGATGCGGTCGAGCTCGCCCAATTCCAAAGCGTAGCCCAGAGCGACGCCGGGCGTATTGGTATGGACGTGAATCTTAACCATTTCGAGGTCGCCGATACAAATGACGCAATCACCGATCCCCATCAGTTTCTCTTTGAGTCGATCGATGTCGGAGAGGGTCGTGCTCATCTTCAAATTGATGATGAAAAATTCGGTGCAATAGGCAAACTGAATCTCGCCGAGCTCCAAATTGATAATATCGGAATTATCTCCGAACTCCCCTCGAGAAACGGGAGGCTGTGCGACAGGCTCGGTCGCGCTTACGTCCGCGCCGATATCCTCGCCCGTGAGGGCGGAAAGGAATCCGCGGAAAATCGTCATGAGTCCTACGCCGCCGCTGTCGACGACGCCTGCCTTTTTCAGGACGGGGAGAAGCTCGGGCGTGAGAGCGAGCGCCCTTTCGCCCTCTTCGATGACTTCGCGAAGGAACGCTTCGAAGTCCTTTTTACGCGAAGCAATCTTTACCGCATACTCGCTCATCATGCGAATGACGGTAAGAATCGTTCCCTCCTTAGGAATCGATACGGCGTTATACGCAATCTTCGTTCCCTCTTCCATCGCACGGGCAAACATTCTGGTATCGAAATCGCCCCCCTCGCGGATGACGGAACAAATTCCTCTGAAAATCTGCGAAGTGATAACGCCGGAATTTCCTCTTGCGCCGCGCAACGCGCCCTTGGAAACGGCGTCGCAGATCTCCCTGAAATTATTCGATTGACAGGCCGTCATCTCCTTGACGGCGGATTGCATCGTCATGGACATATTCGTGCCCGTATCGCCGTCGGGAACGGGGAATACGTTCAGCGCATCCACCTTGGCTCTATTCATTTCAAGTAATTTAGCGCCGGTAAGAACCATCTTGCGGAACTCGGTGCTGTTAATTGTTTTTTGCATGAAAATCTCCTCTTCTTAAGAGCAACATAAAAAGCGTAAAGCTTCTCTTACAGTTTTACGCCGATAACATTGACGTTTACGGTATCAACGATCATGCCCGTGAATTTTTCAACCTTATATTTGATACATTCTTTTAACGATTCGGCTACTGCGTTGATCGATACGCCATATTTAATAATGACGTAAACGTCGATATATATTCTATTGCCGGAAGTCGTGACCTTGACGCCCCTACCGCCGGGATCTTTTTTTAACAATTCGGAGAGACTGTCTGTAAACCTGCGAGACACCGTTTCCACAATGCCGTAACTTTCTGTCGCAGCCTGAGAGGCAACCTTTGCGATTGCCAGATCCGAAATTGAAATTTTGCCGTAGGCATTATCTGTATTTACTGACATAATTTTCTCCTGTTACCCCTCTATATTACATTATTTAGAAGAATTTTGCAAGTATTTACCACGATTTTTACAAATTATTTTTGGTATTTCAAAAAAATAACGCCTAAATTCATTTGCTTTTTATTCCGAATGATGTTATAATATTTGCATTCGTGTAAAAAATTTTTATGAATTATTCTGTAAACTCAGGTTTCCCTCGGAGGTGTTTAATATGTCAAGAGTTTGTGCCATTTGCGGAAAAACACAGATTGCCGGCAATAATGTAAGCCACAGTAATCGCAAGACGAAGAGAACGTTCGGCGTGAACGTTCAGAAGGTTTCTTTCGTCCGGAACGGAAAAGTTACGAAAGATTACGTTTGCGCAAGATGTCTCAAGAGCGACAAAGTGGAACGCGCTTAAATGAAAAGGAAAATATAAAACCGTCTCGCAAAAAGAGACGGTTTTATTTCTTGTTGAAATACGATCCGGCAGCAGCGCCCAATCCTGTATGCCGGATTTTTTGCTCGTCAAACGTTTTCGATTCTTATCTGCCTGATTCCGGAAACAATCCCGAGCGCGAGCCGAACCGCCTTAGGCGGTTTTACGCAAATGCTTTCAGCCGCCTGCTTCCCCTTTCTTTTTCCTGTTCACGCATACGAGAAGAATCCCTTCTTTACAGAAGAATCCGGCTTTGTCGCTTTCGACCAAATTGGAAATTCCGCGGCAGGAGCCCTTTTCCAGCCGCAACTCGTTTAACGGATAATGCAGCCCGTAAGAGCTTTCTACAAACGCGTCGCCGAAAAAGGGGATAAGCGAAATCGTGCGCCCCTTATAGCCGTCTAATTCGGTTTCGCCGTCGGTAAAGAACATTTTACTGTAATTCGTCCGAATCACGCAGGGAACGTTATGCGAGAACGCATAATACATTAAATGCAGATTTCCCAAAAAATGATCCTCTCTCTTTCCTCCCGCGCCGTAAACGGTTATTTGTTCGACGCCCGCTTCGATCATTTTCCGAAGGGCGATCTCTCCGTCCGTAAAATTCTTTTCTTCGGGATAAATCTTTTTAGGCGACGGAATCGGCGCAATGGAAAGGGAATCGAAATCGCCGATGTTTTCGTCGATATGCGTCTTGTCCTTTGCCCATAGATAAGCCCCGTCGCAACAATAGACGAGACTGTCTTTGTCGTCGATCTCCCGTTCGTACGGTTCCCCGTTCAGTAAAATAATTCCCTCCACGATTTAGCCGTTCCTCAACTTGTCGATCGCCTGTTGAATATTTCCGTATCCGAAAACAGTATTCCCCGCCACGATGACGTTTGCTCCCGCCGCCTTCACCGCGCCGACGTTTTCAAAAGTGACGCCGCCGTCCACTTCGAGATCGATGTCTTTGCCCGTGCGGTCGATGAGGTCCTTCGCCTGCTGCAACTTGTTGAGCGTATCCAAAATGAATCGCTGTCCGCCGAATCCCGGATAAACGCTCATCAAAAGCAACATATCGCACATTTCGATGCAGTTGTAAATGCAATTTAACGGCGTGTTCGGGTTGAGGACGACGCCGCAACGGCAACCGTCGTTGTGAATTTCATGCAGAACGTTGACGAGATTGCTTCCGCAGGCTTCATAGTGAACGGTGATATCCGTCGCGCCGACTTTTATGAACTTTTCAATATAGTTTTGAGGATTGACCATCATCAGATGACAATCGAGCGGGAGCGAAGTATACTCTCGGATATTCTCTATCATTTTAGGTCCGAACGTAAGATTCCGGACAAAAACGCCGTCCATAACGTCGCAGTGAATAATGTCCGCGCCCGCCTTTTCGAGCTCGACGACGGTCTCTCCCATACGGCAAAAATTAGCCGACAAAATGGAAGGCGCTATTTTGATGTCTTTCATTTTTTGTTTCCCCTTAGATAATTTTTTTATGATTCTTTTGACGAAAAACGTCTCGTTTATTTTTGTTTACAACAACAATTCGCCGTCCCTGAATAGCGATATTATACTCCGATACGGCGGAAAATTCAATAGCGAAAATAAAAATATTCGCAATTATTTTCTTCCGAAGACCCTATGCGAAACGTTCAAAAAAGGCGACGGAAAAGGAAAACGTTCAAATTCTTTTATGCCCGTGAGGGAGAATCCGCTATCTTGATACCTTTTTTTAATATGGTACTTTCCGCAATTCTTTTATGAGAATTTATTTCCGTCCTTCAAATAACTTGCCCTCAACTGTCCGCAAGCCCCGCCGATATCCGAACCGATCTGACGGCGCAAGGTAGCCGAGAGTCCGTTCCTTTCGAGCGCGCCCAAAAAGCGATAGGCGCTTTTATTGTCGGCAGATCTGAGCGTACGCTCTTTTACCTCGTTTAGCCGTATAAGGTTGACGTGGCAGGGTTTTCCCTTTAAAAGCTTTACGAGCGAAAGCGCGTGCTCTTCGTCGCAATTTTCGCCGTCGATCAGCGTATATTCGAAATAATATCTCCTTCCCGTCCTTTCAAAATAGAAAGCGCAGGCTTTTAAGATTTCTTCTATTTTATAAGCCTTCGCTACGGGCATGATTCTCTTTCTCTCTTCATCCGAAACGGCGTGCAGAGAAATCGTAAGATTTAGGGGAATCCCTTCCTTTGCCAGCTCGTAAATTTTCGGAACGAGACCGCAGGTCGATAAGGAAATATTTCTCGCCGAGATGCGAATCCCCTCTTCCGCCGTTATATTGCGCAGAAATTTAAGCGTATTTTCGTAGTTGTCGAGCGGCTCGCCGCTGCCCATCAGGACGACGTTCGTAACGCCCCTTTCCCCGTTTTCCGAATAAAGAGCGTTGATTTTCAGGACCTGCGCGAGAATTTCGCCGGAGGTCAAATTTCTGACTAATCCATTCAAAGTGGAAGCGCAGAACGCGCATCCCATGCGGCAGCCGACCTGCGTGGAAACGCACTGCGTATTGCCGTATTTATAGCGCATGAGCACGCCCTCGATGAGATTCCCGTCCGAAAGCTGAAACAAAAATTTAACCGTTCCGTCGGAGGAAGTAAACGTTTCGCGCACGCGGATGGCTTCGTCCTCGAATTTTTCGAGGAGCTTTTCCCTAAAGGCTTTGGGAAGATCGGTGATTTCGCCGATGCTCTTGCCTTTCATCAATCCTTCATAAAGCTGTTTCGCCCGAAACTTTTTTTCGCCCGTTTCAAGAACGAGCGACTGTATTTCCGTATAGGACAAGTCCTGAATAATTTCTTTCATGTTAATCACCATTCCGTGCGGTTAAGGCACAAATAGGGAATGAAAAATACAGCCGCATATTTTGTATTTTTCACGCTAATTTCTTTTCATTTTACACACGTAAAAGCCCGCTCCGAACGCCGTATCCGGCAAAAACTGCAGGCCGAATTTCGTCTCGACGTGATCGAGCGGACAATTCGCTCGCTCGACGGAAAATTCCTCATGCTCCGCCAAAAACGTTGCGACAACGTCGTCGTTTTCACAACGGAAGAGGGAACAAGTGGAATAGTACAGACGACCGCCCTTTTTTACGTACCTTGCGCAATTGCCGAGAATGGCGAGCTGCACGCCATGCAGAGCCGCCGTTTTATCCTCGTTTAATTTGATATCCGGATTTTCCGAAACCGTACCGAAGCCCGAGCAGGGAACGTCGCACAATACGCCGTCGAATCGATTCTCAAAGTCCGCAAAAAAAACCGTGCTGTCCGCCTGTCTTTCCGTTACGTTCTCCGCGCCCATGCGTTCCTTATATTGCGCGATCAGTTCGACGCGATGCTCGTGAAGCTCGGTCGCCGTGACGCTCTTGCATTTTTCGGCGAGCAGAACGGACTTCCCGCCCGGCGCCGCGCAAGCGTCGAGCAATTCGTCGCACGGTTCCACAACGGAACAAATCGCCGCCGAGCCGACGGACTGAAACGTATAATCCCCTTCGAAAAATCCTTTCTCCCGCGAAAAATTTTTAAAGATATACACGTGCGGAAACGGCGTAGCGATATGCTCCCTTGAAAGATATTTTTCTTCGTTCCTCTGAAAGCGTACGGCGACGCCGCAGGAAGAAGCGGATAAAATACTTTCGGCGCGTTCGCCGTATTCCTCTTTAATCCTTTCGACTGCAAACAACGGGAAACTGTACTTTACGGCAAGTCCCTCTTCCCCTTTGGGAAGAAGAATTTCCTTTTCGTCGAATTTACGCAAAAAAGCGTTGACGAAGCCGCTTACGCCCCCCTTTCCGAGTTTTTTGCAGAGTTCCACCGCGTTGTCCGTTACCATATACTTCGGCTTGCCCATAAAAAGGAGCAGATACAGAGAAATTTTAAGAAGGATTCTCACGGCGAGTTTCGGCGATTTCGGCGCATAACGCTTGATACAAAAAGAGAGGTACCGATCGTTTTCAAGAACGCCGTAAACGATTTTGACCGTGCGGGAACGATTGATCTCTTCGATATCCGTATCGGCGACCGCCTGCTTTAAATACGCGCCCTCCGAATAGACCTTCGTCAGAATGAGATAAGGATCGTAAATGGGATTAGAAGCCAAAGCGTTGCCCCTTTTTGATTTTTCTTCCGTTGAGCAGATCGCTCCCCTTCATTCGTTTTCCTCCCGCCGTCTGCACCTCGACGAGCCTGACCGCCCCTTCGCCGCAAGAGACGATCAATCCTTCTTTGGGAGAATCTCCGACGACGACGCCCGCCTCCGCAGTCTCCTTCGCTTCGACGATCTCCGCACGAAAAATATTCAAAGGCTTCCCGTCGAGGAGGGCGAAAGCCACGGGCTCGGGATTCATGCCCCTCACTTTATCGACGATTTGCTTTGCGGAAGCGCTGAAATCGATTTTTGCCTGTTCGCGCGAAATTTTTTTGACCGTAGTGGCACGGTAAGGATCCTGCAACATCAGCCGAAGGTCGCCCTTCCCGATATACCCGAGCGCTTCGACAATCGCCTGCGCTCCGAGCCGAGAGAGACGTTCGGCGAGCTCTCCGCTCGTCTCTTGCTCGCCGATCTCTGTGCGCTTGACGAGCAAAATATCCCCCGTGTCGAGTCCGATATCCGTCTTCATGATCGTCACGCCCGTATATTTTTCCCCGTTCACGACGCACCATTGAATGGGCGCGGCGCCGCGATACTTTGGCAACAGACTCGCGTGAATATTCCATACGCCCCCCTTAAAGCAATCGAGGACTTCCCGCGTGAGAATCTGACCGTATGCGCAAGTGACCATAAGATCGGCTCCGATTTCTTCGAGCTGTTGAACGCAGCTTCCGATCTTTTCAAATTTATAGACGGGAATCTCGAGCTCCTCCGCCGCCTTGGCGACCGACGAGGGAGCGATGATTCCCTTTCTGCCCTGCGGCTTATCCGGCTGTGTGACGACGGCGACGACGTCGTATCCCGCTTTTACGATTTGTTTAAGCGGCTCGACCGCAAACAGCGGCGTACCCGCGAAAATAATTTTCATACTCATCCTTCTCTTTGAATCCCCCCTCGAATCATTCGTTTTCGACCTTTACCGCCTTATCGATATAGAGAATGCCGTCGAGATGATCGAGCTCATGACAAATACACCTTGCGAAGAACCCGCGGGCAACGAGGGTGTGAGCCTCTCCCTTTCTGTCCTGATAGGCGATTTTTACCTTGGCGGGACGACTGACGACGCCCCTCTTTCCCCTAACGGAAAGACAGCCCTCGTAGCCGCTTTGCTCCCCCCTTTGAGAGAGAAAACGGGGATTGATCAACTCGAACAATCCTTCCTCCACGTCGCAGATGACGACGCGGCGCAGAACGCCGACCTGCGGCGCGGCGAGTCCCGCTCCCTCTTCCTTTTTCAAGGTGTCCTTCATATCGTCCAAAAGCTCGCCGAGCTTTTCGTCAAATACTTCGACGGGATAACATTTCTTTCTCAACACGTCGTCTCCCACCTGAACCACGTTTCTGATCGCCATAAATCTTCTCTCTCCTTTAAGTTAAATTGCTCGGATTTTCCTCTACGTAAACGAGGACGTCCTTATCCTTATTCTCCGCCGCGACGGCGTAAATTTCCTTTAACAACCGATCGTCCTTCAGCCGCATGAGCACCTGATAGCGCTCTTTGTTCTGTATTCGCTTGATCGGAGCGCGCATTTTATTGAAAAACATAAACTCCCCGCTATTCTGCTTATAAATCCTTTCGAGGGCGAAATAAACCCTTTTTAAAGCTTCCACGCACTTTTCTTCCTCTTCGCCCGTAACCATGACGCGCACGATGAGCGCGTAAGGAGGAAAGCAAGCCGCCTTGCGAAGGGCGATTTCATTTTCAAAGAACCCCTCGTAATCGTATCGGATCGCATATTGAAGGACGTTGTTATCGGGGTCGTACGTCTGCAAGACGACCTGTCCCCGCTCTTTCCCTCTGCCGCTGCGCCCCGACACCTGCGTGATGAGCTGAAAGGTGCGTTCGCCGCTGCGATAATCGGAAAAATGCAGGCTCATGTCGGCGTCGAGAATCCCCACCAGCGTGACGGAGGGAAAATCGTGTCCCTTGGCAATCATCTGCGTGCCGATCAGAATATCGGCGTTATGAGAAGCAAATTCTTTAAGGATCCGATAATGCCCCTCTTTGCCCGAAGTCGTATCGTTGTCCATGCGGAGAATACGGGCGGACGGATATATCTTTTTTAATTCCGCCGCAATTTTTTGCGTGCCCGTGCCGTAATAGTTGAGCCTCAGACCGCCGCATTCGGGACAAGCGGTCAGCATACGGTATTTGGTTCCGCAATAATGACACTTTAAACAGTTTTCTTCACTGTGATAAGTGAGCGCGATATCGCACTGTTCGCATTTGGCGACGTATCCGCATTCGGTACAGACGACGGATTGCGAATATCCCCTGCGATTTAAAAACAAGATCGCCTGATTTCCGTTTTCCATACATTCTTCCAGCCGATCGCGCAGAGCGAAAGAAAAAGCGGTGTTGTTGCCTCGGCGAACCTCGCGCCTCATGTCCGAAACGACGATTTCGGGCAACTCCCTTTCGTTGATTCGCTTGGTAAGCTTAATTAAATTAAATTCCCCTTCCTTCGCTTTCAGATACGTTTCCACCGAGGGGGTCGCGCTGCCGAGGACGAGCTTGCATCGATTATACAACGCCCTTTGGTAGGCGATATCGAAGGTCGTGTAGCGCGGAGCGGATTCGCTGATATAGCTGGAATCGTGTTCCTCGTCGACGACGATGACTCCGATATTTTCGAGAGGAGCGAAGATTGCGCTGCGCGCGCCGATCGCTATCTTCGCCTGCCCCGTACGGAGGCGCTGCCACTCGTCGTAGCGTTCTCCCGCAGACAAACCGCTATGCAGAATCGCCGCGTCCGAGCCGAAGCGGGCGCGAAGCTGAAAGAGCATTTGAGGCGTTAAAGAAATTTCCGGAACGAGAAAAACGGCGGTTCTGCCCTTTTTCAATTGCTCCGCGATGCAACTTAAATAAACCTCCGTCTTTCCGCTCCCCGTTACGCCGTGAAGGAGCTGAACGGTCTTTTCAGAGGATTCGATCGATTTCAACGCAAAGAGCTGATCGGGCGTAAGCGTATGATTCTGCTTTTCCGATGCGATTTCCCGATAAGGGGAACGCTGTTTCCGCTCGCGTTCCACCCGAACGATCCCTTTCTTTTCGAGCGCGGACAGAGCGGAAGCGGAAAACTTTTCACTCAAAAAAGAACATTCGCATTTGCCGTTTTCCTTTAAATATTCGTAAATCGCCCGCTGTGTCTTCGCCGATTTTAAAAACACGGCGTTTTCGTCCGCGACGCTCGCCATTCTGCGGAAAATTTCTTTTACCTTGCCGGTACGCATTTCCGCGGGAAGAAAGAGCCGCAGCGCAAGCGCCATGGGCGCGCAATACCGCGAAGAGATGTATTTCGCGAGAGACAAACACTCCTCGTTTATGGCGGGAATTCCATCGTAAACCTCGGCGATGCTCTTTAATTTGCTCTCGTCATAGGTCGAATGCTCTTTCATTCCGACGACGAAGCCCGTGACGAACGTGTTTCCGAAGGGAACTTTTACGCGGCTACCCTCTCGTGCTTCCTCGTCGCAGGAATATTCAAATATTTTATCCACGTCGCTGTGCGCGATATCGACAATAACTTCCGCTACCATGCCCCACCATAAAAAAACGAAACCCCGAAACGTTCGGCTATCGGGGCGTTAAGGAAAAGCATGAGGCAGAGCGACGCGCTGCATCTCTCCCGCCTTTCATGCCTTTAAGGTTTTCAATCAGTCCTTTGTATAAGTAATTTTGCCTTCCATAATCTCCTTGCAGGCGACGACGACCTCTTTCTCTTTGGGAGGAATCGTATTCGCCGAGCCGTTGTGCTCGCGTTCGATAATCTGTCTGGCGCGCTTGGCGGTAATGACGCACAATGCGTATTTGGATACGGGTTCGCCGCCCTCGACTTCTCCCAGCTTCTCAATCAAATCGTCTACATTAGGATCGTTTACCATAATCTATATCTCCTTAAAACTTTATATCTCCTCTTTTTCGCTGCGGATGATATCCGCAATTCTTTTCTCCGCGGCGTCTAAGTCGTCGTTGACGACGACATAATCGTATTCGTTCCGAAAAGAGAGCTCGTATTCCATGCGGGCGACGCGCCTTCGGATTTCTTCTTCCGTTTCCGTCCCTCTGCCGGAAAGCCTTTTCCGCAATTCCTCCAAAGAGGGAGGAACCACCATGACGAGGACGGCTTCGGGAATCAAACGCTTTGCGTTTAACGCGCCCTTTACGTCGATTTCGAGAAGAACGGATTTTTCTTTGAGCGTCGCCTCCACGAAAGATTTCGGCGTGCCGTAAAAATTTCCGAAATGTTCGTCGTATTCCAAAAAATCGTTCTCTTTTATCTTTTTTAAAAATTCTTCTTTCGTGATAAAAAAATAATCCTTCCCGTTTACTTCGCCCGCGCGGGGTTGCCTCGTCGTACAGGAAACGGATAACGCGACGTCCTCGTTATGAGCGAGAATTCTTTCCACAAGCGTGCCCTTGCCTACGCCGGACGGACCGGATATTGCGATAAGAATGTTTTTCATACGTCTTATTCGAGGTTCTGAACCTGCTCCCTCACCTTCTCGATTTCGTTCTTTAAATTCAAGCCGATCTGCGTAATCCCAAGGTCGTTGCTTTTGGAACAGACGGTATTCGTCTCGCGGTTAAATTCCTGCACGAGGAAATCCAACTGTCTTCCCACGATTTCGCATTCGGAAATATCGCGAAACTGCGCGATGTGCGATCGAAGGCGGGTGAGTTCCTCGTCGATATTGCTTTTGTCCGCAAAGACGGCGACTTCGTTTAAGAGCTTCGCCTCGTCCACGGGGATCTCTTTTAAATAGCTTTCCATCCGCTCCTTTAATCTGATTCTATAATTTTCGACTACCAGCGGCGCGCGCTCCGAAATTCGAACGACGAGTTCTTCGATCGTCCGCATACGCGAAAGCATATCTTTTTTGAGTTTCTCTCCCTCCGCCTTCCTCATTTCGTTGAGCTTTAAAAGCGCGGTATCGAGGGCGGAATAAAGAGCCGTCAAAAGCTCGTTGTCGAGAGAACCGTTCTCTTCCTCTTTCAGAATATCGGGATATTTCAAAAGAGCGCCGACGGCGACGTCGTTTAAAAGATCGGGAAACCTTTCTTTCAGCGTTCCGACTGCCTGAAGGTATGCGGAAGCCCTTGCAAGATCCACGTACATCGTCTTCTGCTTTTCTCTCTTGTCCGTAAGATTGATAAACACGTCGAGACGCCCTCTCGTGATCTTTTCGCGTATGCGCGAACGAACGACGTCCTCGCAAGAAGCGAACAATTTGGGGGCTTTTACGCTTACGTCGAGATAACGATTATTTACCGTTTTGATTTCGACGGAAAGCTCGATTCCTCCGTTTTTATATTCGCCTTTCCCGTAACCGGTCATGCTCAACATCGCCGTTTCCCTCCCGCTCCTTATTCTATCCCTTAGTATACCTTACAAGTATAACAGAACGACGAAAGAAATTCAAGTGTATTTTTCATTTTTGTGAAAAAAATTACAGCGGACCGCAAAAACAGCCCGCTCGTCGTTTATTGGCTCAACAGATCGTCGAATTCCTCTTCGGAAACGACGCGAATCTTCAATTTTTTCGCCTTTTCCAGCTTGCTGCCTGCGGCTTCCCCCGCGACGACTAACGTGGTCTTGCCTGTGACCGCGCTTTGGCAAACGCCTCCTCGTTCCTCGATGAGCTTTTGCGCCTCGCTGCGTTTATATTTCCTCAGCGTACCCGTAAGAACCACGCTTTCTCCCGTAAAAACGCCGTCCGATCTCTTGCCTTCGACGTAAGGTCTTACGCCGAGCGAAAACAATGCGCTTATTTCGTTGAGATTCTCCTCGCGTCGGAAGAAATCCTCGACGTTCTTCGCGGTGACTTCGCCGATATTTTCGAGCGTTAAAAGCTCCTCCGCCGTTACGCTTTCAAGCTTTTCCATGCTCCCGCAATACGACGCGAGATCTTTGGCGGCGACCTTTCCGATTCCGTCGACGCCGACGGCGAAAATGAAGCGGCTCAAAGGAATGTCTTTGCTTTTCTCTATGGCCTTCAATAAATTTTCCGCCTTCTTTTCTTTAAATCCGTTCAGGGAGAGGAGATCCTCTTTTTTCAGCCGATACAGGTCGGAAAAATTTTTTATCTTTTTTTCCTCGAGAAGGAGGGAAGCGGTCATTTCGGAGAAGCCGTCGATATCCATGCCGTCCTTGCTCGCAAAGTGAGAAAATTTTTCCACGAGTCTCGGCTTACAATCGTTATTCGGGCAAAAGATATGCGCGCCGATTTCGAGCAGAGGACTTCCGCAAGCGGGACAGACCGTCGGCTTTTCGATATCGAAACTCCCGTCGATGTGTTCGACCGCGCCGAGAATTTCGGGAATCACTTCGTTCGCGCGACGAATGAGCACCTTCGACCCAATCTTTACGTCCTTTCTTTGAATGTCGCCAAAGCTGTTGAGCGTGGCTTTTTTCACCGTTGCGCCGCCGAGCTCCACGGGGTCGAGATAGGCGAGCGGCGTCAGCTTGCCCGTTCTGCCCACCTGCCATACGACGTCCCTTACCCTCGTTTCCCTCTCTTCGGCTTCAAACTTATACGCCATCGCCCAACGGGGAAATTTATCGGTATATCCCATTTTATTTCTGGAAGCGACGTCGTTTACTTTGACGACGGCTCCGTCGGTGAGAACGTCTATCTTCTTTCGGTTGATTTCGATTTCGTCGATCGCGTCCTTGACTTCCTCTTCCGTTTTACAGACTTTGAAAAAGTCGTACGTCTTGAAGCCCTCTCGCCTTAAAAATTCAAGCCCCTCTTTTTGGGAGAGCGGCTCGCCCTCCGACATATAATTGATATCGTAGAACAGGATTTCCGGCTTTCTCGCTTCCGTTACCTTCGGATCGAGATTTCTGATCGCTCCCGCCGCCGCGTTGCGAGCGTTCTTCAAAGGCTCCGCCGCCGTCTCGTTATATTTTTCCAACACGGAAAGACGAATGACCGCTTCTCCGCGCACCTCGAGCGTTCCCTTATAGGAAATCGTCAGAGGAAAGCTTTTGATCGTCAGAACCTGCGCCGTGACGTCCTCTCCGACGACGCCGTTGCCGCGCGTGGCGGCTCGAACGAATTTTCCGTCTTCATAAGTGAGACAACAAGTGAGTCCGTCGAATTTGTATTCCACGGTATATTCCACCTGACCGCAAACCTTCCGCACGCGAGTGAAAAAGGCGGAAAGCTCGTCGTCGTTGACGCTTTTATCGAGAGAATAGAGCCGTTCGATATGCGTATGGCGGGCGAACTCCTTGATCGGTTCTCCGCCCACTCGACGAGTCGGAGAATCGAAATACGCTTCGCCGTTGATCCTTTCGAGCTCCTTCAATTCGTCGTACAGCCGATCGTATTCCCGATCGGAAACGGAGGGATTGTCGAGCACGTAATACTCGTACGCCCATCGATTTAAAATATCCGTTAATTCTCTTTGTCTGTCCATATACTATCCTATAATCGTGAGGGGCGCGAGGGAAGCGGAGAGCTTTTTTACGCCGACGGTATCGAATTTTACGTCGATGATAAGATTTTTTGCGCTTCCGCTCGTCGCCGTGACGACGCCCGCCCCGAATTTTGCATGTTTTACTTTTACGCCCACGGAAAACGCGCTCGCGTCGTTTACCGTTTTCGGCGCGCCCGCGCTCCGGCTCGATCCGCCGACCGACGCTCGCGAAAAGCCCTTCGACGAAGGCTTTGACGCTTCCCTCTCGCGACCGATCCCGTAAACGGAACCGCTCCTGCCCGATCCGAAAGAATTGCGTCCCCCATAATCGTCCGAGCGACGGGTATAGGAGGAGGCTCCGTAAGAGGAAGAGTATGAATTTCCGCTTTCGTATGAGGAATAGGAACGCCGTCTGACGCCCTCGTAAGAGCTTCCGCGAGAACCGTCGCGATCTTCTTCGTAAGAGCCGTATCCTCCGCCGTAGTCGCCGTCGCCCTGATAGCGTCTGTACGCGGGGGCGCTCCTTCGGATATTCAGCAGATCGGAAACCTCGTCGAGGAATTCCGACCTTACGGTGGGCTCCCTTTTGCCGTAAAGATAACGACTTTTCGAACGGGTGAGCCAGAGCCTTTCCTTTGCGCGGGTGATAGCGACGTACATCAGACGGCGCTCCTCCTCCATAGAATCCTTGTCGTCGAACGCGCGGGAAGTCGGCATGATGTTTTCTTCCAGCCCGCAGATAAACACATCCTTGAATTCGAGCCCTTTAACGGAGTGAATGGTGGCGAGCGCGACGTATTCGCTATCGTCCATTTCGTCGGTATCCGAGCTCAGCGTCACCTGATTGAGGTAGTCGGCAAGGGTCGCGCCCTCGTTGAGGCGGGCGAACTCTTCGATCGAATTGACAAATTCGTCGATGTTGGCGCGTTTCGTCAGGCTCTCGTCGGAGTTGTCCGAATAGACCTCTTTCATCTTCGTCGTCTCGATAAGGTATTTGACGAGCTCCTCGACGGAAAGTTCCTGACTTTTCAATATGAGATCTTTCATCAGATCGGCAAAAGCGCTCAGTTTGGCTTTCGTTCCGGCGTTTAAGGGAAGCTCGTCCAAATCGAGAAAAGCGTCGTACACGGACAGCTCGTTCGCATCGGCGTATTCCTGTAAAACCTTGATCGTTTTATCCCCGATTCCCCTGCGAGGGAAATTGACGACCCTTATAATCGCCTCGCTGTCAAAAGGATTGTTGACGATTCTTAAATAAGCCAAGAGATCTTTGATTTCCTTTCTCTCGAAGAATTTAAAGCCTCCGAACACCTTATAGGGGATTCCGTACTTGGCAAATTCCTGTTCGTAAGAGCGCGTGAGGGCGTTGATTCGCATGAGAACGGCAAAATCGGAAAATTTTGCCCCTTGATTTACCATGCGGGCAATGTTCTTCACCGTATATAACGCCTCGTCGGTTTCGTTGTCGGCTTCATAATATTCCACGTCGCTGCCGTCGTCGTTCTGCGTCCAAAGCGTCTTGCTTTTTCGCTTTCCGTTATGCCGTATGACGGCGTTGGCAAGGTTCAATATCGCTTTGGTCGAGCGGTAATTCTGTTCGAGCTTAAACGTCTTTGCGTCGGGGAAGGTCTTCTCGAAATTGAGGATATTTTCGATTTTCGCCCCTCTCCAACCGTAAATGGACTGGTCGTCGTCGCCTACGACAAACAGATTTTTATGCACGGAAGCCAACGCCTTTATGATATCGAACTGCACGCCGTTGGTATCTTGAAATTCGTCCACGAGGATATAACGGAATCTTCCTGCGAGATAATCGCGCGCTTCGTCGTTTCGAAGCAGCAGCTTCCGCGCCTCCAAGAGAAGGTCGTCGAAATCGAGCGCCTGATTCTTTCTCAAATGATCGTTATAGGCTGCGTAAACCTTTACGATTTCGTCGATATTGCGATCGTAAGAATATTCTTTTTTGTATTCTTCGGGCGAAAGACCGAGCATCTTTGCGTTGCCGATATGCCACTTGACGTTCTTTAAAAGCTTATCGTCGTCGTATCCGCTCTGCAAAAAAGACTGCTTGACGACGTTCGTCTTTTCCGCTTCGGAATAAATGGAAAAATTCGGATTCAAACCGATGCGATCGGAAAATTCTCTTAAAATCCTCACGCACATACTGTGAATCGTACACACCCACATGCCGGACGAATCGGTAACGGCGGCGATGCGTTCCTTCATTTCGTTCGCCGCCTTATTGGTGAATGTAATGGCGAGAATCGACGAGGGCAGGACGCCCTTTTCTTCAATGAGATAGGCGATTCTCGAAGTGAGAACCCTCGTCTTTCCGCTGCCCGCGCCGGCGAGCACAAGCGTTGCGCCCTCCGTTTCGAGCACGGGCTTCAATTGTTCGGGATTAAGCTGTTCTAAAATAGTATTCATCTGGATTAGATCTTCGTTAAAATACGGTAAAGCGGCCGCCTTCTTCAAACGAAAGGATACGCGGCTTAGAAAAATCTGTCGAAATTTCCTTTCTCGCTATATTATATCATACGCGCTCCTCTTTTGCAAGCAAAGATTTTATTTGTGAAGATCGAATTCGCACTCCTTTTTAAACCGTTCGAGCGCGCGCAGATATTTTTCGGAAAGCTCCAGCGTATAGCGCTGACGTTCTTCAAACGACAACGACTGATACCGCTCTCTGTCTGTAAGGCGGCCGATCGCGTCGCTTACCTCTCCCTCTTTCAGCAACAGCTGCTTCACCTTTTCGTAAAACTCCTCGTCCTGTTTATCTCTTTCCCCCTTGATGGAATCGCTTATCTTACCGGTATAATATCTTTCCACTTTGCTCGTATTCAATCCGCTCTTTTCCGCAAGAGAAACAAATTCTTTCAGATCGTCTTTAGAATTTTCCCAAAAGCCGCTTTTAATCCTCTTTTTGGCGTCGCGCGCGAGCGTTTTAAAAGATTTTTCCATGGATTATCCTCCGATTGTTCTATTTTTCGACAAAAAACTACAAACAGATAAAAGAAAAAAGCCTGTCGACGTATTAACAGGCTTTTGTTTTCTCGATTAATTCTTATTTCTTTTTCTCGCGGCTTCGGACTTCTTCTTTCTTCTTACGGAAGGTTTTTCATAAAACTCTTTTTTTCTGAGATCTCCGATGATACCGTCGCGGGAACACTTTCTCTTAAAACGACGCAACGCGTTTTCCACGCTTTCGTGTTCGTTTACGATAATAGTAGACATATTTTCACTACCCTCCTTTGCCAAGGCGTTTATTTTTACTACGCTATTATACTAAATTAAGGGAAATAAGTCAAGAAAGTTGAATGAGTTTTTTTTGTTTTTTTCCCGTATTTTTTTGCGCGTTTCCTCCCTCTTCAACGGCCGCAGCGTTCTCAAACGCCTCGCGCGATCACGCCGATCGGCTCGAAGAGAAGCGAAAAAAAGCGATAGGACGAAAATACATTCCCGCGCGATTCAGGCTGCGCGCATATTTCGCGTCCATTTCCCGTCGGTGCGGAAGGAGTCGGTTTTCCCCGCCCTATCGGTATAAAAGAAATTCCGTCGTCTTACAGTTCTTCCGGCATATCGTTCAAATAAATTTCAAGCATATTTTTCCCGTTTTTCAAAATATTCATCAAAAATTCGGGCTGTTCCGGATAAACGATTTTATAATCGATCGCCCCCTCTTCCGTCCGAACGGGAAACGCGAGCTTTTCCTTTTCGATATCGAACTGTGCGTTGACGCCCGCCTTATTCCCCCTTGCGTCTACCCGACGCCAAATTTTCAGCGACGGAATGTAGACGGCGTTCAACGCGTGAATGCAAAACGAATGCTTTTCGCTTTTTCGGAAGGGAAGCTTTTGATAGCAGATTCCGGCGGGAATGTGATTCGCGCGCAGCAGCGCGGCGAGCAGATTCGACTTTGCCCAACAGATTCCCACGCCCTCCCTCAGTACCTCGGACGCTTTCGCCGTCGCCCTTTTATCCTGCGCGTCCCATGAATGCTTGACTTCATCGCGCACAAAACGGAAAGCGCGATCGATCAAATCTATTTCATCGGAGCTCAAAGCTTTAAGCTCCTCCGCCTTGCTCTTTACGCCCCTCTCTTCGAAATCGATATACGCGCTGCCGCGTAAAAATTCAGATAATTCTCCTTCGATCGTCAAATCCATTTTTCCCTCTGCTTTCCGCCGTCTCGAAAAAAACGACGTTGGAACGGACGCTCCGCTCCGCAACCAAATTCTCGATGAAAAAGAAAGCCGTCGGCGGCCTCGCGCCGGAGGCTACGATTTTCGCATATTCAAACGATAATAGTAGCCCTTCTTGGCGATCAGCTCGTCGTGAGAGCCCTCCTCCGCAATGCCTTTATTCGCAATATAGAGAATACGATCCGCCTTCCTTATCGTCGATAAGCGGTGCGCGACGACAAAGGAGGTCTTGTCCTTTAATACGAGATCGAGCGCTTTCTGAATCAGCTGTTCCGTTTCGGAATCGATGGAAGAGGTCGCTTCGTCGAGAATGATGACGGAAGGATTCTTTAATACGATTCGAGCAAAGGAGATCAGCTGCTTTTCTCCCGAGGAAAGGCCGTCCCCGTTTTCCTCCACTTCGTGGTAATAGCCGTCGGCAAAACGTTTCGCAACCCTGTCCGCATAAATGACCTTTGCGGCGGCGATGCATTCTTCGTCGGTGGCGTCGGGCTTTCCGTAGCGGATATTTTCCATGATCGTTCCCTTAAAAATAAACGGATCCTGCATGAGAACGCCCACTTCGCGGCGAAGAGAATGAAGCGTGATGTTTCTTACGTCATGACCGTCCACCTTTACGCTTCCCTCGTCCACGTCGTAAAAACGGGTGAGCAGATTGATGATCGTCGTCTTGCCTGCGCCGGTAGGACCGACGAGCGCGATCATCTCGCCGTGCTTCACGTGAAGATTCAGGTGTTCGAGCACGGTAACGCCCTGCTCGTAGCCGAACGTAACGTCGTCAAAATCGATGACTCCCTGCGTGTTTTTAAGCTCGATCGCGTCCGGCTTGTCGTCGATGATGCAGGGAGTGTCGATCGTTTCAAAGATGCGTTCGAGGTTCGCGGAGACCTGCGCGAGCGACTGAATGATGGCGGAGATCTGCGTAAACGGCGTGGAGCAGAAATTCATATAATTGATGAACAGGATAACCGTGCCCGCGTCGATCCCCACAACCCCTTTGGAAATGAGGAGGATCGAGACGAAGTAAATCATGATCGTTCCGAAATTCCAGAAAAATTCGACGACGGGGGTGTTTAATTCGTTGCGCCTTACGATTTTCATCCAGGTGTTTGCGGAGCTCTTTTGCAGGTCGTAATAAATCTCCCCGTTATACGCGCTGCGGTTGTAGTTCTTAATGATCTTTTCTCCCTGAATGGACTCGACGACGAACGCCGAGCGGTTAGAGTTCTTTGCTCTGTGATAGCGAAAAAGTCTGCGCAGGGAGCGTTTGATGATAAAAATACATATCGTGAGAGGAAGAATCGCCGCATAGATGACCAGCGTAAGAGCCGGACTTATCGCGATCATACACACCGTTACGATGACGATCTGTAAGACGGAAACGATAAAATTCATCATATAACCGGAGAAAAAATCGCTGACTTCTTCGATATAATCGGTGACCCTGATCGAAATTTTCCCCGCAGGACGAGTGTCGTAATATTCAAAGGGAAGCTTTTGCAACCGATCAAAGATTTCCGTTCGCATATCCGCGACGATCGTATCGCCCAATATGCCGAGCTTGCTCTTATATAAATAAGGAATAAGTCCCTGCAACACGGCTAAAATGATAAATCCGCCGATCGTGAGCCAGAGCTTCGCCATATCGGGATCGGAGACGGAGAGGATATCGTTAATGATGTAACGCAAAAGGAGGTTCGGAATCAGGGACACGACCGAGCCGACGACGAGAAGAGAAAAGACGAGAAGAAAGGTCTTTTTATATGGCAACGCATAGCGGATCAACCGCCTCAATTGCTTTAAATCGAGCTTTTCCTCCTCGACCTTTTCATCGATATAGTAAGTATTTCTTTGCATCAGAGAGTCCCCCCTTCTTTCTCGATTTCGGAAGCGCCGTAAGAAGAGTCGTCGAATTGTCCGTCGGAGGTCTGCAACTTATAAATAGCGGCGAATCTGCCGTTTAACGCGACGAGCTCGCTCAACGTTCCCCTTTCGACGATTTCTCCGTCCTGCATATAAATAATCTCGTCGCAATCGGCGACCGACGAAACGCGATGCGCCGCGATCAGCATGGAATGCTCGGGATATTTTTCCTTGATTCCTTCGAGAACCCTCTTTTCCGTCGCCATATCGAGGGCGGAGGAAGCGTCGTCGAGAATGAGCACGGGAGCGTTTTTCATGAGCGCCCTCGCGATAGAGATACGCTGCTTTTGACCGCCGGAAATGCCGAGTCCCCTCTCGCCGATGACCGTCTGAAATCCCTCGTCCAGTTTTTCGATAAAATTTGTTGCCTGCGCGATAGAGGCGGCCTCCTCGACTTCGCTCATCTCCGCCTTATCGTTATAAAAGGCGATGTTCGCATCGATCGTGTGCGAAAAGAGAAATACGTCCTGAAAAACGTAAGCAAATTCGTTCCGCAAATCTTCGAGCCGCATATCTTTGATGTTTTTGCCGTCGACGGTGATTTCTCCGCTCGTCACGTCGAAGATTCGGGCGAAAGATTTCAAAAGCACGGTCTTGCCGCTGCCCGTTCCCCCCATCACGCCAATCTTCTTGCCGAAGGGGATATCGAGCGTGATATTTTTCAAGACCTGTTTTTCCGAAAGGGTAAGGTTCACGTTTTCCACCCTGATATGAGGGCGAGCGGAATAGATAGCCGCTTCTCCGTAATCCTCTATTTTGCTTTCCGTCTCCATAAATTTTTGGAGACGCTGCATGGAGACATATTGCCTTTGCATATTGCCCGTCGTCTGACTGATCGTGGAAATCTGCTTTAAAATTCTGAGGACGTAAGCGGTCGCCGCGCTCAGGTAGCCGATGTCGATGTAGGCGCCCAAAACGAGAAACGCGCCGATGGCGATGGTAACGGCATACGCCGTCTGCATAAAAAATTCAAACAGCGAGTTATACTTCGCCGAGGTTTTATCAAATTCAAAATAACAGTTGCGAAGATTGAAGTTCGCCTTTTCAAACTTGTCTCTTTCGAGCTGCTCGTTGGAAAAAGAGCGAACCAATCTTACCGCATGAATATTTTCCTGCACGGCGAGATTGAGTTCAGAGAAGAGATTTCTCATTTTCGAGAAAATCTTATGTATTTTTCTGACATACTTTACGAGCGCGACGATATAGACGGGCGCGACGACGACGGGGATGAGAAGAAACCACGGGTTGATCGATGAGAGAAAGATACAGGCGATGACGATAGCCACGACGCTGTCGTAATAGTTGAGGATATTCCTCGAGTACATCTCTTTCGACATGACGGTATCGCGGTTCATGACGGTGAGCAATTCGCCCGTATTGTAGGCGGAAAGCGTCTGACCGTCGAGCTCCATCAATTTTTTATAGGTGATCCTGCGCATCTCGTTTTCCATATCGAGCCCGTTCCATTGCAGGGATACGTTTTTGATATAGATGAATACGATTCGAACCACGACGAGGACGGCAAAGACGATCGCAAGGCGGAAAAAAAGCTCCAACGCCGTCTGATTCGCCGCGTTCTCGAATAAAAAGCCGAAAAAGCGATCGTTTACTTCCGTTCCGACAAAATAATAATTGACGATATCCGCTCCGAGAAAGGGAATGAGCAGATCGCTGATAACGGCGATCGTGCTGCACAGATAGCCCAAGACGGCGAGAGGCATTCTCTTCCACCAAAATTTTTTAAATCCGTAAGAAAAAGCGTTCATATATAAAAACTCCGAAAAATCCTCCCCCCTCCCGATTTTCATAATCGATTTAATGGTTATACCATAGAATTTTTTAAATGTCAAGAAAAATCGACTCCGTTCCCGTTAAAAAACGACGATCCCTTTCATAAAGACAGCCCGTTGTCCTTCGCCCAACGGAGCGACGAACCGCTCCGTCCTTCTTCATTCTGTTTGCGCCATAGGGATAGAACAAAAAAACGACGTAACCGTTTTTAGTTACGCCGCTTGGTCGCGTTTTTCTTTCGTTTTGGACTTTTTCGCGCTCTTTCTTGTCGGTTTTGGAACGGGAACGCAAAGCATCATACCCTGCCTTGTATATCATCATGATATTGATTATATTTCCGCCGAACTTCTTTATAGATACCTCTCTTGGATTGATTCCATCTTTCATAAAATCGGGGACGGAAAAGCCGATGGGGACAATCCCGTCGGCTTGCTTTTGGTAAACGAAAATACCTCTCCCCGTTTTCACAGGGAGAGGTAGCCAATGGCGGCGAAAAGGGAATTGGAGTAGGCAAACCTTTTCTTTCCGCTGCACGACGGAATGTTGCGGGCGTTCAAAAACATGAAAGGGAAACGACCGCTCCGTCACGGTTTGGTGAGGAAATAAAAATTTTAGGCTTTTGTGCCCTGAATCTGAGCGACGGAAACCGTCAAGCCCAAACTTACCGACGTGGTCG